>CALMOK010000032.1 GCA_937871825.1 uncultured Alphaproteobacteria bacterium
AAGGTCGAGGCGAAGCTGAATGCCCTGTTCCGCGCGCTCGACCGGCCACCCGGCGCGCCCGATCGGCCGTCGCAGGCCAGCGACGCGGCATCGGAGCCCACTACCACACCGGCGATGGCTGAGGGTCCGCAATCAACGAATCCCGTCAAGCGCCGGCGCTCGATGGAGGCGTTCCCGGAGCCTTTCCGTCTGGCGGTCGATACCATCATCAAGCGTCAGGCCATTTTGGACGTTGATGCGTCGAGCGACGTCGCACCCGTCCACAGGTCGGCGCCGGATGTGGCGATCGAGCCATTCAACCCCGTCGACGAGGCGGTCGAACGCGCTCCGTCCCTCCCGCCGCAAGCGGGTTCGAGCATCGGTCTGAACGTTCCGGACGTGGCGCTGGGCGACCTCGGCGTGCGGATCGACGCGTTGGCGGCCAAGATCGATCAGGCCGCCGCGGAGGACCTGACGTCAAGCGCGATCGACCGGCTGTCCAGCCGGATCGACCAGGTCCAGCAAACCCTCGCCGCCCGCGTGACCGTTCTCCCGGAAAACGCCTCGGTGGCCCTGGCGCCACTCGAAACCATGGTCCAATCCCTTATTGGAAAGGTCGACGTGGTCGGGCAGCATTCGCTCGATCTGCAAGCCATCGGGCCCATGCTGGCTTCTCTCGCCAGCAAGCTCGACGACGCGCAACGCCCGCAGGCCGGGTCCGAAGTTTGGGACGAACTGCGTCACCAGATCGGCGCGCTGGCCGGCCGCATCGATCGCAGCGACGCCGGCCTGACGGGGATCGTGGCGATCGAGCAATCCCTGAGCGAACTGTTCTCCCAGATGGAGGAAACACGGGAAGCGACGGTCAACGCCGTGGAAGGGGCGGCCCGCACGGCCGCACGGGACACCTTGCGGAGCCTCGTGGCCGAGCAGGGCGCAGTGGCCGACCTGCCGCAAGGCCTGTTGTCGCAGGAACTGGCGCAGTTCCGAACCATGCGCGACACGTCGGACCAGCGGCTTCACGCCATGCTGGGAACCCTCAACCAGACCCTTGAGAAGGTCGTCGCCCGGCTGATCTCGCTGGAACCGGATGGACGGGTCGGCGAGGGCACGAGGGATCGTTTGGCCATCGAGTCGGCCATGGTGGACGGCGCCACCACGCGATCCGGCACCCCGAGCCAGCGTGCGGCCGAGCCAGGACCGGCGTTCTTCAAGGCCGCCCGCGCCCCGCAGCCCCTGCCGGACGCGGTCGTCGAAGACGTTCTGGGCGACCTGCCCGACGCCGATTTCCCCTTGGAGCCGGGCGGCGCCCCTCGGTCGCGAACCGTTGGGCCTGAGGTCAACGGCAGCAAGGCGCCTAACGCGCCGGCGATCAAGACCGACCCCCATCATTACATCGCGGCCGCGCGACGGGCCGCCCAGGCGGCCGCCTCGCGGGCCGCCTCGCCCCGGGTGGGCGCGTCGACGGTGACGAGCGCCAAAGGCGTGTCGTCCGGCTTCGGCAAGCTGTTCAGCCGGACCCAGCGTCGCCCCTTGCTGCTCGGCCTCGCCGGGCTGGTTCTCCTGGTCGGCGCCTTGCAGGTCGCTCGGCTGAGCCGTATGGACGCCGGGACCGAGGCCGCGCAGGACATCGCGGTCGCCGCCGCACCCACGACGACGGCCGCCGCTCCCGCCGTGGACCCAACGGCCACGGCTCCTGGCAACCAGAACGCGTCAGTCGCCAAGACAGACACGGCGACCCAGCCCACACCGGCGGTGCAGGGCAGCGATACCGCGGCGGCGTCCGGCAGCAAGGACGTTGCCGAGCCTGCTTCCACGCCGTCCGTCAAGCCCCTGCCGACCCTGGCTCTTGGGATGGCCCCCACCATGACGGCCAGACGTCCCGCCAGCGCCGACCCAGCCGTGGCTTTCGCGGCGCTTCCGGCCCGCCTTCGCGACATGGCCAACAACGGCAACGCGTCGGCGCAATATGAGATCGGCCTGCGCTTCGCCGAAGGTCGGGGTGTCGCCCGCGACGCCAAGGCCAGCGTCACCTGGCTGGAAAAAGCCGCCAAACAGGACCTCGCGCCAGCCGCCTACCGGCTCGGCTCGCTTTATGAAAAAGGATTGGGAGTCGCCAAAGATCTCACGGCCGCGACGACTTGGTATTCAAAGGCGGCCGACCTCGGCAACGTGCGAGCCATGCACAACCTCGCGGTCATCTCGGCCGAAGGGGCAGGCGGCAAGTCCGATTACACCAAGGCCGCCACATGGTTCGCCAAGGCGAGCCAGATGGGCGTCCGCGACAGCCAATTCAACCTAGCGATTCTTTACGCGCGTGGTCTGGGCATCGAGCAGAACCTGGGGCAGTCCTACACATGGTTTGCCGTCGCGGCCGCGCAGGGTGACGAGGATGCCGCCAAGAAGCGGGACGAGGTCGCTGGCCGGCTCGATGCCAAAACCCTGGTCGATGCCAAGGACGCCGTCCAAGCCTTTCACGCCACGCCAGCCAACCCCGCCGCCAACGACGTGACGCCGCCCGCCGGCGGTTGGGATGCCGTTGTTCAGCCCGCTGCTCCGCTTCGCAATCCCGGCCAGAACAGCAGCCAATCTGGTGACAACCCGCGTATCAGCCAGATGTAAGTGACGTTGAGCATCGGCCTTTTTCGCGGGAAGCGGGGGTTTGCCCAAAGCAGGGGCTCTCAAAAAAAGCAAACAGGGTTTCATAGCAGCCAAGAAAAAGGCCCGGCGAGCTTCGCCGGGCCTTATGGCACTCAGGAACATCGGACCATTAAGCCTGCGGCTGCGGCTCCAACCCCGTTTCCGGTCCCGACTTTGGCCGACCCTTGCCGACGTTCGGCACGGGGGAAGCACGGGGCGGGGCCGGATCGTCACCCGTCTCGCGAACCGGAAGGCGACCTTTCAGAAGACCGATGATCTCGTCGCCCGAAAGCGTCTCATACTCCAGCAGACCCTTGGCAAGCGACTCGAGGTCCTCCCGGCGGCGCGTCAGGATTTCCGTGGCTTCCGACAGACCGTTTTCCACCAAACGCCTCACCTCCGAGTCGATCTTTTGCGAGGTCGCCTCGGAGATGTTGTTCTGCTTGCCCATGGAATAGCCCAGGAACACTTCCTCCTGGTTCTCGCCATACATCACGGTGCCGAGTTCGTTGGAAAAGCCCCAACGGGTCACCATGGCGCGCGCCAGCTTGGTGGCCTGTTCAATGTCCGACTGGGCACCGGAGGTCACCTTGTCCTTGCCGAATATGAGTTCCTCGGCCACCCGGCCACCCATCAGGATCGCGAGTCGGGACGTCATCTGCTCGAAGCTCATCGACAGCTTATCGCGCTCGGGCAGCTGCATCACCATACCGAGGGCGCGGCCGCGTGGGATGATGGTCGCCTTGTGGACGGGATCCGTGGCCAGCACACTGATTGCAACGATCGCGTGACCACCCTCGTGGTAGGCGGTGAGTTGCTTTTCCTGCTCGGTCATCACGAGGGTGCGGCGCTCGGCTCCCATCATGATCTTGTCCTTGGCGTCCTCGAACTCCGCCATCGTGACGATGCGCTTGCCACGTCGCGCCGCCATTAACGCGGATTCATTGACGAGGTTCATGAGATCCGCACCCGAGAAGCCCGGTGTGCCCCGCGCAACTGTTTTCAAATCGACGTCGGGCGACAAGGGAACCTTGCGGACGTGTACCTTCAAAATCCGCTCGCGCCCGATCACGTCCGGGTTCGGCACCACGATCTGACGATCGAACCGGCCGGGACGAAGCAGCGCCGGGTCGAGAACGTCGGGGCGGTTGGTCGCCGCGATCAGGATGATGCCCTCGTTGGCCTCGAAGCCGTCCATCTCCACTAGGAGCTGGTTAAGGGTTTGCTCGCGCTCGTCGTTGCCGCCACCCAGGCCCGCACCGCGATGCCGGCCAACCGCGTCGATCTCGTCGATGAAAATGATGCAGGGCGCGTTCTTCTTGGCCTGTTCGAACATGTCGCGGACCCGGCTCGCGCCAACGCCCACGAACATTTCCACGAAATCCGAACCCGAGATGGTGAAGAACGGCACGCTGGCCTCGCCGGCGATGGCGCGCGCCAGAAGCGTCTTACCTGTGCCGGGGGGGCCGACGAGCAGGACGCCGCGCGGGATCCGGCCACCGAGGCGCTGGAACTTCTGCGGGTCGCGGAGGAATTCGACGATCTCCTGAAGGTCGTCCTTAGCTTCGTCGACGCCGGCGACATCCTCGAAGGTCACGCGTCCGTGCGCCTCGGTCAGGAGTTTGGCCTTGGATTTTCCGAACCCCATGGCCTTGCCGCCGGCCCCCTGCATCTGCCGCGACATGAAGATCCAGATGCCGATGAAGGCGAGCAGCGGCAAACCATTGACCAGCAAGGTGACTAGCCAGGAGTTACCGTCCGAAGGCGGCTTCGCAGTGATCTGGACGTTCTTCTTGTAAAGGTTCTGGACGAGCGTCGGATCATTCGGCGCGTAGGTCGAGAAGGAACGGCCGTCGTTGAAGTGACCGGAAATTTCCGCCCCGGCGATCGTCACCTCGCGCACCCGGCCCCCATCGACCTCGTTCAGCAACTGGCTGAACGTGACCTCCTGGGTTTGCGACCGCTGTCCGGGATTTTGGAACAACAGCACCAAAGCGACCACAAGCAGGAATATGATCACCCAAAGGGCGAAGTTCCGGAAGTTCGGATTCATTTCGGACCCGTGAAACGTTGACCCCACGAAGGGGAAAATGGCCGATTACGCGCGAAGCATGCACCGGATAAGTTGACCGACCTTTTCGGCGACATCATGCTTCAACCGAACGTTCCCGGGCGTTTCCTGTCCACCCGAACACATCGAGCAGCTCGAAAAGGCGCTCGAAAGCCTGTTCTGTCATCAGGCAATGTAAGGCTCGTGCTCCCCCTTGCCAAGGGAAGCGGGGTGTTCCCGCCACGATGGCGCAATTTGCCTCGGGGCCGGGCTGTCCGTGTCGGGTATCGGGCTTCGCCGTCGTGGCTCCGGCGCGAGCGTGATCAGGCCCTCGTCCGACACGGCGACCAGAACGCCGCCAAGGGTCCGCTTGAGCGGCGCTCCTCGCTCGACGGCCGTGCCGACGTCGCCCACCAGCCGTTCCAGGCGTTCGAGCCGGCCGTGCCGGCCGTGCCGGCCGGTCAACCGCTCGATGGCCACCCCGAGGACACGGATCATCAGTTCCCGCGGCGCGGCCGCCAACTGCCGACCGTCGAAACGAACGCCGGCGGGCGGGCGGTCCATGTCGCACATGCCGCTAAGGTCGTCAGCACCCCGACGCAGCGCGGCGTCGGCGCGAGCGACGCGGTTCGCCAGTGCGGCGAACCGCTCCGCCGTCAGGCCCTCGGCCGCCAAGGCGGGCAGGAGCCTTCGCATCCGGCTGCGCGCGAAACGCGGGTCGCGGTTCGACGGATCGTCGCGGAAGGCCCATCCCGCCTGGGCGCAGGTGGCGAGCAGGCGGGCTTTCGGAACGGCGAGCAAGGGCCGCAGGTGGATGATGCCGTCACGACGAGTCCGGGCGTCCATCCCCGCCAGCCCGGCCGTGCCGGTGCCGCGCGTCAGCCGGAACAGCAGCGTCTCGGCCTGATCATCGAGCGTGTGGGCGGTGACCAGGTGCGACGCACCAATGGCGCGGCAGGATCCTGTCAGCAGCCCGTATCGGGCTTCTCGCGCCCTTTCCTGAATGGCCCGCGACGGCTTCGGCCCGTTCCAGGCGAGAACCTGGACAGGCAGGCCTGCGGCCCGGGCCTCCGCCTCCACGAAGAGCGCCTCGTCCCGTGCGCCGGCCCGGAGGCCATGATCGACGGTGGCGACGGTGAAGGCTGGCCAGCCACCCTGGCCACGCAGGCGAGCGCACAGCCCCATGAGGCAGATCGAATCCGGCCCGCCCGACACAGCGAGCACGATCCCCGTCGCCCGCTCGGTCAGGCAGGAATACAGGAGAGCGGCGAACTCCTTCGGCGTTACGATGGATGGCGTGTCGCGAGCCTCATCCATCGGTGCGGCAGCGCGACCGCCTCAATTCACGGTCGACGCCGGCCTTCACGTCGCCCGAAGCCGCCGGATAACGTTTGTTGACCTCCTCGAAGGTCGCGCAGGCCTGGTCCTTGGCGCCCAAGGCCCCCAGCGACATGCCGAGGCGGAGCAGGGCGTCGGGGGCACGGCCCGATTTGCCGTATTCGGTCGACACCTTCAGAAACTGTTCGGCGGCTTCCCGATGCCGCCCGAGCTTGGAGTAGCTTTCGCCAGTGAGGTAGACGGCCTCCGGGACCAGCTTGTCCTTGGGGTATTTGTCCACGAAACTTCGCAAGCCGGTCGCCGCGCCATCGAACTGACCCTGCTTGTACAGGCCGAGGTCGGCGTCGAACTCTTCACGGGTTCCCCCGGGGACGAGGCTCGCCACGGAGGTGGTCGGACTTGTGGCCGGGCGCGCGGCCGATGGGGCGGCGATCACGGGCGGCAGAGCGTCCGGCGGTTCGTCGATGGCGTTTGGCGTGCCCGCGAGGTTGCGCTGGCGCTGCATCAGGTCGAGTGGCCCGTGCGGTTCGGCTGACGCCACCGTCGGGCGCGACGCCAGGGGCTGACTGGGCGGTGTGCTTCCCAGCGGCCTGGGGCTCCCGGGCGCCGTGGGTTGGGCATCGGGGTCGAAGGCGTCGCCCGTGCTCCGCCCGGTCCGGCGCCCGGGGGTCGATGTCGCGGGATCGGTCGCGATGTCGGCCGGTGTCACGATCGCCACGGCTGGGCCGGGGGCGTCCGGTGTTGCGGGGGACGCGTCGCCTCGGCGTTGTGGCTGGCTGGGGCGCGGCTGGGCTGGGGCGCTTCCCCGCTGGAGGTCCTGGAAACGAAAATCGACGTCGCCCTGCATCTTGCGCAGATCGTCGGCCAGCCGTTTGTTCTGGTTCTGCAACTGCTCGATCTGGCCCGTGAGCGCGCGGATCTGGTTTTCGAGCCGCCCCACCCGGACCACCATGGCGGAGGGCTCGACGTTATCTTCGGGCCCCTCGTCACCCTGGTCGGCGATGCTCCCGGGCGGCTGGTACTGCGCGGTGCGTTCCAATGCGGCGGCGCGGGCCTCGAATGGCACCGCCGCTACGGGAACCAGGATCGCCGACAAGGGAAGCAAGGCGGCAAGCGCAACGGCGGCGGCGCGCGGGACAGAAAACGACATGGGATCGATCCACGGGTTGACCGATCGTTCTTGAACCGGCAGTTCGGCTTTTCGATGATCTTCCGGCCACGATCAAGCCGCGATCCAGGCCGCGATCACGGAAAGCCGTCCTCCTTGGGCGCAGGATGGTGGACTTGGCGAAACGCCGGTGCGCCTATTCACCCCGCGTTAAGGCGTCGGAGGGCGATTAAGGGCGTCGGCAGGGTTGAGCGGGTTCAAGTTGGATCAAAGCCATCGCTGTGACGTTCAAAGAAGAACGAGGGAAATGCCGTGATGAACCGATTCCTGCTTGCCGCCGTCTTGATGTGCTCCATTCCGACGGGAGCGTTCGCTGTCTTCAAGGAACAGACGCTGCAGGATCGGCAAGAGGCCGCCTGCGCCGGTGACGTCCAGAAGCTTTGCGCCGACACGATCCCCGATCTCGACAAGACAAAGGCCTGCATGACGGCCAAGCGGTCCCAGGTCAGTGCCGCCTGCTCCAAGATGTACGACGTCAAGGACTGACACCGCCGCGCGGTGAAAGCGCGACCTCCCGGACGGTGCCGGGAGGTCATCGCGTCGACGGGTTGGGCAGGAACAGTTCACGCTCCAAGATGGCAAACCCACACCGCCGATCGGCCATGGGTTGATTTGACCGCCGGCACGACGCTTCGACGTCGAACAAGGGGAACCGGGTGTCGATGGCCAAGCTGCCGAAAAAGCACATGGCCCGACAATACGGGGCTCTGCCGTTCCGGTGGTTCGACGACAAGCTCGAGGTGATGCTGATCACCTCTCGCGACACGGGGCGCTGGATCATCCCCAAGGGATGGCCGATCGAGAAATTGAAGCCCCGCCAAGTCGCCATGGTGGAAGCCTATGAAGAAGCGGGCCTCCGCGGGAAGATCTTCGGCAAGAAGTCCCTGGGCCGCTATCGCTATTCCAAATTCATCGAGGACGAACGGCCCATCGACTGCGAAGTGACCGTGTTCGCCATGCGGGTGGAACGGCAGTTAAAGAAATGGCCCGAAAGGTCGCAGCGCGAAACACGGTGGTTCTCACCCGAGGCGGCGGCTCCGCTCCTGTCCGAGCCGGAGCTTAAGACAATCGTGCTGGCGCTTCCGACCAGCCTCGAGCCGAAAGCGATGCCGGTGATTGGACCAGACGACAGGGACGGAGTTGCCAGCTCCGTCCCATCACGTCGCAAGAAACCAGCGTCATGTCCAAGAAAGCGTGGGGTTGATCAGTGACGGTGCGTCCTGCTCCGGCGCTTTCCGGTTGTCGGTCCGCCATCTCCCGCGCGGTGAGCGACCCTCGGGGCATTGGTGGAGGTGGCGCTGGTTCCGATTCCTGTCGCGGTCTGATTTCCCGTGATGGCGCCGGGAACACCCGTTCCGCTGCCTGGCGCGCCCGAACCGCCCTGGCTCGCGCCGGCGCCCGAGGTGCCTCCGGAGGCGGGCGTTTGCGCCAGGGCTGGCACTACGCCGAGCACGAGGCCGGCTAACACGACTGAAGCTCTCATCATTGTTCCGCTCGCTACCGATTGCAGATGATGGACAACGACGAAGACGGCCGTTTCGTTGAGCCGCGACTTACGGTGATTTCACCATGCGGCCATTTGGGTCATCCCTGCGGCTCATCGGCATCGGCGCCCGCGAAGGGTTAACCCCGGACGGGCTGCCAGAACATCAAGTTCGCGACAACCGGTTCCAGGCGTCGAGCGCCGCGATCTTGTAGGCCTCGGCGAGCGTCGGATAGTTGAACGAGTTCTCGATGAAGTAGTCGATCGTGCCTTTGAGGTTGAGCACGGCTTGGCCGATGTGGATGAGTTCGGTCGCGCCTTCTCCGACGATGTGCACGCCGAGCAGGCGGCGGGTCTCGATGGAGAAGATCATCTTCATCATCCCCGAATCGAGGCCCATGATGTGCCCGCGCGAGGTTTCACGAAACCGCGCGATGCCGCATTCGTAAGCGATGTCGCGCTTGCGAACTTCCTCCTCGTTGAGGCCGACGGTTGATATCTCCGGCACCGAATAGATCCCGTAGGGAAAGTATTCGGGTGGGGCGGGCGGGGCGAGCCCGAAGGCGTGGCAACTCGCCAACCGTCCCTGCTCCATGGAGGTCGACGCCAGGCTCGGGAAGCCGATCACGTCGCCGGCCGCGTAGATGTGCGGGACACCGGTCTGCAGGGTCTTGGCGTCAACCGCGATGCGGCCCCGGTGATCGCAGGACACCCCGGCGGCTTCCAGGTTCAGCGCGTCGGTGGACCCGACCCGACCGGCCGCGAACAACAGGGTATCGGAGGTGACGTTGCGCCCGTTGGCGAGCTTGGTGACCACGCTGCCGCCTTCCCGCACCTCGATCGAGGTCACCGCCGAGCCGAGCCGCAACGCGACGTTGCGGTCCCGCAGGTCGTGCACGAATTCCTCGATCAATTCCTTGTCGACGAAATCGAGAAAGGTCGGGCGTGGCTCGATCAGCGTGACGGCGACGTCGAGCGCGGAGAAGATCGTGGCGTATTCGACGCCGATCACCCCCGCGCCGATCACCGTCAGGCTTCGGGGTAGCCTGCTGAGTTCGATGATCTCGTCGCTGTCGAACACGCTGGTGCCGTTGAACGGCACGTAATCGGGGCGGAAGGGCCGGGTCCCGCAGGCGATCAGCAGGTGCGCCCCCGAATGCGTGGTCTTTTCGCCCGCCTCCGAGATCACCTCCACGGTGTGGGGGTCGATGAAGCGGGCCTCGCCCCGCACGGTCCTGACGGCGTTGCGGCTGAACTGGTGTTCGAGAACTTCGACCTCGTGGTCCAGCGTCTGGTGCAGCCGCTTCATGAGGTCGTTGGCGTCGATGTTCTGCTTGACCCTGTAGGACCGGCCGTAGAACCCGCGCTCGCGCCAGCCTGATAAGTTCAGCACGGTTTCCCGCAGGGTCTTCGAGGGGATCGTCCCGGTGTGAACCGAAACGCCGCCGACGCGTCGCCCCTTTTCCACCACCAGGGCCGATTTGCCGAGCTTGGCGGCCTGCACGGCCGCGCGCCGCCCGGATGGACCGCTCCCGATGACGATCATGTCATGCTGAAACATGGGCTTCGCCTTCCAAATCGCTCGACCAGCCATCGGTCTCCATTGACCCCGACGGCAGATTGCAATTCATACCCCGCAGTCGTCTACAAACTTGGCATGGCCCGCCGACCGTCCCGACCCACTCTGGTGCATGCGATGCCGAAGCTCGACCGCCGGACGATCGAGGACGCGCTGGGGCGGCTCGCCCCGCGCATGCCGGGTTTCGAGCGCGAGGCCGTTCTCGACCATGCGGCCGCGAGCCGCACCTTAAACAAAGCCTCTCCGGAGGAGGCGGCCTGGCTCTCGCTCGTCGCCTATGTGCGCCACACGTTGACCGATTACGACGACCTGCTCGCCTCCGGCTACGAGGTCGACGAGGCGCGTTTCTTTGTGGCGGACGAGATGGGCGCCGTGCTGGCCGGCTGGGGCGTGCGCAGGACGCTGTAGGCGCCCGGCTTCTCGCGCGCCCTTACGGCTTGCCAAAGGTTTCGTCGAAAGCGTAGCCGGAACCGCGCACCGTCCGCAGCGGGTCGCGCTCGGCCGCGCGCGACAAGGATTTCCGGAGGCGACCGACGTGGACGTCCACGGTCCGCTCGTCGATCTCAACCGACAGGCCCCAAACGCCGTCGAGCAGTTGCGAGCGGGACAGCACCCGGCCGGGCCGTTCCATGAGGTATTCCAGCAGCCGGAACTCGGTCGGCCCGAGGTGGACGTCGCGCCCGCCCCGCCGCACCCGGCGGGTTTCCCGGTCGAGGTCGAGGTCGCCCGCCACCAGCCGGCTGGCGAGCCGCTCGGGCTTGGAGCGGCGCAGCAGCGAGCGGACCCGCGCCATGAGTTCGGGGACCGAGAAGGGCTTGACCACGTAATCGTCCGCCCCGACCGAAAGGCCGCGCACCCGTTCGCCTTCCTCGCCCCGCGCCGTCAGCATGATGACCGGGAGGGTGCGGGTGGCTTCGCGGGCGCGCAGGCGCCGGCAGATTTCGAGACCCGACACGCCCGGCAGCATCCAATCCAGGATCACGAGGTCAGGCGGCGTCTCGCTCAAGCGCAGTTCCGCCTCGTCGCCGCGCTCCGCTCGCTCGACCGTGAAGCCCTCGGCTTCGAGGTTGTAGGATAGCAGCAGGGCGAGGGCCTGTTCATCCTCCACCACCAGGATGTGGGGGGCGGTGCCCACGCGGCCGTCCCGGGCGGCGCCTTGCGTGCTGCTCATCCTTCGTCCCTCGCGTCATGGCCCCGGTGTTCGGCCATCGGGATCAGGCGGCCGGCCCTCAGATCGTCGTTTCCGGCGCTTCGTTGTCCAGCTTCAAGCCGTTGACCCGACCCTTTGGCCGGTCCATCGGCAGGGACTCGCCGGTGACGAGGTAGAAGACGGTTTCGGCGATGTTGGTGGTGTGGTCGCCCACCCGCTCGATGTTTTTCGAGCAGAACAGGAGGTGGGCGCAGAAGGAGATGTTGCGCGGGTCCTCCATCATGAAGGTGAGGAGGTCCCGGAACACGGAATCCTCAAGGGCGTCGAGGTCGGCGTCGCGCTTCCACACCGCCTGCACCTTTTCGACGTCGCGCTGCGCGTAGGCGTCGAGCACGTCCTTGAGTTGGGTGGCGGCAATCTCGTTCATGTGCTTCAGGCCGATGATGGCCCGCGGCAGCCGGGGCTCCGAGGCGATCTTGAGCACCCGCGCCGAGATGTTCTTGGCAAGGTCACCCACCCGTTCGAGGTCGCCCGAAACCCGGATGGCGGCGACGATCTCGCGCAGGTCGAGCGCCATGGGCTGACGTCGGGCGATCGTGAGGATCGCGCTATCCTCGATTTCCCGCTGCAGGATGTCGAGCCGGATATCCATGGCGATCACCGAGCGGGCGAGGTCGACGTCGACGGCCGACAGCGCGTCCATGGCGTCCGACAGCATTCGCTCGGCGATGCCGCCCATTTCGGCGATCTTGCGGCCGAGGACTTCGAGTTCTTTGTTGTAAGCGGAGACGATGTGCTCGGCCATGATGTCCTCGTGCCTGCGCGTTCGATGGAGGGAGGCCGGGTGGCGGTTAGCCGAAGCGGCCGGTGACGTAATCTTGCGTCTGCTGCTTGGCCGGCGAGGTGAACACCTTTTTCGTCTCGTCGAATTCGATCAGTTCACCGAGGTACATGAAGGCGGTGCGGTCCGACACGCGGGCGGCCTGCTGCATGCTGTGCGTCACGATCACGATGGTGAACTGCAGCTTCAACTCGTCGATGAGTTCCTCGACGCGGGCGGTGGAGATCGGATCCAGCGCCGAGCAGGGCTCGTCGAGCAGGATCACCTCCGGGCTGATGGCGACGGTGCGGGCGATGCAGAGCCGCTGCTGCTGGCCGCCCGACAGACTGAGGCCGCTCGCCCCCAGCTTGCCGCTGACCTCGTTCCACAGGGCGGCCCCGCGCAGCGCCTTTTCGACCCTGCCGTCGAGCTCGCTCTTGGGCAGGCGCTCGAAGAGCTTTATGCCGAACGCGATGTTGTCGTAGATCGACATGGGAAACGGCGTTGGTTTTTGGAACACCATGCCGACGCGGGAGCGCAGGGCGTTGAGGTCCTGGGCGGGATCGAGGATGTTGACGTTGTCGAGCAGGACCTCGCCTTCCGCCCGCTGGCGGGGATAAAGGTCGTACATCCGGTTCAGCACCCGCAGCAGCGTTGACTTCCCGCAGCCCGACGGGCCGATGAAGGCCGTCACCGAATTGGCATAAAGCGGCAGCGACACCTTTTTCAGCGCGACCGTGTCGCCGTAAAAGAAGCTGAGGTTCTTGATAGCCACCTTGACGGGCAGGTTGGGGAGGGACGGGACGACGGCGCTCATTTGGAAATCCTCGTCGCCCCGAGGACGCGCGCGGTGATGCTCAGCGTCAGGACGGTTAGCGTGATGATGAGGGCGCCCGTCCAGGCCAGGCCCTGCCATTCCTTGTAGGGGCTCAGCGCGAACTGGAAGATCACGGTCGGCAGGCTGGCCATCGGCGCGTTGAGGTCCTGGCTCCAGAACTGGTTGTTCAGCGCCGTGAACAGCAGCGGCGCGGTTTCGCCGCTGACCCGGGCAACCGCGAGCAGGACGCCGGTGATCATGCCGGCGCGGGCGGCCTTGTAGGCGACCTTCAGGATCACGTGGGCGCGGGGCAGCCCCATGGCGCTCGCCGCCTCGCGCAAGGGGTTAGGCACGAGAAGCAGCATGTCCTCGGTGGTGCGGGCCACGATCGGCACAACGATGAAGGCCAGTGCGACGGCCCCGGCGATGCCTGAGAAATGCCCCATCGGGGCGACCAGGATCTCGTAAACGAACAGGCCGATGATGATGGACGGCGCGCTGAGCAGGATGTCGTTGATGAAGCGCACCACCACGGTCAACCGCGCGTAGCGACCATATTCGGCCATGTAGGTGCCGGCCAAGATGCCGATCGGGGTTCCCACCAGCACGCCGAGGCCCGTCATCACGACGCTTCCATAGACGGCGTTGAGCAGGCCGCCCGCGCTGCCAGGGGGCGGCGTCATCTGCGTGAACACGTCGCCCGACAAGCCGCTGAACCCGTTCCAGAACAAGCTGCCCAGGATCAGCACCAGCCATGTCAGGCCGAAGGCGGTGGCGAGGCAGCAGAAGAATAGCCAGATGGCGCTTCGGCGCTTGCGGGCGGCCTGCAGGGCGGAGGGCTCGCGGGATCCGGGCAGGGTGGACAGCTTGGTGGGCTCCATGGCGTCAGGCTCCCTTGCGGCGGTCGATCCGCATCAGCATCAACCGCGCAAAGGCCAGCACCACGAAGGTGATCACGAACAGGATGAGGCCGAGGGCGATCAGCGAGGAGGTGTAAAGGTCGCCCACCGCCTCAGTGAACTCGTTGGCGATGGAGGCCGAGATCGTGGTGCCGGGTGCG
Source organism: uncultured Alphaproteobacteria bacterium (assembly GCA_937871825.1). Lineage (GTDB taxonomy): Bacteria > Pseudomonadota > Alphaproteobacteria > Rhizobiales > Beijerinckiaceae > Lichenihabitans. Next base: position 14,085 of record CALMOK010000032.1, read on the forward strand.
AGGATCGACGCCGAAATCTTGTGGGCATTGCCGATCACGAAGGTAACCGCCATGGTCTCGCCGAGCGCCCGTCCGAGGCCGAGCATCACGCCGCCGACCACGCCGGTGCGGGTATACGGGATCACCACGTTGCGGATCACTTCCCAGCGGGTGCTGCCGATACCATAGGCGGCCTCCTTCAGGACGGGCGGCACGGTTTCGAAAACGTCGCGTGACACGGAGGTGACGAAGGGCAGCACCATGATGCCCAGGATGACCCCGGCGGTGAAGACGCCGATGCCGTAGGGCGGGCCGGCGAACACGTCCGACAGAACCGGCAAGTGGCCGAAGGTGGCGATCAGCGCCGGCTCGATGCGGGTTTGCACGAACGGCGCGAACACGAACAGGCCCCAGATGCCGTAAATGATGCTCGGGATGCCGGCCAGCAGCTCGATGGCGATGCCCAGGGGGCGCCGCAGCGCGTAGGGGCAGATTTCCGTGAGGAAGACCGCGATGCCGAGCCCCACCGGAACCGCCATCACCATGGCGATCACCGCTGTGACGACCGTGCCAAAGATCGCCGCCGCCGCGCCATAACGGTCGGTGACGGGATTCCAGCTCTGGTCGATGAGGAAGCCGAACCCGAAGGTGCTGAACGCCAGCCAGGACCCCCTGAGGAGGGAAAACAGCACCCCGGCGAGGATCAGCAACACCGCGATGGCGGCGGCCTGTGTAAGGACCGCGAAGCCCCGGTCGAACCGATCGAGACGGCGCCGGCTGGTGCGGCTGCCCGGCGTCCGGCTGGCTGTCGCTGTTGTCTGCTCGAATGCGATATCGGCCACATCGCCTCACTTGGCTTGAAGTGACCCGGTCGGGTCGGACGCGTTCGGTCGTGGCAACGGCGACTTAAGGGCATGTCGGCCCGCCCGGACTTCGAACCGAAGCGCAGGCGTCAACCAACCGGCATGGGCCAGACAGGGGGCAAAAAACCACCCCCCACCAGGCTTCGCGCGTCTTACTTGCCCATCGGCATGACGGGCTTGCCGTCGGCGCCCTTGATGTCGGTCTCGATCGCCTTGCGGATCAAGGTCACGACCTTGTCGGGCATGGGAATGTAGTCGAGCGCCTCGGCATCCTTGGCGCCGTTGGTGAAGGCCCAGTCGAAAAACTTCAGGGCCTCGCCGCTCGCCGCCGCGTCCTTGGGCTGCTTGTGCATCAGGATGAAAGTCGCGGCCGTCAGCGGCCAGGACTCGGCCCCCGGTTCGTCGGTCAGGATCTGGTAGAAGCCGGGAGCGTTGGCCCAATCGGCGCTGGCCGCCGCCGCCTGGAAGGCCGGCACCGTGGGGGAGACCGTCTTGCCGTCCTTGTTGATCATCTTGGTGAAGGTTAGGTTGTTCTGCTTGGCGTAGGCATATTCGACATAGCCGACCGAGCCCTTGGTGTTGGCGACATTGTTGGCCACACCCTCGTTGCCCTTGGCGCCGATCCCGCCCGGCCATTCCACGGCGGTGTTCTCGCCGACCTTGGCTTTCCAGTCGGGCGACACCTTGGACAGGTAGTTGGTGAAGTTGAACGTCGTGCCCGAACCATCGGAGCGGTGAACAACGGCGATCGCCTGGTCGGGGAGCTTGGCGCCGGGGTTCAGCTTGGCGATCGCCGGGTCGTTCCAGCTCTTGATGGTGCCGAGGAAGATCTGCGCCAGCGTCGCGCCGTCGAGCGTGATGTCGCCCGACTTGATGCCGTCGAGGTTCACGACCGGCACGATGCCGCCCATCACCATCGGCCATTGTTCGAGCCCGGCTTCCTGGAGTTCCTTTTCCTTGAGCGGGGCATCCGTGGCGCCAAACGTCACGGTGGCGGCCTTGATCTGCTTGATGCCGCCACCCGAGCCGATGGATTGGTAGTTGATGCCCGTTCCGGTCGTTTTCTTGTAGGTGTCGGCCCACTTGGCATAGATGGGGAACGGGAACGTCGCGCCGGCGCCCGAAATGTTGGCGGCCAGGGCCACCGTCGCCGTGCTGGCCAGGGTGGCGGCGATCAGCGCTGTTCGCGCGATAATCTTGAGTGTCATACGAGCCTCTCGTTCGAAACGGTTCGCTTCGATGCCGCCATGTCGCAAAGCCGGCAACGTCGACGCAGGGTTTCCGTATCGGCAACGCGAGAGGGTTTTACGACAGTCTGATGACACTTTTATAACATTGCTCGGCGGTGTCCCAGGCGGCTCGTCACCGGTTACCCTGGGGGTGCAACGGCAGAACCGCGGTGAATAGCGCGCCGCGGCCAACCTCGCTGTGGACGCTGAGGCTGCCCCGATGCCGCGCCATGATGTGCTTGACGAGGGCGAGGCCCAGCCCCGTGCCGCCCTTGGCGCGGCTTTGCCCCGTGTCGACGCGGTAGAACCGCTCGGTGAGGCGCGGCAGGTGTTCGGGAGCGATGCCCGGGCCATGGTCGCGTACGCTGAGGACACCATCGCGACCGACCGCCCGGACGCAAATCTCGACCGGCGAGGCACCCGTGCGGCCGGCGCCTGCTCGGTTCGAGGGCTGGCAGCCGTATTTGATGGCGTTCTCGATTAGGTTCTCGGTGACGCGGACGAGCTCGTCCCGGTCGCCCGCCACGACCACGGGATCGGGCGCGTCGATCACGACGGTGACGCCGGTCTCGGCGATGAGCGGGGCCAGCGTGTCGGCGACGTGCCGTGCCACCAGGGTCAGGTCCACGGGCTTCTTGGGCTTGAGGTGAAGGTGCTGTTCGATGCGCGACAAGGACAGGAGGTCGTCAACGAGGCGCGCCATGCGCCGCGCCTGCTCCCCCATGATGGCGAGGAACCGCTCGCGGGCGCGGACATCGTCCCGCGCCGGTCCCTGCAGGGTTTCCACGAAGCCGAGCAGCGAGGCCAGTGGCGTGCGCAGCTCATGGCTGGCGTTCGCCACGAAATCGACCCGCATGCGCTCCACCCGGTGCGCTTCGGTCAGGTCGCGGACGGTGAGGACCAGTCGCCGCTCCTCGCCCGGCGCGTCGAAGGGAGCCACCGTCACCTCGAAAGACCGCTCCACCGGCACGCGGTCGCGCCACGCCACCGTTTCGGGCGAGCCCGCCGCATGCACGCGGCCGATGCCGTCGAGCACGTCGGGGTCCCGCAGGCTTCGGGCGAGGAGGTCGCCGTCCCGCAAGGCTGGGAGGATGTCGCGCGCCGCCCCGTTGGCGGCGACGATCCGCGGCTCGGCCGTCACCACGATCACCGGACCCGGAATGGCGCCGATCACCGCCGCGAGGTAGGTTTCGTCGCGCGCTGTTTCGGGTGGCGGCACTTCGAATTGCAGCGTCATGAACGGTCTCGGACGGACGCGAGCGGCCCGAACGGGTTCGCCAGGCACGGGGGTCGGTTCACCTGAGTGTCGCGCCCGCTGTTTGACAGGCTGATGACAAGTCGGCCGTCGAGTGCGCGAAACCCAGGCCAGCGGGACAGCCGGCATCCTTTTATCCCGCATTGCAATACGATGGCGGCCACGCCCGGAATAAACTAGAAGAACGGCTGCAATCTCCGATTTCTCCCCTGTCAAGGCGTTCATAGCCCGTGCCGTTCCCACCCACCAGAGCCACCATCTCGCGCGCCCTCGCCGAGAAGAACTACGAAGAACCGACGCCCGTGCAATCGGCCGTCCTCGCGCCGGAAACGGCTGGGCGGGACCTGCTTGTTTCGGCGCAGACGGGCTCGGGCAAGACGGTGGCCTATGGGCTGGGCCTCGCCGACACGCTGCTCGACGAGGGGGAGGACGCCTTTCCGCCCGCCGGCGCGCCGCTGGCGCTCGTTGTGGCTCCGACGCGCGAACTGGCCCTGCAGGTGCAGCGGGAACTCGATTGGCTTTACCGTCACACCGGCGCCCGCATCGTCGCCTGCGTGGGCGGCATGGACCCGCGGGCAGAATCCCGCCGCCTCGCGGCGGGCGTCCACCTCGTGGTGGGCACGCCGGGGCGGCTGCGCGACCACCTGGAGCGTGGCAACCTCGATGTGTCGACCCTTCGCGCCCTGGTGCTCGACGAGGCCGACGAAATGCTCGACATGGGCTTTCGCGAGGACCTCGAATTCATCCTGCAATCGACCCCGCCCGAGCGGCGGACATTGTTGTTCTCGGCGACCCTGCCCAAAACCATCAGCGCGATGGCGCGGCGTTACCAGCGCGACGCGCTCCGCCTCGAAGTGGCGGGCGGCGAGCGCGGCCACGCCGACATCGATTACCGGGCCGTCCGGGTCGCGCCCAACGACGTCGAACACGCGGTGGTCAACCTGCTGCGCTTTTACGATGCGCCGAGCGCCATGGTGTTCTGCAACACCCGCGACACCGTCCGCCACCTCGGCGCGACGCTGACCGAACGCGGTTTCGCAACCGTCGTGTTGTCGGGTGAACTCAGCCAGCACGAGCGCAATGGGGCCTTGCAGTCCCTGCGCGACGCGCGGGCGCGGGTGTGCGTGGCGACCGATGTGGCGGCGCGCGGCATCGACCTGCCGAGCCTCGGCTTGGTGATCCACGCCGACCTGCCCAACGACGCCGAAGTGCTGCAGCATCGCAGCGGCCGCACCGGCCGGGCCGGGCGCAAGGGCACTAGCGTGCTGCTGGTGCCGATGTCGCGCCGCCGCCGGGCCGAAGCCCTGCTGGCCACCGCCCGCATCCGCTTCGAATGGGATGGGCCGCCCTCGGCCGAATCCATCCGCAAGCTCGACGCCGAACGGCTCGTCGCCGACCCGATGATGACGGAGGAGGGCGGGGAGGAGGACCTGGCATTGGCCAAGACCCTGCTGGCCGAGCGCACGCCCGAACAGGTGGCCTCCGCGCTGGTCCGGCTTTACCGGTCCCGCTTGCCGGCGCCCGAGGACGTTTACGATCCCGGTCCGGTGCGCGATCCGCGCGGTCCCCGCGACCGGACCGAACGGCCCGAGCCCGGCGGCCCGCGCTTCACCCCAGACCGGCCTGCTCGCGGCCGGGACGGCGAGGGTGGCGGCCCACCTTCGCGCATGGGCCGCACCATCTGGTTCCGCCTCAACATCGGCCGACGCAACGAGGCTGACCCTCGCTGGCTTTTGCCGATGATCTGCCGCCGGGGCAAGATCACCAAGGCCGACATCGGGGCTATCCGCATCTTCGACAAGGAAACCAAGTTCGAGGTGGCGGAAGCCGCCGCCGACCGGCTCGCCGCTTCGGCCAAGCACAACGAAGGCGAGGAGATCCGCCTCGACTACCTCGGTCCCGACGGCAATGCCGCCGGTGGCGAGCGACCGGCCGCGCGGCCGGGGAAGCGGACCTTCGAGGGAAGCCGGCCCGTCGGGTCGGCGGGCGAGCGGCCCCGCAAGCCGCGACCCCCCCAACCCTGACGGCGGCGGCGTGATGGACGACGAGGAGGTACCCGACGGGCAACCGACGGCGACCCTCAAGCCCGAAACGCTGATGCGGATGGCGACCTTCTACCTCGCCCGCCATTCAGCCTCGACGGAACACCTCCGGGCCATCCTGGCGCGAAAGATCGTCCGGCGCCTCGCCAAGGCGGGAGCCGAAGCCCCGGACCGGGAGGCCCTGCGAACCATCATCGATCCGGTCGTCGAGCGGCTGGTCCGGACGGGACTGCTCGACGACGCCGGTTTCGCCCGCGGCAAGGCGGCCAGCCTCGCCAACAAGGGCCGGCCCGCCTGGCGGATCAGGGCCGACCTCGCCCAGCACGGCGTCGAGGCCGGCGCGGTCGGCCTCGATGAGACGCTCGACGCCCTCGACCCCCTCACCCAGGCGCAGGCCTGGGCACGCCGGCGCCGCCTCGGGCCGTTCCGCACGCGCGAGCGCGCCAGCCATCGCGAGCGCGACATCGCCAGCCTCGTGCGGGCCGGCCACGCGGTAGGCGTGGCGAAGGCGGTCGTGGACGGGGGTGGCGGGCAAGACGACTTCGACGGGCAAGATCATTTCGATCGGCAAGACGACTCCGATCGACAAGACGACCTGGACGGGCAAGACGATCTCGACGGGCCCGGCACTGCCCTTTAGCCCGATCCGGCGGCGTGAAGCCGCGGCCGGATCGGGCAGACGTCGCGCAACCATCCGCCATGCCGCCGGGTTCTCGCCCCGCGTCACAACGGGGGAGGAGGGCCGGGCATGGCCGAAGAGTTGCGGTTCGGGCCGCTGAGCGCGCGCGACGTCCATCTTTGCGTCGACATGCAGCGCATGTTCGCCGAGAAAACCGAATGGCACACGCCCTGGATGGAGCGCATCGCCCCCAAGGTCGAGCGGATCGCGCGCGCGCACCCGGCCCAAACCATCTGCACCCGGTTCGTGCCGCCCCGACGCGCCGCCGACGCCAGCGGAACCTGGGTGCGCTATTACGAGCGCTGGGCGTCGATGACCCGCGACGCCCTCGGGGAAGCGATGGTGGATCTCATTCCCGCCCTGCAGGCGGTGGAGCCGCCGCTCCAACGGCTCGATAAGCCCGTTTACTCGCCTTGGGTCGAGCCGGAACTCGAGCGGCAACTCCGCGCGAGGGGTGCCGAATCGGTGGTGGTGAGCGGCGGGGAAACCGACATCTGCGTCATGGCGACGGTTCTCGGCGCGATCGATCGCGGGTATCGCGTGGTGGTTGTGGTGGACGCGTTGTGCAGTTCCGCCGATGAGGTCCACGACGCCGCGATGGCGCTCTACCACAACCGGTTCGGCCAGCAGGTCGAAACGGTGACCACGGAGGTCGTGCTCGCCAACTGGGCTGATTGACGTTTCGCATCGACCTGTCGGGGCTCTGCCCAATGACCCGTCGCGCCTTACAGGGGCTCGGCGGCCTCGATCACGGCGAGGAACGCCGCGCCATAGCGATCGAGCTTCTTCTCGCCCATCCCCTGGATGGCGCGAAGGTCCCGCAGGCTGGACGGCCGGAGCGAGGCCATTTCCAGCAGGGTCGCGTCGTGGAACACCACGTAGGGCGGCACGCTTTGGGCCCGGGCCAACCTCGCCCGCTCGGCCCGTAGTGCCTGGAAAAGGGCGTCGGACTCCGGGGTCGGGGCCTGCGGTCGCCCGCGTGCCAGGGAGGACGAAACCTTGGCGCCCCGGTCGCGCCGGATAGGAAAGCGCCGCTCGCCCCGCAAAAGATCGCGAGACCCCTCGCCGAGGGTTAGCGCCCCGTAGGCGTTGTGGTCGACCACGATCAACCCGGCGG
>CALMOK010000033.1 GCA_937871825.1 uncultured Alphaproteobacteria bacterium
GGGCGGCTCCATGCACATGTTCTCCAAGGAGAAACATTTTTATGGCGGCCATGGGATCGTGGGTGCCCAGGTGTCGCTCGGTACCGGTCTCGCCTTTGCCAACGCCTACCGCGACGATGGCAGCGTGACGATGGCCTATTTTGGCGACGGCGCCGCCAACCAGGGCCAAGTCTACGAAAGCTTCAATATGGCGGAGCTTTGGAAACTGCCGATCGTCTACATCGTCGAGAATAACCGCTACGCGATGGGCACGTCCGTGGCCCGGGCCTCCGCGCAAACGGATTTTTCCCGGCGCGGGCTTTCGTTCAACATCCGGGGCGAACAGGTGGACGGCATGGATGTGCGCGCCGTGAAGGCCGCCGGCGAACGCGCGCTGGACTGGTGTCGCACCGGCAACGGCCCGATGATCCTTGAGATGCAGACTTATCGCTACCGGGGCCACTCGATGTCGGACCCTGCCAAATACCGCTCGCGCGACGAGGTGCAGCGGATGCGCGACGAGCAGGACCCCATCGAGCAGGTCCGCAAGCGGCTGGTCGAGGAGCATGGCATCAGGGATGAGGAACTGAAGGCGGTTGACGCCAAGGTGCGCGGGATCGTCAACGAGGCGTCCGACTTCGCCCAGCACGATCCCGAGCCCGACGCTTCGGAACTTTGGACCGACATCCTCCTTTGACGCGTCCTGACAGGAACCACGAATGGCAACGAATGTGTTGATGCCCGCGCTGTCGCCCACGATGGAGCAAGGCAAGCTGTCCAAATGGGTCAAGAAGGTCGGCGACGCGGTCAGATCGGGTGACGTGCTGGCGGAAATCGAGACCGACAAGGCCACCATGGAAGTCGAAGCGGTGGATGAGGGGACGCTCGGGGCCATCCTGGTCGAGGAAGGGACCGACAACGTGGCGGTGAACACGCCCATCGGGGTGATCGTCGCGGCTGGCGAGTCGGCCGATGCCGCTCCGTCCCCGACGACCGGTGGAACGGCCGATCCGACGGCCACCCAGGCCGAAACCGGCAAGGGAGACGTTCCCGCCTCCGAAAAGCCCGACATCGCGGCGCAATCAAACGGCGCGGCCCCACCCGCGGCTCCTGGCAAAGGGCAGGGATCCAACGGCGTTGCTCCCCCCGCGGTTGGCCGTGACGCCGAGGTGCCGGACGGCACGCAATTCGTGACGATGACGGTGCGCGAAGCGCTTCGCGATGCCATGGCGGAGGAGATGCGCCGCAGCCCCGACGTTTTCGTCATGGGCGAGGAAGTCGCCGAGTACCAGGGCGCCTACAAGGTGACGCAGGGATTGCTCGAAGAATTCGGCGCCAAGCGCGTCGTCGACACGCCCATCACCGAGCATGGGTTCGCTGGTATCGGGGTGGGGGCAGCCATGGCGGGCCTGCGGCCCGTGATCGAGTTCATGACCTTCAATTTCGCCATGCAGGCGATCGACCAGATTATCAACTCCGCCGCCAAGACGCTCTACATGTCGGGCGGTCAGATGGGTTCGCCCATCGTGTTCCGCGGCCCGAACGGGGCCGCGGCGCGCGTCGGCGCCCAGCACAGCCAGGATTTCACGGCCTGGTACTCGAGTGTGCCCGGCCTCAAGGTCGTGTCGCCCTATTCGGCGGCGGATGCCAAGGGTCTTTTGAAAAGCGCCATCCGCGACCCAAACCCGGTCGTTTTCCTGGAGAACGAGATCCTCTACGGGCAATCCTTCGACGTGCCGCAAATCGAGGATTTCCTGGTTCCGATCGGGCGGGCGCGGGTTGCCCGCGAAGGTCGCCACGTCACCATCGTGTCCTGGTCGATGGGCATGACCTATGCCCTGAAGGCCGCCGAGGAACTCGCCAAGGACGGTATCGAAGCGGAAGTGATCGACCTTCGCACCATTCGCCCGATGGACACCGAAACGATCCTGACGTCCGTCCGCAAGACCGGGCGGTGCGTGACGGTCGAGGAAGGCTGGGCGCAGTCGGGCGTTGGCGCGGAGATCAGCGCCCGGATCATGGAAGGCGCGTTCGACTACCTCGACGCGCCGGTGATGCGCGTGTCGGGCAAGGACGTTCCCATGCCCTATGCCGCCAACCTCGAAAAACTGGCGTTGCCCAACGTGGGCGAGGTGGTCGCCGCCGTGAAGGCCGTGACATACCGCTGATCCGGCACCCGACGCTCGCCGTCCTGTTTCGTTTTCGCTGAGGCAACCATGCCCACCAACATCCTGATGCCGGCCCTTTCTCCGACCATGGAGAAGGGCAACCTTTCGAAATGGCTGAAGAAGGAAGGCGACGCGATCAAGTCCGGTGACGTCATCGCCGAAATCGAAACCGACAAGGCCACCATGGAGGTCGAGGCGGTCGATGAGGGTGTGCTGGCCAAGATCGTCGTGCCGGAAGGCACGGCAGACGTCGCCGTCAACGACGTGATCGGCATGATCGCCGCGGACGGCGAGGACTTTAAGTCGGTGGCGGATGGTGGGGCCTCACCGGCCGCTGCGGTGAGAAATGAGGGAGTCACGCCGCAGACTCCGGCCGGACCCGTGTCGGCGCCGCAGGGCTTGGCTTACGAGCGTATGCCCGCCAATGTGCCCGAGGCCGCGCAAGCCGAGCAGTCCGTCGCACTCGGGGTGCCACCTGCCGCCGACGGCGCGCGCGTGTTCGCATCGCCCCTGGCGCGCCGGCTCGCCAAGGACGGCAACCTCGATCTGAATGCCGTGAAGGGCACGGGGCCACATGGCCGCGTGGTCGAACGCGACGTCAAAGCGGCCCTGGCGGACGGTTCGCGGCCAACTGCGCCTGCGCAGGCCAAGGCTCCGCAACCCGCACCTGCCGCCCCAACGGCCGCCCAGCCGGCAGCATCTCGGCCGCCCGCGGCGTCGGACGATTCCATTCGGGCGATGTTCGCCGCGAACTCCTTCACCGAGTTGCCGCACGATTCGATGCGGAAAACCATCGCGCGGCGGCTCGTCGAGGCCAAGTCGACCATTCCGCACTTTTATCTCGCGGCTGATTGCGACCTCGATGCCCTGATGGCGCTGCGCGAGCAGATCAACGCCGCCGCCCCCAAGGACAAAGACGGCAAGCCCGCTTTCAAAATTTCGGTCAACGATTTCGTCATCAAGGCGCTCGCATTGGCGCTGATCCGCGTACCGGACGCCAACGTGACCTGGACGGAGGGCGCCATGCTCAAGCACAAGGCGGCCGACATCGGGGTCGCGGTATCGATCCCCGGCGGGCTGATCACGCCCGTCATCCGGTCCGCCGACGCCAAGACGCTGTCGGTCATCTCCAACGAGATGAAGGATTACGCGGCCCGTGCCCGCGGCCGCAAACTCAAGCCCGAGGAATACCAGGGCGGAACCTCGGCGGTTTCCAACCTCGGCATGTTCGGCGTCAAGAACTTTGCCGCCATCGTCAACCCGCCGCATGCTTCCATCCTGGCGGTGGGCGCGGGAGAGAAGCGGGTCATCGTCAAGAACAACGCCCCGGCGATCGCGACCGTGATGACGGTGACGCTTTCAACCGACCACCGGGCCGTCGATGGTGCATTGGGCGCCGAGTTGATGGCCGCTTTCCGGTCGCTGATCGAGAACCCGATGGGCATGCTGGTCTGAGCTACGCGCCACGCGTGTTCCTGACATGGCGGGTTTGCAAATTACCGGTCCTCAACGGGACGACATTTCAACCTTCAAGGCGACATGGCTGAGACGTACGACATCATCGTGATCGGGGCTGGGCCGGGCGGCTACGTCACAGCCATCCGCGCCGCGCAGCTCGGCTTCAAGACCGCCGTGGTGGATCGCGAGCATCTGGGCGGGATATGCCTGAACTGGGGCTGCATTCCCACAAAGGCGTTGCTGCGCTCGGCCGACGTTTATCACAGCATGAACCACGCCGAGTCCTATGGGCTCAGCGCCGGCTCGGTCGGCTTCGACATCGGCAAGGTGGTGGGTCGCTCGCGTGGGGTGGCTCAGCAATTGTCGAACGGGGTCGGCTTCCTGCTCCGGAAGAACAAGGTCGACGTGATCTGGGGTGAGGCCTCAGTCACCAAGCCTGGCGAGGTCGCCGTCAAGCCAGCGACGCGATCGGCCCTCGGCCGTCCACCCGTGCCGGCACCGAAGGGCGCCAAGGGGGAAGGCTCTTATTCGGCCAAGCACATCATCGTGGCAACCGGATCGCGGCCGCGCGCCTTGCCGGGGCTCGAGCCGGACGGTAAGCTGATCTGGACCTATTACGAGGCCATGGTGCCGGAGGTCATGCCGAAGTCGCTGCTGGTGATGGGATCGGGAGCGATCGGCATCGAATTCGCCTACTTCTATCGCACCATGGGGGCGGAGGTGACGGTGGTCGAGGTGCTGCCGCAAATCCTCCCCGTGGAGGATGCCGAGATCGCGGCCTTCGCCCGCAAACGGTTCGAGAAAGCCGGCATCAAGATCATCACGGGCGCCAAGGTCACCGGTGTCACGAAGTCCGACAACGCCATCACGGCGACGATCGACGACGGCAAGGGCAGCACCCAGACAATCACGGCGGAGCGCATGATCTCGGCAGTCGGCGTGATCGGCAACAGCGAGAACCTCGGTCTCGAACAACTCGGTGTGACGATCGACCGTGGCATCGTGGCCACGGACGGTTTCGGCCGAACAGGCGTCGAGGGCATCTACGCGATCGGCGACATCGCGGGCGCCCCCATGCTGGCCCACAAGGCCGAGCACGAGGGCGTCATCTGCGTTGAAACCATCAAGGGCCTGCATACCCACGCGCTGGACCGGGCGATGATCCCGGGCTGCACCTACTGCCAACCCCAGATCGCCTCGCTGGGCTTCACGGAAGCCAAGGCCAGGGAAGCCGG
>CALMOK010000034.1 GCA_937871825.1 uncultured Alphaproteobacteria bacterium
CAGAGGGTCAGGAAGCCGCCCAGCCAGCCAAGGGGGCTCCACACCCAATCGAGGATCAACGCCCCGAGGGCGAAGCAGGCGATGAAGATGTATCCTTCCGGATGGATGGGCGTGATCTGCCGGCGGATACTTGCGAACATGGACATCAGGCGTTCAAAACCATCATTGTTGTCGAAGCTAGCTTGTCGCACCCTTTAGGTCCCGAGTCACGGAATCGACACCAAGCCTGAAAAGGGTGCCCCCATGTCGCGGGCGGGTGCGGGGCTCGCACCAGGGTTCGCTTATTCGTCAAGCGTCCACATCGGCGTCGAGCGGAACGTCATGGTCGATCTCGGACGCCCGCCGCAACGCGTCGCGCGCCGCATCGGCCTGCCGCTGTCGGTTCCACATGGCGGCATAAACACCGCGCCGGGCCAGCAACTCCTCGTGGGTACCACGCTCCGCTATGGCTCCCTTGACCAGCACCAGGATTTCGTCGGCGCCGATCACCGTCGACAACCGATGGGCGATCACCAGGGTGGTGCGGCCGCGCGAAACGCGTTCCAGCGCGTCCTGGATTTCCCGCTCGGTGAAGCTGTCGAGCGCCGAGGTCGCCTCGTCGAGCACGAGCACCGGCGGGGCCTTGAGCATCGTCCGCGCGATGGCGACACGCTGTTTCTCGCCCCCCGAAAGCTTCAATCCCCGCTCGCCGACCTGTGCCTTGTAGCCGTCGGGCACCGCTTCGATGAAACCATCGATCTGCGCCGAGCGAGCCGCCTCGCGCACCTCGGCCTCGGTCGCCTCCCAGCGGCCATACCGAATGTTATATTCGATGGTATCGTTGAACAGGACGGTATCCTGGGGAACCATGCCGATAGCGTCGCGCAGCGAGGCCTGCGTCACTTCGAGGATATCCTGTCCGTCAATGCTGATCCGGCCGGAGGACGGTTCGTAGAAGCGAAACAGCAGGCGCGACAGGGTTGACTTGCCGGCACCCGACGGCCCGACTACCGCGACGGTCTTGCCGGGCGGGATCTCGAAGCTCACGCCTTTCAGAATGGACCTTGCCGGATCGTAGGAGAAATGCACGTTCTCGAACCGCAACCGGCCCTCGGTGATCCGTAAGGCGGGGGCGCCCGCACGATCCTTGACCTCGGGCTTCTGGTCCAGGATCGCGAACATCAGTTCGATGTCGATCACGGCCTGCTTCACCTCGCGATAAACCAAGCCCATGAAATTAAGGGGCTGATAGAGCTGGATCATCATGGCGTTGACCAGCACGAAATCGCCGATGGTGTTATGGCCCGACCTGATCCCGGCGAGGCACATGATCATGACCACGGACAACCCGGCGCTGAAGATCAAGGCCTGCCCGGCGTTCAGAAAAGCCAGCGACGTGTAGGTGCGGATGCTCAGCTTCTCGTAGCGCGACATGGAACGGTCGTAACGGGCGGCTTCACGCTCCTCGGCGCCGAAATATTTGACCGTCTCGAAGTTCAGCAGGCTGTCGATGGCCTTGGTGTTGGCATCCTGGTCGCTCTCGTTCATCGACTGCCGGATGGCGATGCGCCAGTTGGTCGCCACGGTGGTGAACACCATGTAGGCGACGATCATCACCGTGACGGCGAACGCGTAGCGCCAGTCGAACTGGAAGGTGAACACCGCCAGGATCAGCAGGAACTCGACCGCGGTGGGCACCCCGGTCAGCATGATCATGCGAACGATTGTCTCGATCGCGTTGCGCCCGCGTTCGAGAACGCGCGTCAGCCCGCCGGTTTTTCGCTCGAGGTGATAGCGCAGCGACAATTCATGCAGGTGAACGAACACCTCCGTGGCAAGGCGGCGTACCGCGTGCATCGCCACGGAGGCAAAAAGCGCGTCCCGTCCCTGGGTGAACAGCGCCATGACGCTGCGCAGCACGCCATACCCGATCGTCAGGGCGATCGGACCCGTGAGGGAGGCGGGCAGAACGGCCAAGCTCTGGTCGGGCCGACCCGCCACCGCGTCCGTCGCCCATTTGAACGAGTATGGAATCGCCATCGTCAGCAACTTGGCGATGATCAACATGGCCAATGCGGCGTAGATGCGCGCCTTCAGATCCGAACGGTGATGAGGCCAGATATAAGGCCAAAGGTTTTTGACCGTCGTGGAAAGATTGGCCTCGGCTCGAACCCTCGTTCTGGTGGACGGGTCGTGAGCGCTGACGGGCACGGTTTGATCGGACATACGATCCAAGCACGGAGGGAGGGGGAACCGGCCTGATGCCGTTCACCCCAATATAGGCCGTCGGGCCGAAAAATCGAGCCGCGGCGCACCAGGATCCCTCGACCGACGAGCGGAGGGCAAGGGCCCGTCGGTCAATCCGCGGCACGATTGGGGAGGACGAAGACCTGCCCGGGGTAGATCAGCTTGGGGTCACGGATCTGCGCCGTGTTGGACGCGTAGATCTCGGTGTAGTTGACTCCGTGGCCGAGCATCTTCCTGCTGATCCGCCAAAGGCTGTCCCCATGCGTCACGGTCGCGGTCTGGAGCTGGTTGACCACGGCGGTGGCTCGATGATCGATGGAAGGATCGCGCGAACCCGAAGCATCGCTGCTGGATACGGCCGCCGACGCTTCCCGCACCGGCTCACCACCCCTCGCAAAGACGCCGAGGCGAGGCGGCGCGCTGGCCATTGAGGGCGCGGCCGTTGGCCGGGCTTGAAGGGCGGGGGGCGCGACGCCCCCCTGCCCCGCCCTGTTTTCCGGACTACCGCCGGCCTTGGCAAGGAGAAGCCGACGCGCGCTTCCAACCGATGCCGTGGCGGGATAGGTGAAGGGAACCTCCGCCCGGTGCGTCACGCGGCCATCGAGCTTGGCAAGCTCATCCGCCCGCACCGTGTACTTCCCCGGCTTCATGCCCTTCGAGACATTGACGGACCAGCGGCCGTCCTGCCCGGCCGTAACGTCAGCCAGGAAAGCGCCATTGAGATAGAGCCGGCACTGGTGCCCGGCCTCCGCCACGCCTGAAGCCGTGAGTTGACCGCCGGCGCCGGCCTCGACGCTCTGGATCGCAACGGCGAGCGGCCGGTCGGACGCGGTGGCACCCGTGCCGACTGGCTGAACCGGAGTGCCATCGGACAGCACCTTGACGGGCTGGTCTGGCGACAACAGCGCCACCATGGGTTTTGACCCGCCAGCCTTGGCGACAGCCACCGCGACGGACTGCGCGGACGTCACGCGCGCCCCACCGGCCCGCGTCGCACGCAAGGTCAGGTCGTGTCCGCCTTCTTCCAGGGCCGGAGGGAGCATGGCGAATTGCCCGGACGCATCCGCCTTGACGTGAGCCACCACGGTGCCGCCATCGAGAAGCTCGACCTCGGTATCGGGCGCGGCCCGTCCCGCCACCACGGCCTCCCCCGTCCGCTCGACCCGTACAACATCGAACAACGGCATCGTGACACCCCCTTTGGGGGACGTGTCGTCAGGTGCGCTGGGCGACATAGCGATGGATGGCGCTTGACCAAGCAGCGCCACAAGTGGCACCGCCCTTGACGCTTGTTCCGCAGGTGCTGGCCCCGTCGATCCCTGACGCGGTGCCGTCGATGGCGTTGGTTCGGCTCGCTTCGCACCCGGATCATCACGGCCCGAATGAGGCACCGGCTGCATGCCGTCCGTTCCGGTATATCGGGGCGCCACGGTCAGAATGCCGAGCGAAGCAGCAACGGCCGCAACAGTGATCGCGCTTCCGCGAGGGCTTTTCAGCCAAGCCAACATGGTCGGAACTCCCTGGACGACATCATGTTAGCCGTTGCGTCCCGAAGGTTCCAATAAACTTCGCCCAAACGTTAACAAGCCGCACGGGCCCGCCCCCAAGATCGACCGCTACCGGCTCGAACACCTACCTTGACCCCTGTTTCGGAGCGGGCGACAACGGCCCATGAATGAAATCAAGACCATCTGCGTTTACTGCGGCTCCGCCGAGGGCACCAATCCCACCCATATGGCGGCGGCGCATGACCTTGGACGGGTGATGGCGGAGGCGGGGATCGGCCTCGTTTACGGCGGAGGCAACGGCGGCCTGATGGGTGCGACGGCGCGTTCGGTTCTCGCCCATAGGGGTCATGTGACTGGCATCATCCCGGGTTTCCTGCGCGATCGCGAGCACATGCTGAGCGACGCCCAGGAAATGATCGTGGTGCCCGACATGCACACCCGGAAACGCATGATGTTCGAACGATCCGACGCCTTCGTGGCCCTGCCGGGCGGCGTGGGAACCCTGGAGGAACTGGTCGAACAGATGACCTGGGTGCAGTTGGAACGGCACACCAAACCCGTGCTGATCGCCGACATCGACGGGTTCTGGAAGCCGCTGCTGTCCGTGTTCGACCATATGCGGGACAATGGGTTCGTCCGGCCGAGCGCCGAGGTCAGCTACCTGGTGGCCAGCGAGGTGGACAATATCCTGCCCATGCTGCAGGCCGAGCAAAACCGCGCCGCGACGAGCAGCGGCGAGAGGACCAGCCTCAACCTCCCGGTTTGACGCCCGTCAAGCCTTGTGCAAACGCGCGATCGCCGCGGCGGCTTGCGGGGGCACGAAAGCCGCGAGGTCGCCCCCCATGCCAGCGATCTGGCGCACCAGTGTGGCGCTGATCGCCCGGTTGGCCAGAGAGGCGGGCACGAAGACGGTCTGGACCTCGGGCGCGAGGGTCCGGTTCATGCCCACCATTCGCATTTCGTCGTCAAGATCCGCGCCGTCCCGCAAACCCCGGATCATGATCGTGGCGCCTAGGCGTCGCGCGACCTCGACCGCCAGCCCGTCGAACGTCACCACGTCGAGAGCGCAGCCCGCCGTTTTCAGCGGCGCGGCGCAAACCTCCTCGATCACCGATTGTCGGGTGGAAGCCGTGAGAAGCGGCGTCTTCGACGGGTGAACGCCGATGGCCACCACGAGGCGGTCACAGAGGAGGGCGGCGGCCTGGATTACGTCAAGGTGACCGTTCGTCAGCGGATCGAACGAGCCGGTGTAGAGGCCGGTACAGCTCACTCGCCGTCGTCCTCCCCGTCGACCTCTGCGATATCCGTCCCGCCGTCGGAGACTTCCGGAATGTGCTCCACCGAGACCACCCGCTCGTCCTTGTGGGTGTTGAACACGATCACGCCCTGCGTGTTGCGCCCGGCAACGCGGATGCCCTCGACCGGGCAGCGAATAAGCTGGCCGCCATTTGTCACGAGCATGATCTCGTCGGCATGCTCGACCGGGAACGACGCCACGAGCTTGCCGTTCCTGGCGTTTCTGACCATGGCGACGATGCCCTTGCCGCCGCGGCCGGTCAGCCGGTATTCAAACGACGAGCTCCGCTTTCCATAACCCCGTTCGGAGATCGTCAGGATGTCCTGCTCGGCCTCCGACATGTCGATGTAGCGCTGCGGCGACAAGGTCGCCACGGCATCCGGCACGTCCGCGTTTTCACCAACGACCTCGTGTTCGATATCCTCCTCGACCACACCTTCCCGCGCTCGACGACGCTTCAAATATTCGATGCGGTCGCCAGGCTCGGCGTCCATGTGCCGGAGGATCGACATTCCGATAACGGTATCGTCCTCCCCGAGCGCGATGCCGCGCACCCCCATCGAGTCACGCCCCTTGAACACCCGCACGTCACCAACCGAAAAGCGGATGCATTGGCCGTTGGCCGTCGTCAAAAGGACGTCGCTGTTCTCCGAACAGATCTGGACGTCGA
>CALMOK010000035.1 GCA_937871825.1 uncultured Alphaproteobacteria bacterium
CCCGGGCGGGGGCCGCGCGAACGGGCAGCGGGCGCTTGGGCACGCGGGCCGACGGGGCGTCCTCCCCCACCAGCACGCCCTCCCCCACCACGCCCTCGCCCGCTTCGGCAGGGCCAGCGGCCGGCGGCGGCAAGGGGGCGGCTTCGTCGGGCCTGACGAGGCCGAGCGCCGCCTGCCGGGCCTGGTCGGCCGGGATCAGGCTGTAGGTGTCGCTCTCGCCCGCCACCGCGGTGAGGCTCGGCCCGCCGCTCGGCTTGAACTCGAGCACGGGTTGGCC
The DNA here is from genome assembly GCA_937871825.1 of uncultured Alphaproteobacteria bacterium. GTDB lineage: Bacteria > Pseudomonadota > Alphaproteobacteria > Rhizobiales > Beijerinckiaceae > Lichenihabitans. The sequence continues at coordinate 278 of CALMOK010000035.1, forward strand.
GGCGGCGGTCTGGAACACCACGCCCTCGCCTTCTGCGGCGGCCCACGACTTCACCGACACCAGGCTGGGGAAAGCGCGGTGGCAACCGGGCGGCAGCGACAGCGCGTGGCCGCCCGGCACCGGATCGGGCCGCAGCATCAGGCGGCAGCGCCGGTTGCCCTTCTCGAAGCTGAGGTCCCAGATGCCGGAATCCTGCGTGACGGCCGGATCGTCCGAGGCGGCGGGACGCACGGCTCCGGCCGCCCACGCCGCGTGAACGCCGCCCATGGCGGCGAGGGCGAGGGCGCCGATCCGCAAAACGCTGCGGCAAAGGGCTGGGAGAGGGGCACGAACCATGGTCGAACTTTCGCAACGGGAGCGATTCGAACCGCGGGGCGGCTCGTCTTCACGCTCCAACTCAATCACGTTCGCGGCGCGCCCGTCCATGGCGTTTCAACAACCGGGGTGACCGGCCCACGCCCATCGAACCAGGACAGTATGTTGTCCACCACGAGCTGCCACATGGCGTCGCGCGTCTCCACCGAGGCGGACCCGACGTGCGGCAGCAGAACCACATGGTCCATGGCCAGCAGGGCTTCGGACACGCGCGGCTCGTCGGGGAACACGTCGAGGCCGGCCGACGCGATGCGGCCGTCCCGCAAGGCCGCGATCAGCGCGGGCTCGTCGACCAGCGAGCCCCGGGCGACGTTGATCAGCACGCCCGTGGGGCCGAGTGCGTCGAGCACGGCGGCGTTCACGATGTTGCGGGTTTCCTCGCCACCGGGCGCGATCACCACGAGGATGTCGCAGGCCTGCGCCAGGGCGACGGGCGTGGGGTAGAAAAGGTAGGGAACCCCGGCCTGTGGGCGCCGGCCGGTGTAGGCGATGGCGAGCCCGAACGCTTCGCAGCGCTTGGCGATGGCCTTGCCGATGCGGCCGAGGCCCAGGATGCCGACCGTGCGCCCTTGCAGGCTGGGCGTGAGGCGGAAAGGCTTGTCGGTCCATTCGCCGGCGCGAAGGTAGCGCTCGGCGGCCGGGAACTGCCGCATCGTGTTCAGCATCAGGGCCAGGGTGGTGTCGGCCACCTCCTCATTGAGCACGTCCGGCGTGTTGGTGACTACGACGCCGTGCGCGGCCGCCCAGGCTGCATCGACCGAATCGTAGCCCACCCCGAAATGCGCCACGAGTTCGAGACGCGGCAACCGGCCCATCAGGGCGGCGTCGACCCGGTCGTGACCGACATTGACGATCGCGCGGATCGTCGGGGCGGCGGCGGCGAGGGCGGCATCCGGGTCGTCCGCTTCCCACGGCTTGACCAGCGGGCCTCGCGTCCCGACCTGGTCGAGCGCGGCGGGCGACAGCGTCCGCGATAACAGAATGGAATTGGCGGTCATCCTCGTCTCCCTTGAAAGGCGGCCCTACGCCGGGGCGGCCCCAAGCGCTTTCGCCTTTGCGAAAATCGCCCGTGAATTGTTTTTAACGGCCGGTCTCGTCCGGCAGGACCCGCGTGACGTGACCCATCTTGCGGCCGGGCAGCGCCCCCGCCTTGCCGTAAAGGTGCAGGCTCGCCCCCTCCTCGGCGAGGATGTCGGCCCATTCGTCGGCCTCCGCCCCGATGAGGTTGCGCATCAGGATCGAACCGAAGCGCCGGGTCGAGCCGAGGGGCCAGCCGCAAACCGCCCGGATATGCTGCTCGAACTGGGAAGTCGCCGCCCCGCCCAGCGTCCAATGGCCGGAATTGTGGACCCGGGGGGCGATCTCGTTGACCACGAGGGTTTCGGCCGGCCGCTCGGCGGTGCCCGGCACCACGAAGAGTTCAACCGCCAGCACGCCCACGTAATCGAGGGCGTCGGCGATCGCGCGGGCGATGGCCACCGCTTCCGCCTCGGTTTCGGGCCGGATGGCGGCCGGAACGCGGGTGACGCCCAGGATGCCCCCCTCGTGCTCGTTCTCGCACACCGGAAAGGCGCGAAACGCGCCGTCGAGCGCGCGGGCGGCGACCACCGACACTTCGCGGGCGAACGGCACAACGCCTTCGAGGATCGACGCCTGCCCGAGGCTGCGGAACACGACCGCAAGGTCGGAGCCTTCCCGCACGCTTGCCTGTCCCTTGCCGTCATAGCCGAAGCGCCGCGTCTTCAGGATGGCGGGGCGGCCGAGTTGCGCCACCGCGCGGGCGAGGCCGCCCGCGTCGGCCACCTCCGCGAAGGGCGCCGTGGCAAAGCCGAGGTCGCGCGCGAACTGCTTTTCGGTCAGGCGATCCTGCGTGATGGCGAGCGCCCGCCCGCCAGGGCGCACGGGGCGCAGCGGCTCGAGAACCGCGATGGCCTCCGCCGGCACGTTCTCGAACTCGTAGGTCACCACATCGACCAGCGCCGCGAAGCTCGTAAGCGCAGCCTCGTCGTCGTAGCGGGCCACCGTGCGGGCGCCCGCCACCGCGAAGGCGGGGCTGTCGGGGTCGGGGGCGTAGATATGGGTCTTGAGGCCGAGGTTGGCGGCGGCCATCGCCAGCATGCGGGCCAACTGTCCCCCGCCCAGGATGCCGACCGTCTTGCCGGGCGCGAGCGCCGCCAAGGCTCAGGCGTCCTGCGGCTGGAGGGCGACCGCGGCGGTTTGCGCGGCGCGGAAGTCGTCGAGCCGTCTCGCCAGGGCGGGATCGTTCAAGGCCAGCACGGCGGCGGCGAGGATCGCGGCATTGATCGCCCCGGCGCGCCCGATCGCCAGCGTTCCGACCGGCACGCCGGCGGGCATCTGCACGATGGACAAAAGGCTGTCCTGCCCTGACAGGGCGTGGCTTTCGATGGGTACGCCGAACACCGGCAGGGGCGTCCAGGCGGCCGTCATGCCGGGAAGGTGGGCGGCACCCCCGGCGCCCGCGATGATCACCTTGACGCCCGCGTCCCGCGCGCCCTTGGCGAACGCGACGAGGCGGTCGGGCGTGCGATGGGCCGAGATGATCCGCGCGGCATAACCGACGCCAAGGGCGTCCATCGTCGTGGCGGCTTCCCGCAGGGTCGCCCAGTCGGACTGGCTTCCCATGATCAGCGCCACAGGCGCATGCGTGTCCACGTCGGCGTTCCCGGTCGGCCCCTGCGAACACCCGGCTTAACTTAGCGCTTCAGAGGGTGCAAGAAGGGGACGCCGACCCGTCGGGACGCGCCGCGGCTTTTCGCAAACTCCGCCCGGCCGCGGCCGGCGCCGATCGGCCCGCACCATATTGCGACAAGGGTTCCATCGTGCTCGACTATGTCCGGAAGATCCTCGACGCGCGCGTTTACGACGTCGCCGTGCAAACCCCGCTCGACCGGATGGCGCGGGTCAGCGCGCGCCTGGGCGGCGAGGTGCTGCTCAAGCGCGAAGACCTGCAGCCGATCTTCTCCTTCAAGATCCGGGGCGCCTACAACCGCATCGCGCGCTTGCCGACGGAGGCGCGGGAAGCCGGCATCATCTGCGCTTCGGCGGGCAACCACGCCCAGGGCGTGGCGCTGGCGGCGGAGCGGCTCGGCATCAAGGCCACGGTCGTGATGCCGGTGACGACGCCGCCCATCAAGGTCGAGGCGGTGCGGGCGCTTGGCGGCGCCATCGTGCTGCACGGCGACACGTTCGACGACGCCTACGCCCACGCGCTCGACCTCGCGGGGACGCGCGGGCTGACCTTCGTGCACCCCTACGACGACCCCGACGTCATCGCCGGCCAGGGCACGATCGGGCTCGAAATCCTCCACCAGCACCCCGGTCCCATCGAGGCCATCTTCCTGCCGATCGGCGGCGGCGGGCTCGCGGCCGGCGTCGCCGCCTATGTCAAGTTCCTGCGGCCGGAGGTGAAGGTTATCGGCGTCGAGCCGGCGGACGCCGCTTCCATGACGGCAGCGCTCAAAGCCGGGGAGCGCGTGATCCTCGACCGGGTCGGGCTGTTCGCCGACGGCGTCGCGGTGCGCCAGGCGGGCGCCGAAACCTTCCGGCTGTGCCGGGAACTGCTCGACGGCACCATCACGGCCGACACGGACGAGATGTGCGCCGCCGTGAAGGACATTTTCGAGGACACGCGCGTGATGGCCGAGCCCGCCGGGGCGCTGGCGCTGGCGGGCCTCAAGACCTACGCAGCGCGGCAGCCCGAGCGCCAGGGCGCGCTGATCGCGGTCAACAGCGGCGCCAACCTCAATTTCGACCGGCTGCGGCACGTGGCCGAGCGGGCCGAGGTCGGCGAAGCGCGCGAAATCCTGCTCGGCGTCACGATTCCCGAGGAGCCGGGCAGCTACCGCCGCTTCGTGCAGGTCCTGGGGGATCGCACCATCACGGAATTCAACTATCGTTATGCCGAGGGGCGCGACGCCCACGTCTTCGTGGGTCTCAAGTCGGCGAGCGCCAACACGGGTCCGGGCCCGATCGTGGCCGAACTCACCCGGCTGGGCTACGCGGTGGCCGACATTTCCGCCGACGAAACCGCCAAGCTGCACGTGCGCTACATGGTGGGCGGCCGCGCGCCGTCCTTGCGTGACGAGATCATCCTGCGCTTCGAATTCCCCGAACGGCCGGGCGCCCTGCTCAAGTTCCTCGACGGGGTGGGCACGGGCTGGAACATCACCCTGTTCCATTACCGCAACCACGGGGCCGACTACGGCCGCGTGCTGGTGGGGTTGCAGGTGCCGGCCGGCGAACGCGCGCTGTTTGACGAGCGCCTCCGCTCCCTGGGCTACCCCTATGAGGATGAAACCAACAACGCGGCCTACAAGCTGTTCCTGAACAGCTGACGGGCGTCGCCCACCAAGTCGGTGTCGGACGGGTTCAGGGCGCCTCGCTCGATTGATTTCGGTTCGCACCCCGGCCATATCTGCCACGCCGCTTTCGGCACCCACCCCGCAAGGCCGGCTTTGAACCGGCTGGAGGACGCCATGTTCATCGAAACCGAATCGACCCCGAACCCCGCCACCCTGAAGTTCCTGCCCGGCCGCACCGTGATGGGCGAGGGAACCCTCGACATCCGCGATCCGAAGGCGGCCGAACAGTCTGGCTTGGCGCGCGCGCTGTTCTCGATCGAGGGCGTGTCGGGCGTGTTCTTCGGCTCCGATTTCGTGTCCGTCACCAAGAGCGCCGGCGAATGGCCCCACCTCAAGCCCGCGATCCTCGGGGCCATCATGGAGCATTTCACCTCCGGGGCGCCGCTGACCGAGGCGGGCTCTGTGGGCGGCCTGCCGCAGGGGGACGACGAAGAGTTCTTCGACGCCGCCGACGGCGAGACCGTCGACACCATCAAGGAACTGATCGAGTCGCGCGTGCGGCCCGCGGTGGCCGGGGACGGCGGCGACATCACCTTCAAGGGCTTTCGCGACGGCGTGGTCTACCTGACCATGAAGGGGGCCTGCTCGGGCTGCCCATCCTCCACGGCGACGCTGAAGCACGGCATCCAGAACCTCCTCAAGCATTTCGTGCCGGCCGTGCAGGCCGTCGAACAGATCTGATCGAGGTTTGATGATGACCGACGCCGGGGAGGCGGGCAGGCCCGGCGTCGTTCTCGCCATCGACACGTCGCTGAACGCGGTTTCGGCCTGCCTGCTCGGGGCCGGCGCCATCGAGGCGCTGGCCTTGGAGTCCATCGCCATGGAGCGGGGCCACGCCGAAGCGTTGGTTCCGCTAATCGACCGCGTGGTGGCGCGGCTCGACGGGGGCTTCGCCGCCCTCGCCCGTGTGGCGGTGACGATCGGGCCGGGGTCCTTTACGGGCATCCGGGTCGGGGTCGCGGCTGCCCGCGCCATCGGCCTCGCCTGCAAGGTGCCGGTGGTGGGCGTGTCCACCTTGTCGGCTCTCGCCGCCCCCGTTATCGCGGCCGGGGGGCGCCCAACCATCGTGGCGGCCATCGACGCCCACCACGGCAACATCTACGTGCAGGGCTTTTCGGCCGACGGCGGCACGGAACTCGGCCCCGGCGTGATGTCGATCCACGACGCGGCGCGGAGGCTCGGGCCGGGTCCGACGCGCCTCGTCGGCACGGGAGCCGCGCTGTTGGCGGTCGAGGCCTGGTCGCTCGGCGTCAAGGCCGACGTCGGCGAACGGGCCACCGCGCCCGACATCCTGTTCGTGGCCCGGCTTGGCATGCTGGCCGACCCGGCGCGCGCCCTGCCCCGCCCCTTCTACATCCGCCCGCCGGACGCCAAGCCCCAGACCAACGGCGTGATCGCCCGGACGGGTTGAGGGTGCCGGTGGCGCTGTTCGGCACCGCGGCCCGGCCCCTTCTCACGGCGCTCACCGGCGCTCACGCGGAAGCCTGCGCGGCACTGCACGGAACGGTTTTCGCGCAAGGCTGGTCGGCGCTGGAGTTCGAAAGCCTGATGGCGGCGCCCGTGACCCTCGGTGACGCCGCCCTCGATCCCCGGTCGGGCGTTCTGGCGGGGTTCGCCCTTTCGCGCGGAGCCGCCAGGGAAGCCGAGATCGTCACGATCGCGGTCGCGGCGGATTGGCGGCGACGCGGCCTCGGCACCCGCCTCCTCGATCGGCACCTCCGCCACCTGGCGCTGGCCGGTTGCGCGGTGGTGTTCCTGGAAGTCGGCGCCGGCAACGAGGCCGCGCGGCGGCTCTACGCGGCGGCCGGTTTCGTGGAGGTCGGGCGGCGCAAGGCCTATTACGCCCCGAAACCCGGCTTGGCGCGCGAGGACGCCCTGGTGCTGCGCCGGGCCCTCCAGGGGCCGGGATGAGCCCGCGACCTTGGCGAACCGGGGGCGAGGCCGCAGCCGGTTCTCATCCGGGCCGAAACCGCGTAGGATCACGCCCGACGGCATCCGCGTGTGGCCAACAGCGCGTTGCCGCCGCCCAAGGCGAGCGAGGCCCTTAACCGGTCATGACGGACCAGATTATCGAACGTGACGATCGGCTCGTTGATCCGATCGAGGCTTCCGACCATGCCGCGCCCATTGCCGGGGGGGACGGCCGCAAGGTGTTCATCAAGAGCTTCGGTTGCCAGATGAACGTTTACGACGCCGCCCGCATGGCGGACGCGCTGGCCCCGGAAGGTTTCACCGAAACGGGAACGGTCGAGGATGCCGACCTCGTGATCCTCAACACCTGCCATATCCGGGAACGGGCGGCCGAAAAGGTCTTTTCCGAGCTTGGGATGCTGCGCGTGCTGAAAGCCGAGCGCGCGGCGGCGGGCCTGTCCACGACGCTTGCGGTGGCGGGCTGCGTGGCCCAGGCCGAGGGTGCCGAGATCCTGCGCCGCCAAGCGGCCGTCGACCTCGTGGTGGGGCCGCAAAGCTATCATCGGCTGCCCGATCTCGTGGCGCGGGCGCGGCACGGGGCGGTGGTCGACACGGATTTTCCCGTTGAGGACAAGTTCGCCGCCCTACCCCGCCCGACGGCCGAAAAGACGCGCTCGCGCGGGCTTTCGGCCTTCGTGACCGTGCAGGAAGGCTGCGACAAGTTCTGCACCTTCTGCGTGGTGCCCTACACGCGGGGTGCCGAATATTCCCGCGCGCCCGCCCAGGTGCTCGCCGAGGTCGAAGGCTTGGCGGCGGCGGGCGTGCGCGAGGTCACGCTGCTGGGTCAGAACGTCAACGGCTACCACGGCGTCGGCGCGGATGGCGCGCCCTGGTCGCTAGCCCGGCTCGTCACGGAGATCGCCGCCCTGCCGGGGATCGCGCGCATCCGCTACATGACGAGCCATCCCAACGACATGGCGCAGGATCTCATCGACGCCCACCGGGACGTGGAGGCCCTGATGCCCTTCCTGCACCTGCCGGTTCAGTCGGGGTCGGACGCCATTCTGGCGGCGATGAACCGCCGGCACGGCGTCGACGACTACCGCAGGCTGATCGAGCGGACGCGGGCGGCGCGGCCCGACATCGCGCTGTCGTCGGATTTCATCGTCGGGTTTCCCGGGGAAACGGACGCCGACTTCCAGGCCACGCTCGACCTCGCCGGCGCCATCGGCTTCGCGTCGAGCTTCACCTTCAAATATTCCCCCCGGGCCGGCACCCCGGGGGCGAACCTGCCGGACCACGTGCCCGAAGCCGTCAAGCGCGAGCGGCTGGCGCGGCTGCAGGCCGTCGTCGAGCCGCAGCGCCAAGCCTTCAACGCCGCCTGCGTGGGACGCAGGATCCCGGTGCTGTTCGAAAAAATCGGCCGCCACCCCGGCCAGATCGTCGGCAAGTCACCCTATATGCAGCCCGTGCAGGTGGAGGCGGACCCTCAGCTGATCGGCGACGTCGCCGACGTGACGGTGACGGCGGTGGGTCCCAATTCGCTGTTCGGCCGGCTGGAGCCCTCAAGGTCGGCCGGGGCCGTTTCCGTCGGAACGCGGCAGCAAAAGGATCGTCGATGAGAATGCCCGAGCGTCCGGCGCCCAGTTCCCGCCGTCAAACCCGTGACGGGGGATCGCCGCCCGCCCCGCCCCCCGGCCTCGCGGTGCCGACGGGCGGCGTCGAGGGGGCTGTCGCCGAGATCGCCATCACGTTCGAGGACAACCGGCTGACCTCGGTGGTGTTCGGGCAATACGACCAGAACATCGCCAAGCTGGAGCGCCGGCTCGGCGTCGTGGCGACCGCCAACGGCAACCACGTCGCGCTGCGGGGGCCCACCGAGGCCTGCGAACACGCGCGCCGCGTCCTGGAAGCCCTGTACGGGCGCGTCAAGGCGGGGCAGAAGGTGGGCCTCGGCGAGGTCGACGGCGCCATCGAGGAAACCGCCTACCAGGGCATGCTGTTTCCCAAGGAGGCGGAGGCCGAGCGCCAGCCGTTCGACGAGATCCGCACGCGCAAGCGCGGCTCCGTGCGGGCCAGGACGGCCGCGCAGGACGGCTACATGCGGGCGCTGAAGACTCACGAGATGGTGTTCGCCGAAGGGCCGGCGGGAACCGGGAAGACCTGGCTGGCGGTCGGCCACGCGATTTCCCTGCTGGAGCGCGGCGTGGTGGAGCGGCTGATCCTGTCGCGGCCGGCCATCGAGGCGGGCGAGCGGCTCGGCTTCCTGCCGGGCGACATGCGCGAAAAGATCGACCCCTATCTCCGCCCCGTTTACGACGCGCTGCACGAC
>CALMOK010000036.1:0-9956 GCA_937871825.1 uncultured Alphaproteobacteria bacterium
GGATGAACAACGTTTGTAAAAGCATCACGAACCCCCGAAATATTATCCTACGATGGTTTAGTGTCCAACCGCGCGAAAGGTTCACCGGTATGCGCCGGAGCCTCGGCGCGGCTTGCCTGACGCAGGCCGATCCGCCCGACGCCGGGCAGCGCGATGGCCGGCCGGCGGAGATCAAACCCGGCAACCAGCCCGAGCAGGTTGAGCTGGAACCCTTCCACCCAAGCCAGGGTGAGGCCGACGTAGCCGTTGATCGAGAGCCGCAACCCGGTTCTCGACGGCGTGAGGGCGAGCCAGCGCCCGTCGGCCGGATAGTCCTTGCCGATCGCGGTCGGTGGCAAGCTGGCATGAAGATGCGGGATGGCCGCCATCACGGTCGCCACGAAGGTATTGGAATTGGGGCCGGGCCAAGCCGTGTAATCGCCCAGATGCCGGAAGCGATACGTGGCGATCGCCTCCCGCATGGGCGGGATCGCGGCTTCGGCCTCTGCATCGTCGGCGGCGTAAACCTCGTCCGGCGCTTGCCCGAACCAGCGCCCATCTGGGGCGAAGCCGTTCAGCCGGATCGGCTCACCCCAAGCCGTCAGGTCATAGCGCTCATAGGGGCCGCCCGCGTCCTTGAGGACGATCCAGCTGTGAACGGCCGCCAGGCCCCGCCAACTGACCGTCCGGGCCGCGTAAACGCGCACCCGCGCGGGTTGGTCGGCCGCGCTCCGTGGCAGCAATCCCGCGCTCGTCCGATCGGCCGCCCACCACGGGCCGGACGCGGCCGTCCAGTAAAAAGCCGCGCGAAGGAGGAGTGGGACCACGAAAACGAGGATGATGGCGAGAAGCGAAATGAGGAGTGCGCGTGTCATGATGCCGGATTTCGGAAGCCCAGCCCGACAGATTGGAACCGAATGTGGCGCCCGTGTGGTGGTCCCGAACCGGTCGACACCCATCAGTCTCGGCGCTTCATGTCCCGCGTTTATTTCCCGCGTTTCTTGGGCTTCACGGGTTTGGCGAAGGGCAACGCAGGTCCGTCAAGCGGCAATTCGCCTTCGGGCGCGTCGGAGGCGGGCATTTCCGACGCGGGCTTTTCGACACGCGGTGAAACCTCCGCCTTTTTGGGCGGCTTCCCCGGCTCGGACTTGTCTTGAAAGCGGATGGCCATGCTATCTCCCTGTCGAACGGCGCGACCGTGATGACTACACGGTTGCCGCCGGCCGGCAACGTGAACCAGCCTTTTTTCGACCCATAGCAACGCAGGAATCGCGACATGATGGCCATCGGCCGATCTGAAGGCCTTTCCCCAAGGGTGGCGGTGGTGGGCGGTGGCCCGGCGGGCTTGATGGCGGCCGAGGTCGCGGCCGCCGGGGGCGCCCAGGTCGTCGTCTACGATCGCATGCCGTCCGTCGGGCGCAAGTTCCTGCTGGCAGGGCGCGGAGGCCTCAACATCACGCACAGCGAGGACTTGGAGGCGTTCAAAATCCGGTACGGCGCCGCCGCAACCCGGATCGGCCCGGCGCTCGCCGGGTTCACGCCCGGCGACATGCGCAATTGGTGCGACGGATTGGGCCAACCATGTTTCGTGGGATCGAGCGGGCGCGTCTTTCCCAACAGCTTCAAAACCTCGCCGTTGCTTCGCGCTTGGCTCAAGCGCCTCGCCGCCCTGGGTGTCACCGTCCGGTCGCGCCATCGTTGGACGGGATGGGGCGACAATGGGACCTTGCTGTTCGAGACACCCGATGGTCCCGTTGCGGCGCAGGCGCACGCGACCGTACTGGCCCTCGGCGGCGCGAGTTGGCCGCAGCTCGGCTCCGACGGGGCCTGGGCGCCCGCCCTGACCGAGGCAGGCGTTGACGTGGCGCCGCTCCGCCCCGCCAACTGCGGCTTCACGGTTGAATGGTCGACGATCTTCAAGGACCGCTTCGAAGGCGAGCCGTTGAAGAATGTCAGTGTCATGTTCGACGGCCGCGTTGCACGAGGCGACGTGACGATCACCCGCGCGGGGGTCGAAGGTGGCCCGATCTACGCGCTGTCATCCCCGTTGCGGGACGCCCTCGACCGAACGGGAGAGGCGCTGGTCCACGTCGCGCTCCGGCCGGATCTGGCCGAGCCCGACATCGAGCGGCGGCTCGGGGTGCGAGCCCACAAGCAGAGCCTGTCAAACCACCTTCGCAAAGCTCTCAAACTGTCGCCGGCAGCTTGCGGCCTGTTGCACGAAGCCGCGCTTGGAACGGGGGAAGCGCTGGGCGGCATGGCGGTGTCACGCCTTGCGGCGCTCGTCAAAGCCGTTCCGGTCCGGCTGACCGGGACCATGCCGCTCACCCGCGCGATCTCGACCGCCGGGGGCGTCGTTCTCGACGAGGTCGACGCCTCATCCATGCTGCGCGGGCGGGCGGGCACCTTCGTGGCGGGCGAAATGCTGGATTGGGAAGCCCCGACGGGGGGCTATCTCCTCCAGGCCAGCTTCTCGACGGGTGTCGTCGCCGGGCACGGCGCGCTTGCATGGGCAAAGGCGCATTCGGACGACGGATCAGGCGAGGTCGTGGAACACCGGATCGACGGCCACCCGCTTGGTGGCGGCTAGCCCAGCACAATAAAGGCAGGGTGTGAATGGCGACTAATCGACGGCGAGCCACGAGGGACCGTCCTCATTCGTCCAGCGACGGTTGTTGAGGACGGCTCACCGTCACTCGAGGGGGGCAACCGGCACATCCTTGGAGCTTGGGGCGGCCGGCTTGGCGACCGGTGGCGTCGGCTTGACGACGGGCGGAGCGAGGGCCGTCGCGCTCGCGCGGCCCTTGTCGTCCTGTTCCCGCGTGCCGGGAATGCTGAGCGGGTTGGTCACGATCGAACGGACCGGACGGTCGGGGGGTGGGGAAACGGCAACCGGAGCCGCGGGAGTGGGTTGCGGCGAGGACGGAAGCGGGGCCGACTCGACCGGGATGGAGCGCACCGGCTCGGGCGTCCGTTCGACGGAGCGCGGCAGGCGCCGGTGCTGTCGCAACCTTTGCTGATTAGATCGGTCCTGGTCGGCATTGGGAACGAGGGGCGGCGGGGCGATATCCCGTTCCACGTCGTCGTCGTCGTGAGAGAACAGCCTAGAAAACACGTTCGGCTGCCTGTCTTCGTTCGGGATCGCGGCGGGCGGGATCGGGCCCCGGGGGATCGTCGGGTCGACGCTGCGGCGAAACATCGGGCCGTCACCAAGGACGAAACGCTGCACAATCTCGCCGGAATCAGCGCTCACCACGAGCCGCTCGCGCCGGCCCCGACGGCTGATGACGTCGGCGAGATACACACCCTTGTTCAAGACCGGCTGGGCCAGAGGCCGGAAGCCGCGTTCGATCACGGCCCGGGCCGCGTCGTCGGCCGACAAGCGAGGGCGATCCCAGAAGAAGAACTGGGCGTTCGCCGTCGACGGCAGGGCGATCGCCGCGACGGCTGCCAGCCAGGCAACCGCCAAAACGGCCCTCGTTCCCCGAGGCATCGAGCCTTCGACCGCATCCGCACCGTGACGCATGGACCACTCCATAACCGCAGGGCGAAGCCGTCGCCGGCGCAGCCTAACCCCATATCACAATCTGGCGAATTATTGCGGCGAGGATGCGACGGCGCGCGCCACCCGGCGCGTTTCGGCCAGGAAGCGCTCGACCTCCGCCGCGGTCGTCGCGTAGGAGCAAACAAGGCGCGCGAGCAACTGGTCCGGCCCGATCTCCCCGGGACCCAGGCTCGAGGCGTCCCACTCGTAAAAGTGGGCTCCGGCGTCGTGTAACGCCTGGGCAACCGAGCGTGTCATGATGGCGAACACCTCATTGGCCTGCCGGGGAAACGGCAGGTGGAACCCTGGCAGATCACCAAGCCCCCGGGCCAGCCGCTCCGCCAGCTCGTTGGCGCTCCGGGCGAGGTCGAGCCAATGGCCGTCCTGGAGATAGGCCGCCAACTGGGCCCCAAGTAGCCGCCCTTTGGACAACGTGTGGCCAGAGCGCTTGCGCTGGATTTCGGCGTATCGGGCGTGGTTGCGGTCGAAGAAGATCACCGCTTCGCAGGCCAGCGCGCCGTTCTTCGTCGCGCCAAACGACAGCACGTCGATGCCGGCCTTCCAGGTCGTTTCGGCGGCACTGCAGCCGAGGCCGACGAGCGCGTTGGCGAACCGCGCCCCGTCCATGTGGACCGCCAGGCCCGCGCCCCGCGCGAGTTCGGTCAGCGCACCGATTTCCGATGGGGAATAAGCCGTGCCGCACTCGGTTGCTTGCGACAGGCTGAGGGCCGATCCCTGGACCTGCCGGGGCAGCCCGCGGGGAAACCGCGTCAGGGTTTCCCGCAGGCCACCCGGCTCAAGCTTGCCGGCCCGGCCCGCGATGCCGACCAGCTTGGCCCCGCCGGTAAAGAACTCGGGGGCGCCGGCCTCCTCATCGATGACATGGGCGGCGGCGTGGCAGAAGATGCCGCCCCACGGCGGGGTCACGGAAGCTAGGGACAGCGCGTTGGCCGCCGTTCCCGTCGGCACGAGAAGAACGTCGAGATCCGTTTCGAACACATCCCGGAGTTGCCCGACGGCGTCGGTTGTCCAGCGGTCGGACCCATAGGTGCCCTCCGCCCCCTCGCGCGCCGCGGCGGCCAAGGCCGCGATGATCGGCTCGCTCGCTCCCGCAATATTGTCGCTGCCAAAATTCATGGTTGTGGCGCCGGTCGGCCAAGCCCACGGCTCATATGCCTCGCCAAGTGGGTCACCCTTTCTTGAGTTCACCAGCCTTATGGGCCGCCTTGGCGCCCGTCTTGTCGCTCTTGACCAGAAATTCCGGGTTGTCGGGCGAGGCCTCGACCTTGTGTTTCTTGATCATCATCGGCTTTGTCAATTTCTTCTCCACCTTGCCGGCGACCTCGCCCTGCGAAGCGTCCCACTTCACTTCGTCGCCCGGCTTGGGTTCCTTGGTCATAACAATCTCCGTTCCGTTTCAATCCGAACGGGCCGAGGGGAGGCTTGTTCCGGAGCAAGCCGGTCACCCAACGAGTTTCAGGGCCGGATACCCAGACCCGCGACGCTTTATTCATGTCCTTCGCCTTGTGCCCTCAGGACGATGCTGTAAAAGTCGATTCCTCGATTAGGACAGCGCTGTTGCCATTTTTCTCGCAGCCCTCCGCGCTTTTTGCGCGGGACGGCGCTGGAGGTGGTCGGCTCGCGTCGGCTTGGGAGCGGCGGCCATGGTCGGACAGGAAGTAAAAGGCATGATGGCGGCCTCCGCTACCCCGGTTTCGATCGGCGCGACGGATCGCCCTAAGGCAGCACCGCGCGTTCCCATGCACCGCGATCCCGGCCTTCCCGCCGCGCAAGGGCTATACGACCCGGCCCGCGAGCATGACGCCTGTGGGGTCGGTTTCGTCGCCCAGATGAAGAATCGGAAGTCCCATTCCATCGTGTCGATGGGGCTCGAGATCCTGGCCAACCTCGACCATCGCGGCGCGGTCGGCGCGGATGCCCATGGCGGCGACGGCTGCGGCATGCTGCTTCAAATCCCGCATGATTTCTTTGCCGCCGAAGCGGAGCGGCTCGGCTTTGCCCTGCCGGCACCAGGCGGGTACGCGGTCGGGTTCCTTTTCCTGCCGCGCGATCCGGGCGGCCGTGCCATCGTCGAGGAGATCATCGCCCAGGTGGTGGCCGACGAGGGCCAGGTACTGCTCGGCTGGCGCGACGTGCCGACCGACCCATCCTGCCTCGGCGACAGCATCCGGGAAAGCGAACCCGTGTGCCGCCAGCTGTTCATCGGCCGTGGTGAGGGGATCGACGACGACGCGACGTTCGAGCGTCGCCTGTTCATCCTGCGCAAGGTGATCTCGGGCAACGTTTACAACCTCACGGACGAGCGCGTCCGGGGCTTCTACCCCGTGTCGCTGTCCTCGCGCACGATCGTCTACAAGGGCCTGCTGCTGGCGACCCGGCTCGGCGCCTATTACGCCGACCTTGTCGACGAGCGCGTGACGTCGGCGCTCGCCCTCGTCCATCAGCGCTTCTCAACCAATACCTTCCCCGCTTGGTCCCTCGCCCACCCTTATCGCATGGTCGCCCACAACGGCGAGATCAACACCCTGCGGGGCAACGTGAACTGGATGGCGGCTCGGCAGGCGTCCGTCGAGTCGGAGCTGTTCGGCAAGGACATCACGAAGCTCTGGCCGGTGTCCTACGAGGGGCAATCGGATACGGCCTGTTTCGACAACGCGCTGGAATTCCTGGTCGGGGGTGGTTACTCGCTCGCCCACGCGATGATGATGCTGATCCCGGAAGCCTGGGCGGGCAACCCGCTCATGAGCGAGGACCGGCGCGCCTTCTACGAATATCATGCCGCCATGATGGAACCCTGGGACGGGCCTGCGGCAGTCGCTTTCACGGACGGTATCCAGATCGGCGCGACACTCGACCGCAACGGCCTGCGTCCGGCGCGCTACCTCGTGACCGACGACGACCTCGTGGTGCTGGCATCCGAAATGGGCGTGCTTCCCATTCCGCAGGAAAAGATCGTCACGAAGTGGCGGCTCCAGCCGGGCAAAATGTTGCTGGTCGACCTGGAGCAGGGCCGCATCGTTTCCGACGACGAGATGAAGGCCGCGTTGGCCGGCTCGCACCCTTATCGGGAATGGCTGGACCGGACGCAGATCGTGCTCGAGGACATGCAGCAGGTGGAAGCGCGCGCGGCGCGCACCGACGTGTCGCTGCTCGATAAGCAACAGGCCTTCGGCTACACGCAGGAGGACCTGACCCTCCTGCTCGCCCCCATGGCGGCCACCGGCCAGGAAGCCATGGGGTCGATGGGCACCGACACGCCGATCTCGGCCCTGTCCGAGAAGGCCAAGCTGCTTTACACCTATTTCAAGCAGAATTTCGCCCAGGTCACCAACCCACCGATCGACCCGATCCGCGAGGAACTGGTGATGAGCCTCGTGTCCTTTATCGGTCCGCGGCCGAACATCTTCGATCTCGAGGGCAATTCGCGTCGCAAGCGGCTCGAGGTTCGTCAGCCCATCCTCACCAACGACGATCTCGAGAAGATCCGCTGCATCGGCTTTCTGGAGGACAGCTTCGACACCCGCACGCTGGACGTCACCTACGCGGTGACGCATGGCGCCGAGGGCATGGAGGCCATCCTGCAGCGACTCTGCGAGCGCTCCGAGGCGGCCGTCAAGGGCGGCTACAACATCATCATCCTGTCGGACCGCATGATGGGCCCTGACCGGATCCCCATCCCGGCCCTGCTGGCGACCGCGGCGGTGCACCACCACCTCATCCGTAAAGGGCTGCGGACCTCGGTCGGCCTCGTGGTCGAAACCGGCGAAGCGCGCGAAATCCACCATTTCGCCTGTTTGGCGGGCTATGGGGCTGAAGCCATCAACCCCTACTTGGCATTCGAAACACTCGCCGCCCTCGCGGTGGAGTTTCCGGACGAGATCGATGCCCGGAGCGCGGTCAAGAGCTACATCAAGTCGATCGACAAGGGCCTCCTCAAGGTCATGTCCAAGATGGGCATCTCGACCTACCAGTCCTATTGCGGCGCCCAGATCTTCGATGCCATCGGCCTCGCCGACAGCTTCATCGATCGTTATTTCCGAGGCACCGCCACCATGATCGGCGGCATCGGCCTCGCCGAGGTCGCGCGGGAAACGGTGCGCCGCCACGCCGACGCCTTTGGGGACGCACCGGTCTACCGCAACGCCCTCGATGTCGGCGGCGATTACGCCTATCGCATCCGGGGCGAGGCGCATTCCTGGTCGCCGCAATCGGTGTCGCTGCTCCAGCACGCCGTGCGGGGCAACAGCCAGGACCGGTACCGCGACTTCGCCCGGCTACTCAACGAGCAGGACGAGAAGCTGCTCACGATCCGGGGGCTGTTCCGCATCAAGGGGGCGGCCGAGGACGGGCGCGCGCCCGTGCCGCTCGACGAGGTGGAGCCGGCAGCCTCCATCGTCAAGCGCTTTTCCACCGGGGCCATGTCGTACGGGTCGATTTCGCGCGAGGCCCACACCACGCTCGCCATCGCGATGAACCGCATCGGCGGCAAGTCGAACACGGGCGAAGGCGGGGAAGAGTCCGACCGGTTCAAGCCGATGCCGAACGGCGACTCGATGCGCTCGGCCATCAAGCAAGTCGCGTCAGGGCGCTTCGGGGTGACGACCGAATACCTCGTCAACGCCGACATGATGCAGATCAAGATGGCCCAGGGTGCCAAGCCGGGCGAGGGCGGCCAATTGCCCGGCCACAAGGTCGACGCCGTGATCGCCAAAGTGCGCCACTCGACGGCCGGGGTCGGGCTGATCTCGCCGCCCCCTCACCACGACATCTACTCGATCGAGGATCTGGCGCAGCTCGTCTACGACCTCAAGAACGTCAATCCGGTCGCGCTGGTTTCGGTGAAGCTGGTGTCCGAGGTTGGCGTCGGAACGGTCGCGGCCGGCGTCGCCAAGGCGCGGGCCGACCACGTCACCATCGCGGGTTTCGAGGGCGGCACAGGCGCCTCCCCCCTGACGTCCATCAAGCACGCCGGCAGCCCCTGGGAGATCGGCCTCGCCGAAACCCACCAGACGCTTGTGCTCAACCGCCTGCGCTCGCGCATCACCGTGCAGGTCGACGGCGGCATCCGCACGGGCCGCGACGTGATCGTTGGCGCGTTGCTCGGGGCCGACGAGTTCGGCTGCGCCACCGCGCCGTTGATCGCCGCCGGCTGCATCATGATGCGCAAGTGCCACCTCAACACCTGCCCGGTGGGGGTCGCCACCCAGGACCCGGTGCTGCGCAAGCGTTTCGTCGGCCTGCCCGAGCACGTGATCAACTATTTCTTCTTCGTCGCCGAGGAAGTGCGCGAGCTCATGGCGTCCATGGGTTTCCGTGATTTCACCGAGATGGTCGGGCAGATGCAGATGCTCGACCAGGAAGCCGCGGTCGACCATTGGAAGGCCGGGGGACTCGACTTTGCCAAGCTGTTCCACAAGCCCGAAGCGCCGGACGGCGTGGGCATCCGCAAAATGGAAGACCAGGACCATAACCTTGGCCGGGTGCTCGACCGCGACCTCATCGCGGAAACCGCCGAGGCCGTCGCCAACCGCACGCCGGTCATCCTCGAGAAGCCGATCAACAACACGGACCGGACCACGGGGGCCATGCTGTCGGGGACGATCGTGGAGCGCTACGGCCATGCCGGGCTGCCCGACGGGACGATCCACATCAAGTTCAACGGAACCGCGGGGCAAAGCTTCGGGGCCTTCGCTGCCAACGGCTTGACGCTGGAGCTGGAGGGCGAGGCCAACGATTACGTCGCCAAGGGATTGTCGGGCGGCCGGGTCATCGTCTACCCGCCAAGGACGGCGACCCGCATCGTGCCCGAGAATTCGATCATCGTGGGCAACACGGTGCTGTACGGGGCCATAGCGGGTGAATGCTATTTCCGCGGTATCGCGGGCGAGCGGTTCGCGGTGCGCAGCTCGGGTGTGATCGCGGTCGTGGAAGGCACGGGCGACCATGGCTGCGAGTACATGACGGGCGGCGTGGTGGTGGTGATCGGGCCGACGGGCCGCAACTTCGCGGCCGGCATGTCGGGCGGCATCGCCTATGTGCTCGACGAGGACGGCACCTTCGCCAAGCGATGCAACATGGCCATGGTGGACCTGGAGCCGATCGACGCCGAGGAAGAGATTAACAACCGCGTCTACCACCAGAGCAACGACCTGCAGTTCCCGCGCCCCGTGGACGTGATGGCCGACATGACGCGCTACGACGCCGAGCGGCTCCGCCAGCTGGTGGCCAACCACGCGCGCTTGACCGGCTCCACCAAAGCGCAGGGCTTGCTGGCGGAATGGCCGTCGAGCCTGACGAAGTTTCGAAAAGTGATGCCGGTCGAGTACCGGCGCGCATTGGCCGAATTGTCGCCACATATCCAGGACCGGCCCGTGTTGGCCGTGGCGGGGGAATAGACCGGATGGGCAAGGTA
>CALMOK010000036.1:9966-12145 GCA_937871825.1 uncultured Alphaproteobacteria bacterium
AGATCGACCGGCACGACCGTCGCTACGCGCCGGCCTCCGACCGAATTCGCCACTACAAGGAATTCGTGCTCCCGGCTTCGGAGGCCACGGTGCGCGACCAGGCGGCGCGCTGCATGAGTTGCGGTATCCCGTTCTGTCACAACGCCTGCCCGGTCAACAACCAGATCCCCGACTGGAACGACCTCGTCTACCGGGCCGACTGGGAGGAAGCGTCCGGCAACCTGCATTCGACCAACAACTTCCCCGAGTTCACGGGGCGGATCTGCCCGGCGCCGTGCGAAGCGTCTTGCACGCTGAACATCAACGACGCGCCGGTCACCATCAAGTCAATCGAGAGCGCGATCGCCGACCGGGCCTGGGAAGAAGGCTGGATCAAGCCCGAGAAGGCCAAGCGGCAGAGTGGCAAAACCGTGGCGGTCGTGGGATCGGGCCCGGCCGGGCTCGCCTGCGCCCAACAGCTCGCGCGCGCTGGCCACGACGTGCATATCTACGAGAAGAACGCCAAGCCGGGCGGCCTGCTTCGCTACGGCATTCCGGATTTCAAGCTGGAAAAGCGGCACATCGACCGGCGCGTGGCGCAGATGACCGCCGAAGGCGTCACATTCCACTGCGGCGTCAACGTCGGCGTCGACATTACAGCCCAGGAATTGCGCGAGGGCTACGACGCCGTCGTGCTGGCCGGCGGGGCCGAGCGCGCGCGCGACCTGCCGATCCCGGGCCGTGAGCTTAGTGGCGTGCATTTCGCAATGGATTTCCTGCCGCAGCAGAACCGGCGGGTCGCCAAGGAGCCGCTGCGGTCCAACATGCCGGTCGTCGCGTCCGGCAAGCATGTCGTGGTGATCGGTGGCGGCGACACGGGGTCCGATTGCATCGGCACCTCGATCCGCCAGGGGGCGCTTTCGGTCACGCAGCTCGAGATTATGCCGCGTCCGCCCGAAAAGGAGAACAAGCTGCTGACTTGGCCCGACTGGCCGCTGAAGCTGCGGACCTCGTCCAGCCAGGAGGAAGGGGCCGAGCGCGATTTCGCGGTGCTCACCAAGGCGTTCGTCGGCGAGGCGGGGCAGGTCAGGCGTCTCGACTGCATCAGGGTCGACGGCAAGATGCAGCCGGTGCCGGACAGCGGCTTTTCGCTCCGGGCGGACCTCGTGCTGCTCGCCATGGGTTTCGTTTCGCCGATGACCGAAGGGTTGCTTTCGGACCTTGCCGTGGAGCTCGACCCGCGCGGCAACGTTGCCGCCGACACCAAAGCCTATCGATCGAACCTCGAAAAGGTGTTCGCCTGCGGCGACATGCGGCGCGGACAGTCGCTCGTGGTCTGGGCCATCCGGGAAGGCCGTCAAGCGGCGCACGCGGTCGACACCCACCTCATGGGCTTGTCGACGCTGCCGCGCTGACCTGATGGACATCGGTGCCGGGCAGGTCCCGGCGGTTCTACGGTCATACCGCTACAAGCTCCGGACGATCGCCTTCGGGGGTGTCCACATGATCGGCCGCTGGCGCGTCAAGCTCACCACGGTCACGGTGCGGGGCTTGGCCGCCCACTTCACCGACGAGATAGAAGCGGCGTGGGCTTGCGCCCGCCCCATTCTGGAAGCGGTGCCCGACCGTGGCTCCGACGCCGGTGTGGCCTTCATGACGGTGCATGTCGGCATGGCTGGCGTTTGGCTCCTCCTCGACTGGTGGGACGACGCCGATCTGTTGCGGCATCGACATTTCCAGGCCTCGATCGATGATCCGACCCGGTTTCGAGATGTTGGCGCCGAGCATTTCGGTCCATGCGTGTGGGAGTTGGCCGTCCAGGCCCATGAGCGGCAGGCCTGGCTCAAGCACGTGCTGTGCAACCCGGCCGGACCGTCCATCGAGGGCTATCTGGCCGACGGACTGACCGGCATCCTTTAAGTCTGAGCCTGGCGCGTCGATCGGCCAATTGCGCCACGCCGACCGGCCGCCCTATGACCGATGACGGGAAACGCCGGCGCCGACGCGATAGGGTGCGTCTCCACTCTCCAGGCCGCTTGGCGGCAACCAAGAGGTGATCTTGCTCCAATCGGCTTTCGTCATCGTCACCCTGGCCTGGGCGGCGCTGGCCCTTTATCTCTCGTTCCGCCAGATCGCGACCGTGGAGGCGAGGCGCAACGCCGTGCCGCCCGATTTCGCCCAAACCGTTTCGCTGGACGAC
>CALMOK010000037.1 GCA_937871825.1 uncultured Alphaproteobacteria bacterium
ACCAGGGCACGCATGGGGACCGCGGTGCCCATCGCGCCGACGTAATCCTTCCCGGCACCGCCTACACCGAAAAGACGGCGCTTTACGTCAACACGGAGGGCCGTGTGCAGCGGACCGAACGAGCCGGCTTTCCTCCGGGCGACGCGCGCGAGGATTGGGCGATCCTGCGCGCCTTGTCGGACGTGCTCGGCGCTAAAATCCCCTTCGATTCGCTTTCCGCGCTTCGTGCCGCGCTGCTCGCCGACTTTCCCGTTTTCGCGAGGCTGGACAGGGTCACTGCCTCCGCACCAGTCGACAGGGCGGCGCTGTCGGGTTTGGACGGGGCTTTCGATCGGCGGCCGTTCAAATCGCCGATCACCGATTTTTACCTGACCAATCCGATCTGCCGATCGTCCGCCGTCATGGCCGAATGTTCGGTTCTGGCCCAGGGTCGTCAACAGCAAGCTGCCGAGTAGGATCATCATGAGCGACGGCTGGTTCCTGCCTCTTCTGCTCCACATCGGCGAAAGTCTCCTGCTGATCGTGGCCCTGCTGATCTACATCGCCTACATCCTTTACGCGGATCGCAAGGTGTGGGCAGCCGTCCAGTTGCGGCGCGGGCCTAACGTGGTGGGTCCGTGGGGCTTGTTGCAGAGCTTCGCCGACATGCTGAAGTTCGTGTTGAAGGAACCGATTATTCCGTCGGGCGCCAACAAAGGCGTGTTCCTTCTCGCCCCCATGGTGACGGGGGTGTTGGCCATCTCCGCCTGGGCGGTGATCCCCATCAGCCAGGGCTGGGCCATCGCCAACCTGAACGTCGGCATCCTTTACATCTTCGCCATCTCGTCGCTGAGCGTCTACGGCATCATCATGGCGGGATGGGCCTCGAACTCGAAGTACCCCTTCCTGGCCGCGCTCCGGTCGGCCGCCCAGATGGTGTCCTACGAGGTCTCGATCGGCTTCGTCATCGTCACGGTGCTGCTCTGCGCTGGGTCGCTGAACCTGACCGACATCGTGAACGCCCAGAACACGCGTTTCGGCCTTCTTGGCTGGTACTGGCTGCCTCTGTTTCCAATGTTCATCATCTTTTTCATCTCGGCCCTGGCCGAAACGAACCGGGCTCCTTTCGACCTTGTGGAAGCCGAGTCCGAATTGGTGGCGGGCTTCATGGTGGAATACTCGGCGACCCCCTACATGTTGTTCATGCTGGGCGAGTATGTGGCGATCATCACCATGTGCTCGCTGACCACCATCCTGTTCCTGGGTGGCTGGCTGTCACCCATTCCCTTCGCGCCCTTCACCTGGGTGCCGGGCGTGTTGTGGTTCATTCTGAAGGCGACGCTGGTCTTCTTCATGATCGCTTTGGTGAGGGCCGTGGTGCCGCGATACCGCTACGATCAGTTGATGCGGCTTGGCTGGAAAGTCTTTCTGCCGATCTCGTTGGTCAGCGTTGTCGTCGTTGCGGGCGTTCTGGAATTGACGGGTTGGGGAAACCTGCCCGGTTGACATATGTGTCCGGGCGGAAACGCCTGGATTTCAAGGGAATAGCGACATGCGTCTGGATCATGCGGCAAAATCGGTCTTCTTGACGGAGTTCCTGGGCGCGTTCGGCTTGGCGATGCGTTACTTCTTCAAGCCGAAGCTGACGCTGAACTACCCGCACGAGAAAAACCCTCAAAGTCCTCGTTATCGCGGCGAACACGCGTTGCGCCGTTATCCGAACGGGGAAGAGCGTTGCATCGCCTGTAAGCTTTGCGAGGCGATCTGTCCCGCCCAGGCCATCACCATCGAGGCGGGTCCGCGTCGCAATGACGGCACGCGCCGGACGACGCGCTACGACCTCGACATGGTCAAATGCATCTACTGCGGCCTGTGCCAAGAAGCCTGCCCGGTGGACGCGATCGTCGAGGGGCCGAACTTCGAATTCTCCGTGGAAACCCGTGAGGAGCTTTTGTACAACAAGGACAAGCTTTTGGCGAACGGTGACCGATGGGAACGCGAGATCGCCCGCAACATCGCGCTGGACGCTCCCTACCGCTGATCGTTCGTCGTTACGGCGGTCGAGCGTTGCATCGGATCGCCGGCCCTCGTATGAACCCCAGATGATACGAACCCAAGACAGAATTGATTAAGGGTCAGGCATGACGTCCGGCGACGCGTTCTTCTACCTCTTTTCCGCCGTCGCGGTCGCGTCGGGCTTCATGGTCATCTCGTCGCGGAATCCCGTTCACTCGGTGTTGTTTCTGATCCTTGCCTTCGTGAATGCGGCCGGCCTGTTTATTCTGCTCGGGGCCGAGTTCCTCGCGATGATCCTCATCGTGGTCTACGTCGGTGCGGTGGCGGTGCTGTTCCTGTTCGTGGTCATGATGCTCGACGTCGATTTCAACGAACTTAAGCACGGCTTTCTGCAGTACCTGCCGCTCGGGGCCGTGGTCGGCGGCATCGTACTGCTTGAGCTGATCGTCGTGGTGGGAGGGTGGACCATCGCGCCGGCCGAATTGCGCGTGTCCGCAGCGCCCGTAAGCTCGAGCGTGTCCAACACCATGGCGCTCGGCGAGATCCTCTACACGCAATATCTCTACTTCTTCCAGATCGCCGGCCTGGTGCTGCTGACCGCGATGATCGGCTCGATCGTGCTGACGCTGCGCCACAAGGTCAGCATCCGGCGTCAGAGCATCTCGGAGCAGAACCGCCGCAACCCGCACGAATCCGTGCAGTTGCAGAAGGTGCCGTCCCGGATGGGGCTTTGATCCTTTGTTGAGGCTCGCATCATGACGGTCGGATTGACGCAGTATCTCATCGTGGCGGCGATCCTGTTCACCCTTGGGGTGGCGGGCATCATTCTCAATCGCAAGAACATCATCATCATCCTGATGTCGGTCGAGTTAATCCTGCTTGCCGTCAACGTGAATTTGGTCGCCTTCTCGGCCTTCTTGGGCGACCTCACCGGTCAGGTGTTCGGGCTTTTCGTGCTGACGGTGGCGGCTGCCGAGTCGGCGATCGGGCTTGCGATCCTGGTGGTCTATTATCGAAACCGCGGCTCGATTGCGGTTGAAGACATCAACATGATGAAGGGCTGACAGCCCTCTAGGACCGACAATGTATCATGCGATCGTCTTCCTCCCTCTGATCGGGTTCTTGATCGCCGGGCTGTTCGGGAAGCAGCTTGGAGCGCGCAATTCCGAACTGGCAACCACGGCCCTCGTCGGCGTCGCCGCGGTCCTGTCCTGGATCGCGTTTTTCCACGTCGGATTCGGTGAAGGAACAACCCACGTCACCGTCGCGAATTGGATGTCGGTGGGAGCCTTGAACGTCGATTGGGCCTTCCGCATCGACACGCTGACCGTGGTCATGCTGGTCGTCGTCAACACCGTGTCGACCTTGGTGCATGTTTATTCGATCGGCTACATGCACGAGGACACGAGTCGGCAGCGTTTCTTCGCCTACCTGTCGCTGTTCACCTTCGCCATGCTGATGCTGGTGACGGCCGACAACCTCGTTCAGATGTTCTTCGGCTGGGAAGGGGTCGGTCTTGCCTCTTACCTGCTGATCGGCTTCTGGTACGACCGCCCAACCGCCAACGCAGCGGCCATCAAGGCGTTCGTGGTCAACCGGGTGGGCGATTTCGGCTTTTCGCTCGGCATTTTCCTGGTTTTCGCCCTCACCCAGTCGGTGGCCTTCAACACGATCTTTGCCGCGGCTCCGGGTCTAGCCGACAAGCATTTCCACGCGTTCGGGCTCAATCCGAATGCCATGACGCTGGCCTGCCTGTTACTTTTTATGGGTGCAATGGGCAAATCGGCGCAGTTTCTGCTCCACACCTGGCTTCCCGACGCGATGGAGGGCCCTACGCCGGTCTCCGCGCTTATCCATGCCGCCACCATGGTGACGGCGGGGGTTTTCATGGTGGCGCGGTTATCTCCGCTGTTTGAGCAGGCCCCGCACGCCATGACCTTCGTCACCGTGATCGGCGGAACGACGGCGTTCTTCGCCGCCACAATTGGCCTCGTGCAAAACGACATCAAGAAGGTCATCGCCTATTCGACCTGTTCGCAGCTGGGTTACATGTTCGTGGCCATTGGCGTGGGCGGTTATTCCCTGGCGGTGTTTCACCTCTTCACTCACGCTTTCTTTAAGGCCCTCCTTTTCCTCGGGGCTGGATCGGTCATCCATGCCGTCCATCACGAGCAGGATATGCGGCAGATGGGCGGGCTCGCCCGCAAAATCCCCCTGACGTTCTGGATGATGGTGATCGGAACACTGGCGCTGACCGGCTTCCCATTTACAGCCGGCTACTATTCCAAGGACGCCATCATCGAGGCCGCCTATGCCTCGACGCGGCCCGGCGCCGTTTATGCTTTCCTGATGGTGCTCATTGCGGCAGGGCTGACGTCGTTCTATTCATGGCGGCTGATCTTCCTCACTTTCATGGGCGCTCCGCGACAAAAGGCCGGCGCCCCTGAAGGCAACGATCACAACGCCCATTCGGAATCTGGCCACGATCAGGGTGGGCAGGATGACCATGGCCACGCGGAGCCGCACGAGTCTCCAAAGGTCATGCTGGTGCCGCTCTATGTCCTGGCAGTTGGCGCCTTGTTGGCCGGGTTGGTGTTCCGGCATTTCTTCATTGGCGAAGGTGCCCCGGAGTTCTGGAAGGCGGCTCTGTTTTACGGCGAGGGGAACCACATCCTGGACGCCATGGAGCATGTGCCCGCACTGGTGTCCTTCCTGCCGACCTTGTTCATGGCTGTGGGGTTCCTGGTCGCGCTTTACGTCTACATCCTTGCCCCTGGGACGGCGGAGTCCTGGGCGAAGGCCAATCAGCCAATCTATAATTTCCTGATCAACAAGTGGTATTTCCACGAACTTTACGACTTCGTCTTTGTCCGTCCGGCTTTCTGGCTCGGCCGCTTCTTCTGGAAAGGCGGTGATGGCTACATCATCGATGGCTTTGGACCGGACGGCATCGCGGCGGCCGTCGTCGGGACGACGAACCGGGTGGTGAAAATCCAGACCGGCTACGTTTATCACTACGCCTTTGCCATGATGCTGGGCGTGGCGGCTTTCATCACATGGTATCTCGTTGGGGGCCTGCGCTGATGTTCGGCTTCGGCATCCTGACCGGATTGATCGTGCTTCCCGTCCTGGGATCGATCCTGCTTCTCCTTCTGCCCGGCGATGATGAAGCCGTGCGTCGCAACGCGCGCTGGACGGCGCTGTTCACCACCCTTGTGGTGTTCGTCCTTGCCCTCGTGGCCTGGGGCCGCTTCGATACGGCCAACCCGGCTTTTCAGCTTATCGAATCGCGCGGTTGGTTTGGCGGCGGATTGCAGTACAAGCTCGGCGTCGACGGTATCTCCATGCCGTTCGTGGTCCTGACCGCCTTCCTGATGCCTTTCTGCATCCTGGCTTCGTGGGAATCGATCCAGGATCGGGTCAAGGAATACATGATCGCGTTCCTGATCCTTGAAGCCTTGATGATCGGCGTGTTCTGCGCCCTCGATCTCGTCCTCTTCTATCTTTTCTTCGAGGGCGGTCTGATCCCGATGTTCCTGATTATTGGGATCTGGGGAGGAAAGCGGCGGATATACGCCAGCATGAAGTTCTTCCTCTACACGCTGCTCGGCTCGCTGTTGATGCTGCTCGCCATCATGAAGATGTACGGCTTCACCGGCACGACCGACATTACGGTGCTGCTGCGGACGGACTTCCCCCATTCGATGCAAACCTGGCTGTGGCTCGCCTTCTTCGCCTCGTTCGCGGTGAAGATGCCGATGTGGCCCGTCCACACCTGGCTCCCCGACGCCCACGTCGAAGCGCCAACGGCGGGCTCTGTGATCCTGGCCGGCATCCTTCTCAAGATGGGCGGCTATGGTTTCCTGCGCTTCTCGCTGCCGATGTTCCCGCTGGCGAGCCACGATTTCGCGCCGCTCGTTTTCGCCTTGTCGGTGATCGCCATCATCTACACGTCGCTCGTCGCGCTCGTGCAGGAGGATATGAAGAAGCTCATCGCCTATTCGTCGGTGGCCCACATGGGGTTCGTGACCATGGGGCTGTTCACGATGACGCCGCAAGGAATCCAGGGCGCCATGTTCCTGATGATCTCCCACGGCATTGTGTCGGCGGCCTTGTTCTTGTGCGTGGGCGTCATTTACGACCGTATGCATACGCGTGAGATCGCGGCCTACGGCGGCTTGGTCCACCGCATGCCGCGCTACGCCGTGGCCTTTCTCATCTTCACCATGGCCAACATCGGCCTTCCGGGGACCTCCGGCTTCGTGGGCGAGTTCCTCACCATGCTGGGCGCCTTCCAGGTGAACACCTGGGTGGCGCTGATCGCGACCCTCGGTACCATTCTGGCGGCCGGCTATGCGCTCTACCTGTATCGGAGGGTGATATTTGGGAAGCTGGAAAAGCCCGCCCTGGCCGGCATGCTAGACCTGTCGGCGCGCGAGGTCGCGATTCTGCTGCCGCTCGTCGTTCTGACGATCTATTACGGTGTTCATCCCGCACCTGTGATCAACGCCTCGATGGCGTCGGTCGACCAGATCGCCAGATCGGTGCAGGTCGCCAACACGGCAGCGACCAAGACCGCTTCGACCCAGCCATAACAAGGACAGACCATGTCGCCCGATTTTCACCTCGGCCCTGTCCTGCCGGAATTCATCCTCGCCGTTGGCGCTCTCGCTCTGTTGATGGTCGGCGCGCTGCGCGGCGAACGGTCGACATGGCTCGTGACGGAACTGGCGATCGTGGTGCTGGGCGTCGCTTTCCTGATCGACGTGGGTACGCCGACGCATGGCGTGCTCATGTTTGACGGAGCTTTCCTTGACGATGCCTTCGGTCGCTTCATGAAGGGATTGGCCCTGCTCGGTTCGATCGTCACCTTGGTGATGTCGATCGGCTTCATGAGGCAGCAGGGGATCGATCGGTTCGAATATCCGGTCCTGATCATCCTTTCCACGCTTGGCATGATGTTGCTGATCTCGGCCCACAGCCTCATCTCGCTTTATCTCGGCTTCGAACTGATGAGCCTCGCCCTCTACGTGCTAGCCGCCTTTGACCGGGACAATGTGCGGGCCAGCGAGGCGGGCCTCAAATACTTCGTGTTGGGCGCTCTTTCGTCCGGTATGCTGCTTTACGGCGCGTCGCTGATCTACGGCTTTGCGGGAACGGTGTTGTTCGATGGCATCGCGACGGCGCTTCAAGGGCACGCCCAGATCGGCGTCGTGTTCGGCCTCGTTTTCCTGTCGGCCGGCCTCGCCTTCAAGATGTCGACCGTGCCCTTCCACATGTGGACGCCGGACGTCTACGAAGGCGCTCCGACGCCCGTCACGGCTTTTTTCGCGACCGCGCCGAAGATGGCGGCCGTGGCGATCACGGTTCGGATCATCATCACGGCCTTTCCCGGCATCATCGCCGAATGGCAGCAAATCATCATCTTCATCTCGATCGCCTCGATGGCGCTTGGCTCGTTCTCGGCCATCGGGCAAACGAACTTCAAGCGTCTTATGGCTTACTCGGCCATCGGCCATATGGGGTTCGCGTTGGTCGGTTTGGCTGCCGGCACCGAGGCCGGCGTGCATGGCGTACTGATCTACATGTCGATTTACCTTGTCATGACGCTCGGCACCTTTGCCGCCATCCTGATGATGCGTCGTGGCGGCCTCAATGTCGAAATGACGGCTGACTTGGCAGGCCTGGGCCAGACCCATCCCGCCATGGCGTTCTTTCTGGCCATGCTGATGTTCTCCCTGGCTGGCATCCCACCGCTGGCTGGCTTCTTCGCGAAGTTTTACGTGTTCCAGGCCGCCATCCAGGCCAATCTCTACGGCTTGGCCGTTCTCGGCGTGCTGTCGAGCGTCGTGGCGGCCTATTATTACCTTCGCATCGTCAAGATGATGTATTTCGACGCGCCACTCGGGACGTTCGATCGCCCCAACCGTGGTGTCAGCTTCGTGCTCGGTGCTGCCAGTCTGGCGACGCTCCTGTTCTGGCTCGACCCTGGACCACTGGTTGTCG
This sequence comes from uncultured Alphaproteobacteria bacterium, assembly GCA_937871825.1. Classification (GTDB taxonomy): domain Bacteria; phylum Pseudomonadota; class Alphaproteobacteria; order Rhizobiales; family Beijerinckiaceae; genus Lichenihabitans. The sequence continues at coordinate 8,002 of CALMOK010000037.1, forward strand.
GTGCGGCGGCAGCGGCCCGGTCCTTGTTCTGACGTGAAGCTAGCCGAACAGGCCATCCGAGCCGGTTACCGGATCAATAGTTTCAAAACGCTTGGCTCCACCAACGACGAAGCCATGGCGCGCGCCCATCAGGGGGATCGGGGAAAGCTCTGGGTCGTCGCGGCTCGGCAGACCGGGGGCAGGGGTCGACAGGGGCGCGCCTGGGCTTCGCCGCCCGGCAATGTGTACGCCAGCCTGCTGTTGATGGATCCTGTCGCGCAGGCCGTCGCGCCTCAGCTTGGATTCGTGGCGGGTGTGGCCCTGGCGGACACCATCGCAAAAGTCGCCCCATCGGCCGCCGGCGTCACCCTGAAATGGCCCAACGATCTCGTTCATGGCGGAGCCAAGCTCGCCGGCATCCTCGTTGAAGGTGTGCGCTTCCCCAATGGCCGGTTCGCCTGCGTGCTGGGATTTGGCGTCAACCGCCTGTCTCACCCCATCGATCTGCCCTATGC
>CALMOK010000038.1 GCA_937871825.1 uncultured Alphaproteobacteria bacterium
CAGCAAGACCGCCCGGCCGGGAACCCCGGACCTTGACGCCTTCGAGGACGACGCCGGCCGAGCGCGGCCCCGGTTGGCTATCGGAGCTCCTCGCCCGCGCTTCGGACGAGGGGGACGAGGAAGTGGCCGCGCCGGCGGTGCCGAACGCGCCGGTTCCCAGCGGGTCGACCGCGGGGTCGCTCGCCGAGCTGTCGACCGACATTTCCCGGCTGATCGACGAGCACGCGTTGTTCGACGCTTGGGAACGGTTCCGTCACGGCGAAAGCCAGGCTTTCGGCCGCGAGCTTTACACGCCGGACGGGAAGCGCACCTTCGACGATCTTTGCCGGCGCTACCAGTCCGATGCCGATTTCATCCAAACGGTGAACCGCTACACCCAGGAGTTCGAGCGCCTGCTGGCCGAGGCCAGCCGCAGCGACCCGAACGGGGCAGTCGCCCGCAGCTATCTCGGCTCGGACACCGGCAAGGTCTACACCATGCTGGCCCATGCGGCGGGGCGGCTCGACTGAGCGGCGTTCGCGTCGCGACCGCCCGCGCGGCGTCCCCCTCCGGACGAGGATCGATCGATGCGCCGTAGTCTTTCAACGACGGTGGATCGTTTCGACCTCGCGGCGCCTTTCGTCATCGCCCGGGGTTCCCGGACGGTGAGCACCGTGGTGGTGGTCACGCTGGCGTCGAACGGTATCGTCGGGCGGGGGGAGTGCGTGCCCTACGGACGCTATGGGGAAACCGTGGACAGCGTCCTGGCCCAGGTCGAGCAGCTTCGGGTAACCATCGAGGAGGGGCTCGATCGGGCGGGCCTTCAAGAGTTGATGCCCGCCGGGGCGGCCCGCAACGCGCTCGACTGCGCGTTGTGGGATTTCGAGGCCAAGCGGCTGGGTGTCAGCGCGGCCACGCTGGCCGGCCTCCATCGGATCGGCCCGGTGACCACCGCCTACACGCTGTCCCTCGGCTCGCCCGACGAGATGGCCCGGGCGGCGGAAGCAGCGGCGGACCGGCCGCTGCTCAAGCTCAAGCTCGGCGGCGAGGGGGATCCGGCGCGGCTCCGGGCCGTTCGCCGCGCGGCACCTGACGCGAACCTTATCGTGGACGCCAACGAGGCGTGGTCGGACAAGGATCTCGATCGCCACTTCGCCGCCTGCGCCGAAGCTGGCGTGCTTCTCGTCGAGCAGCCGTTGCCCGCCGGACGCGACATTACGTTGGCCCGGACAACCCGTCCCGTCCCGGTCTGCGCGGACGAGAGCGCCCATGACCGCGCCGGCTTGGCGGCCCTGCGGGACCGCTACGAGGCGATCAACATCAAGCTCGACAAGACGGGCGGCCTGACCGAGGCGCTGGCCCTCGCCGCGGAAGCCGAGCGGCTCGGCTTTGGGCTGATGGTCGGCTGCATGGTCGCCTCCTCGCTGGCCATGGCGCCCGCCATGCTGTTGGCCCCCAGGGCCCGCTTCGTCGACCTCGATGGCCCATTGCTGCTGGCGCAAGACCGGGCGCACGGCCTTCGCTATGAGGGATCGGTGGTCCACCCGCCGGTCCCGGCGCTTTGGGGCTGATCACTCCATCACGGCGGCTTTCAGGATGCACACCATGGTGGCGCGGGCCGATGTTTCGGAGCGGTTGCGGATGGTGTGCGGGCGGTCGCAGCGGTAGCGCAGGGTTTCCCCCGCCCGGGCGCGCTCGAAGGCGCCGGCCACCTCGACGTCGAGTTCACCTTCGATCACCGACAGGCATTCGATCGATCCGCGCTGGTGCGCCTCGGAATCGAGGGTGCCACCAGGTTCGGCCTGAAAGTCGTACCATTGCAGCCAATCCACCGTCTTGATCCAGCCGATGATGGCCAGGCGGCAACGCCCATCCTCGGACACCAGGATGGGCGTGTCGCCCTTGCTGGTCTTTTCAACGAAGGGCTCGTCCTCGGCAGCCTGCAGCACACGGTCGATGGTGACGTCGAGCGCCTGGGCGAGGCGCCAGATGGTGGCAAGCGTCGGGTTGGTTTCGTTGCGTTCGATCTGGCTAATGATCGATTTGGCGACGCCGGATTGCTCGGACAATTCCGACAACGACAGGTTGTAGGTCTTTCGCAGGCGCTGAACGGTTTTGCCGAGCTGCCCCGAAACCGCGCTCGCGCCGGCTTCGAGCACCTTGGCCTTGTCCTGCCCCTCGACCCCCATCGTGACCACCCACCTACTCGGGCGTGCCAGCCCTCATCGGCGTGCCCGGCCGCCTCCACTGTTTGTAGCGCAAGACGAAAGCGTTTGGAATACCGAACGGAATGGGTCCAAATACCACGGATTGGGCGCCGTCGCGCACCCCATCCGGCGTGACGAAATTGCTGCGGTTCTTGTGAATAACGCGGTGGTCTCATCCGATGTGGTGTCGACCCCGGTCGTTTCGGGGCAGTGTCACAAGGCTGCCATGCGGGCCAGGGCATGGTGCGATCACGCGGGGGCGAGCTGGATGCCGGCGATGACCAAGCAAACCAAGCAGTTCCGATCGCTGTTCATCTCCGACCTTCATCTCGGCACCAAGGGGTGCCAGGCCGAGCTTCTGCTGGATTTCCTGAGGACGCACGATGCCGACCTCATCTACCTCGTGGGTGACATCGTCGACGCCTGGCGGCTCCGCACCGGCTGGTACTGGCCGCAATCCCACAACGACGTGATCCAGAAGCTGCTGCGCAAGGTGCGCAAGGGCTCCCGCATGGTTTACATCCCGGGCAACCACGACGAGTTCGCCCGCCAATATATCGGCCTCACGCTGGGCGGCGTTGAGGTCATGCAGCACACGATCCATACGACCGCCGATGGGCGGCGCTTCCTTGTCACGCATGGGGACGAGTTCGATATCGTGGTGCGTCACGCCCGGTGGTTGGCCCTGATGGGCGATTGGGCCTATGAGACCGCGCTTCGCGCCAATACCTCCTTCAACATCGTCCGACGCCGGCTCGGCTTCCCCTACTGGTCGTTCTCGGCCTGGGCCAAGCTGAAGGTGAAGAACGCCGTCAACTTCATCGGCTCGTTCGAGACGGCCCTCGCGGCGGAAGCCGTCAAGCACCATGTCGACGGCGTGATCTGCGGCCACATCCACCACGCGGCGATCCGCGACATCAACGGCGTCACCTACGTCAACACCGGCGACTTCGTGGAGTCCTGCTCGGTGGTGGCCGAACATCACGACGGACGGCTCGAAATCATCCGCTGGCTGACGCTCGAGCCGGCGCTGGACGAGGTGACCGCCGACGGGCCGCTGGGGACACAGGTCGCCGCCTGATGCGGATCGTCATCGCAACGGACGCGTGGCATCCACAGGTCAATGGCGTGGTGCGTTCGATCGAGGCGATGTCGGCGGAGGCGCGCGCGCTTGGCGCCGAGGTCGAGTTCCTGACGCCCGAAGGCTTTCCGGGCGTCGGCCTGCCGACCTATCCCGGCATCAAGCTCGCATACCCGACCCGGCGCGCCTTGGCGCGCCGTCTCGCGGCCCTCGCCCCCGACCACATCCACATCGCGACCGAGGGCCCGGTCGGTCTGGCGACCCGCCGTCATTGCCGTCGCGCCGGGCTCGTCTTCACGACCAGCTACCACACGCAATTTCCCGACTATCTCGCCGCCAGGGCTCCCATTCCAAGGGCGCTCACGTTTGCGGCCCTGCGCTGGTTCCACAACGCCGGGGCCGGCACCATGGTGCCGACCGCCAGCGTGGCACGCGAACTCCGCCGTCAAGGGTTCAGCAACATCATGCGCTGGACGCGCGGCGTGGATCACCACCTTTTCCGCCCGCGCCCGACCTCGGTGCTGGACCTGCCGCGCCCGATCTTCCTGTATGTGGGACGCGTCGCGATCGAGAAGAACCTGGAGGCCTTCCTCGGCCTGGAGATACCCGGCTCCAAGGTCGTCGCCGGGGACGGGCCGGCACGGGAGGCCCTCGAAGTTCGGTTCCCCGCCGCCACCTTCCTCGGCATGCGGACCGGCGAGGATCTGGCGCGCATCTATGCCAGCGCCGACGTGTTCGTTTTCCCGAGCCGCACCGACACGTTCGGGATCGTGCTGCTGGAAGCCCTTGCGAGCGGCCTGCCGGTCGCCGCCTATCCGGTGCCCGGCCCGAGCGACGTGATCGGCGACAGCGAAGTCGGCGCCCTCGACGAAGATTTGGCGCGGGCCTGCCGCAAAGCCTTGACGCTGCGGCGCGATAAAGCGCGCGCCTTCGCCTTGACGTTCACATGGGCGGAAAGCGCCCGGCAGTTCCTCGACAACATCGTGCGGGCACGGGCCGGGGATCGAAGCTCCGCCAGGATCCACCACGCCTCATCCGGGATCGATCAATCGATTTGACGTCGTGAGCGTCGCGCCCCCCGACGCCAGCACGACACAGACGATCGCCACCTCCTGCCGGCTCGTGAGGGCCTCGCCGAGGATGAGCCAACCGCACAAGGCGCCGACCGCCGGCTCGAGGCTCATCAACAAGCCGAACAACTGCGCGGGCAGCCGTTTCATCGCTATCATTTCGAGGCTGTTGGGCAAGGCACTCGACAAGGTGGCGACAACGGCGGCAAGCGGGAGAACCGACAACGACAGCAGGCCCCATCCGGCTTGCGCGATCCCGAGTGGGAGGATCAGCACGGCGGCTAGCGCCACCCCAATGGCAGTCGCGTGGCCGCTCGGCACCAAGGAGCCAACCTTGCGGCCGAAAACAATGTAGAACGCCCATGACAGGGCCGCGCCACCGCAGTAAATGACGCCGAGGGGGTCGAGGGCCGTCACCGACCCCCCGATCGGGGCCAGCAGGACGATGCCCACGACCGCCAGGGCCACCCAGGCAAGATCGCCGCGCCGCCGCGAATGAAGCACGGCGACCGCCAAGGGACCAAGGAAATCGATCGCCACCGCGACGCCGAGCGGAATGCGCTGCACCGCCAGGTAGAAGAAGAAATTGAGGCCGGCGAGCGCCACACCATAGAAAATCAAGGGCGGGATGGCGGCTCGGGCGATCGGTCCGCGCCACGGCCGGTTGAACGACCACAGGATGCAGGCCGACAAGGTCAGCCGCAGGGCCGAGGCGCCTTGCGGGCCGACGAGCGGGAAGAGCTGCTTGGCGAACGACGCCCCGACCTGAAACGACCCCATGGCGATAAGAACGATCAGGATCGGGCCGAGAAAGGACGGACCCCGCGCCGTCGAAGACGCGGGCTCGCTCATCGGTCCACGATGTCGGCGCTCGTGAAGCCTTGGGCGTAGAGCAGCGCCGAAAGGTCGCCGTAGTCGACCTGGGCATGGGCTGCCGCCGCGACGGCGGGCTTGGCGTGAAAGGCGACCCCGAAGCCCGCCTCCCCCAGCATGGCGAGATCGTTTGCCCCGTCGCCCACCGCCAGGACGTCCGCTCGCGACAGCTTGAGGCGGGTGCGCAACTCGACCAGGGCCTGGAGCTTGGCTTCCCGGCCGAGGATCGGGGATGCGACCTCGCCGGTGAACCGCCCTTCCGCCATCATCAACAGGTTGCCGCGATGCTCGTCGAAACCCAGCAGGCGGGCGACCGGGCCGGTGAAAACAGTGAACCCGCCCGACACCAGCGCGCAAAAGGCACCGTTGGCCCGCATCGTCCGCACGAGCGCGAGGCCGCCCGGCATCAAGGTGATCCGCTCCGCCAGCACGGCGGCCACGGCCGTTTCGGGCAGGCCCGCCAGGAGGGCGACGCGCTCCCGCAGCGCGGGCTCGAAGGCGACCTCGCCCCGCATGGCCCGGTCGGTGATGGCCGCCACGCGCGGCTTCAGGCCCGCGACGTCGGCGAGTTCGTCGATGCATTCCTGCCCGATCATCGTGGAATCCATGTCGGCCACGAGAAGGCGCTTGCGTCGCCCTTCCCGGGGCTGCACGAACACGTCGAGTCCGTGGCTGTGGCGCCACGCGTCGAGAAGGGCCGCGACGTCGGACGTTCCGTCGTGCCCTGACGCCAAGGCGAGGTCGGCGGCTTCGTTCGGGGCGAGCCAGGCCGCGCCAGCGTCCGGCGACAACAGCAGGCCCCGCGCCTCCGTCAGCCTCGCTTCGGTCAGCAGGCCCGAGCCGCTCGGGGCGACGATGGTGGCGACAAGAGGACTTCTGGGGGACATGGAACGGGAGGGCTCAAGGGAACGGGGCGAGGCGGCGGCCTGTCGGGCGATCCTCATCGCAGGCCCAACGGCCAGCGGCAAGTCCGCCATGGCGCTGCACCTCGCCCGCACGTTGGGCGGCACGGTTCTCAACGCCGACTCGGTGCAGGTTTACGCCGACTTGGCGGTGCTTTCGTCGCGGCCCGGGCCGGACGACCTCGGGGCCGCGCCGCACCTGCTGTTCGGCCACGTCGACGGAGCGGAGACCTATTCGGTCGGGCGGTGGATCGCCGCCGTCGAGACCGCGATCCGGGCCGTGCGGGCCGCCGGCAAGCGTCCCATCCTGGTCGGCGGAACGGGGCTCTACTTCAGCGCGCTGCTTGCGGGTTTGTCCGACATCCCCGCCATTCCCGAAGCGGTACGGGCGCGGGTGCGGCGGGAAGCCGAGGCCGTGCCGGCCGAAACGCTTCATGCCCGCCTCAAGGCGCGCGACCCGGTTGCGGCGGCACGGCTGCGGCCCACGGATCCCCAGCGGATCCTGCGGGCCATGGAGGTGTTCGAGGCCACGGGGCGATCCTTGACGGCCTTCCAGGCCGAGCGCGCCGCGCCGACGCTTCGTCCGGCCGAGTACCACGCCTTCTTTCTGGCCCCGGAGCGGTCGGCCCTCAACGCCCGGATCGACGCCCGTTTCGACCGCATGATGGGCGAAGGCGCCCTGGCCGAAGCGGAGCGGCTGGGATCGCGTCGCCTCGACCCGGCCCTGCCGGTCATGCGGGCGCTTGGCGTGCCGCCCCTCCTCGACCACCTCGCCGGCCGCCTGACGCTTGGCGAGGCGATCGCGGCGGGAAAGCTGCAGACCCGCCAATATGCCAAGCGGCAGATGACGTTCGGCCGTCACCAGCTGCGGACGTTCCAGACGGTCGCGCCGGAGAATGCCGCAGAAACAATCGGGCACGTCCTGGCGGGTTGAGCCGGGCGAGGTCCGCCGGCCTACCCCGCCTACCGGAAGGGAGGTTCGTCGAAGCTGCGGAGCTTGCGCGAATGAAGGCCGGCGCGGTTGTTGCGCAGGCCGTCGAGCGCCGCGAGGCCGATCAGCAGGTGCTCGGTCACCGCCCGCTCGTAGAAGGCGTTGGCGGCGCCCGGCAGCTTGATCTCGCCGTGCAGCGGCTTGTCGGACACGCAGAGCAAAGTGCCGTAGGGCACGCGGAGGCGGTAGCCTTGCGCCGCAACGGTGCCGCTTTCCATGTCGACCGCGATGGAGCGGGACAGGTTTATGCGGCGGCGTTCCTGCGAGAAGCGCAGCTCCCAGTTGCGGTCGTCGTAGGTGACCACCGTGCCGGTGCGGAGCCGCTGCTTCAGCGTTTCGGGCGCTTCCCCGGTGACCAGCGCCGCCGCCGACTGCAGGGCGAGTTGCACCTCCGCCAGGGCCGGAACGGGCACGTCGGTCGGCACCAATTCGTCGAGGATGCGGTCGCGGCGCAGGTAACCGTGGGCCAGCACGTAATCGCCAATGGTTTGCGACTGCCGCAGGCCGCCGCAATGGCCCACCATGAGCCAGCAATGCGGGCGAAGAACCGCCAGGTGGTCGGTGATGGTTTTGGCGTTGGACGGGCCGACCCCGATGTTGACGAGCGTCGTGCCGTGCGGCTCGCCGTTGGCGTCGCGACCGACGAGATGGTAGGCGGGCATCTGGAAGCGGTGCCAGGGCGAGGCCGCGACCACCGAGGCGGGATCGGCGGAGGCGGCTTCGGCCTGTTCGACGACCACGCCGCCCGGCAGGATCAGCCGTTCGAACCCGTTGTCGCCGCGGGCCAGGGTTTCGAGCCCCACGCGCACGAACTGGTCGACGTAACGGTGGTAATTGGTGAGCAGGATCCAGGGCTGGACGCTGCGCCAGTCGGCCCCCGTGTAGTGGACGAGCCGACGAAGCGAGAAATCGACGCGCACCGCGTCGAACAAGGCGAGCGGGCGGGCCTCGTCGGGCGAGGACGCGGCCCAGAGCCCGTCGGCGATCTCGTCCCCCACGGCGGACAGCAGGGGGGTGGGGAAGCAATGGGCGAGGTCGGAAGCGGTGCGGCCGCCACGGGCCAAGTCCGCACCGGGCTCGGCAACATAGGGGTAGGGGATTTCCTGAGCGCTGAGGCCCACCTCGATGGTGGCGGCGTAGTCGCGCACGAGCGGGTGCAACTGGTCGAGCAGGTAGCGGGCGAAATAGTCGGGCTGCGTCACGGTCGTCGAATAGGTGCCGGGCGCCTGGAATTTCGCG
>CALMOK010000039.1 GCA_937871825.1 uncultured Alphaproteobacteria bacterium
GGCATGTTCATGGATTTTCAAATCCGCGCCCCGAACCCAGAAGCCCTCCCGCTTCAAGCGCTTGACGAGGTGGCCACCAATGAAGCCGCCCGCCCCGCAAACCAGAGCCGTTTTCATCCCCGAACCTTCCTTCGGCATGCTGCACTCGATCATTCGAGGTCAGGTCTACATGCCCGGGAATGAATGTCCAGAGTGGGCGCCATCACACATGTCATATCCAACGCAACTTCGTCTGAACCGGTGCGCGGAGCACCGTATGACCCGTACCATCGTTGAAGGCGAGCAAGGACGCTGAACAAATGCGCGGTCGCCTCGATCGGGCGGATCACCGCGACGTCCTGTCATAGAACTTCTTATAGAATCGGCTCCCGAGATAATAATCCTCCATGGACGATGTTGTCTCGAAGTGCGCGAGAAACGCGGAGTAAAGGTGCGTGTAGCCCTTGGCGGCGCCCACATTGACGTTTTCCAGGGAACCACCGCCAGGCAAGCCGATCGCCTCGAGCAATCCGACGATCGCACTCGGCAGGTGTTCGGTTCTGTAAAGCAGGAACCGGAATCGACCGTCCTTGAACGTCACGAAAGGATCGGTGCCGCTCATCGGCAGATCGTGAACATCGATGCCGTAGAAGGCCTTGAACTCCTGTTCGAACCATGGCTCTGGGCCCCGGAGCTTCAGATCCAACAAGGCTTCCTGGAACGTGGATGCAGGCTTCCTTAGCAGCATCCTATCGAACTGATCCTTGAAGAATTCAATGAGGGCGGCGGCCATCTTCACCGAAGCGTCCGGGTTGTAATCCACCCAAGGACAATAAATAGGAAGATTTTGGAAGAAGGCCGCGATCGCAAGCTTTAGAGGTTCACGGATGCCGGTTATGACGTCGATACGGCCGGGTTCCCGCCTCATGATGTCTTGACGAACCGAGCGGGCGACGGCGACCTGCTGCATCACGCTGTCGGCCCCGTCCCGCTCGATGCCCGGCAGGTTGCAGATTGCCTCAAGGTGAGCCAGACCATGCTCGGATAAGAAGTGGTGCCGCTCGACCCTGCCGCTGTTGCCCGTCGCACGACGGATCCGCGCTTCCAATGTCTGCGAAGCGACCTTGCCGACCTGGTGAAGGAGATAAAAGGAGCTCAAGATCAGTATCCCCTGCTATTCGGATTACTATATACATGATTTTCACAAAATACGCTTTTGATCGCTAGGGTTTTTACTTCGGCTTGTGGATCAACGGTCAGGGCCTTGCCTTCCGGTGCCGATTGCTTCTAGGCTCCAGCAGTTGGGCAATACATGGGAGAAATCTGCTGGTCGACGATCGTGGTTACGGACTTGTCGGCACGGCGGACGCTCGCTCGTTCGTCCTGAGACCCCTGACGCCTTTTCCGGGCTGGCCCGCGGTCGCCTATAACAGCAGCCCGACGGATCTGGACCTTCTTGCTCGGACAGGAGCTTTCGAAGCGTTGTCGGAGCCCTATGAGATCGATTGGTGGGGTGAAACGCGGTTCACATTATGGCCAAACGAGGAGCTTTCGGCGTCGATCGCTCGAACGGGCACCTTTGAACCCTCGACGGCCCTCGTGCTGCACCGCTTTCTCTCAACGTCGTCCAGTTTCATCGACGCAGGCGCTAATTCGGGGGCCTACACCGTGCCGGCGGCGCGATGGTGCAAGCGGGTTGTGGCCGTCGAGCCCAGCCCGCGCGAACTCGGCAAGTTGCGCCACAATGTCGAGATCAACAGTTTTCAAAATGTCGAAATCATTCCGGCCGCGCTCGGTGTTGCTTCAGGACGCGCGATCCTTCGGGTGGCCGGCGGAATGACGGCAGGTCACAACACCTTGGCACCGCGTTTCGGCTATGCCGTTCCCTTGGGTGAGGAAATTGATGTCGAGGTGACAACGGTGGACGATCTGGACGTCCCCGCCGACGTCATCAAGATGGACGTCGAGGGGGCCGAAGTCGACCTGATCAAGGGAGCTTGGCGAACCATCAAGGCCCATCATCCGGCACTCATCATCGAAGTCAATCCGGTCGTCATGGCGGCCTATGGGTCGAGCGTGGAAGAACTCGACGACGTTCTCCGACAGCTAGCCTACAGGGTTCATGCGATTGACGAGCGGACGGGCGACCTGCTACCGATCGCCACGCTCGCGGGATGCGATGGAGACAATGTCGTCGCGCTGCCCCCTGAAAAGCTCTGACGATATCGGCCGCAAACTGAGAGCGACGCTGGGGGGAAGCATGTGTCACGATTCCCGGGCACTGCTCCGATCAACGGCGACGCCGCCAAGGTGGCCGAACGGCAGTGCCGAGGACACCGTAAGAACCCGGGGATCGTTGCGGCTGGGATCGAGGCTGGCGAGCCGCTTGTGATCCAGGGTGAGAGAGTGCTCGAAACTGGATCGCGTTTTTAAGAAAAACGGATCGGTCGAGCAAGAACCAGACTACCGGAACATCCATGCTCGACCAAGACGACGCGTTTCCAATCACCCGTAACCGGACGATTTCGTTCGTGGCCACGTCGCGCAACGACAACCATGGCGGCGACGTGCTGAGGCGGACGCAATCCTTCGTGAACGGCCTCGCGCGGCAGTGCGAACGCCACAAGTTGACCGGCGAGCTCGTCTTGGTGGATTGGAATCCGCCCGCCGCCCGCGCGCCGCTCGCCGACGTGATCCAATGGCCGGCCAGCGATTGGCTGACCGCCAAGGTCGTGACCGTTCCGCATGCGCTCCACCTCACGCTACCCAATGCCCGCTCCTTGCCGATGTTTCAGATGATCGCCAAGAACGTCGGAATCCGGCGCGCGTCGGGCGACTTCATCATCGCCACCAATATCGACATCCTCTTCTCCGACGAGCTTTTCAACTGGCTGGGGACAGCGGACCTCGAAAACAACACGGTCTATCGTTCCGACCGGTGGGACATCCCCAACGAGATCCAGCTTGAACCCGACTTCGATCGGCTACTCGATCGGGCACAGAACGAGGCGATCCGCAAAAACCTTCGCAACGGCACCCACGTGCTGGTCGGCGACCAGTGGATGACACCTCGACAGTCCCATCTCGGTCACCCCTTCCTCGGCGCGGTCGGGCAGGAGTTGGAAGGCATTCTTGTTAAAATGCGGCTTGGTCAGGATGTTCGCTCCGAGATCGAGCTATTGCAGAGAAACACCGTCGCGGCAGCACGGCCTGTTGTGGCGAATGACATTCATGCCAATGGCTGCGGCGACTTCACAATGTTTTCGGCCGAAAGCTGGCATGCGCTTCGCGGCAATCCGGAATGGCCGGTCTTCTCCTGGAACATCGATTCGGCCGCCGTGTTCCAAGCTGTCTGCAACGGGTTCAAACAAGTCGATACGCCACCGTCGGCGGTGCATTTCCACATCGAGCACGGCTACGGATCGGGATATACGCCTGGCGGCGCTGACTCGCTCTGGCGACGCATGGATCAGCGGAGCGTACCGGTTCTGACATGGGAAGGCTGGTCCGATCTCAAACGCGAGATGGAAGCCGCTTGGCAAGACGGCAATCCGGTGTTGTACAACGGTTCGAATTGGGGATTCGCCGATCACGATTTGCCGGTCCGGCTTTGTGCGCCTTCAAGTTTTTCCGGCGTCACCGATATCGGCGCCGACCCTGTGAAGGTCGAGGAGCTTTTCGACGAAACAGGCCTTCAATCCGCGATCAGATCCGTATCGGACGTGAAACTTCTCCAAGGCACGGTGTCGACCTCGTGTCGGACCGACGATCGTGAGACGGCCACGTTAGATGTCGAGACCGGATCCTGGCACCATGCCGCGATCTGGCAGATTTCAGAAAAGCCCTATAACCGGCCGTATTGGATTAGATGTTTCGCCCGTCTGCTGTCGGGTGGCGTCCGACTCGGCATTCTCAACAGGGATGACAGCGGCTTTCTGGTGGAAATGCTGTCCTTGAAGCCCGAAGATGGGCGACGCGAGATCGTGATGCATGTTCCGCCGCACGAACACCCGACGAAGTTGCTCCTGAGCAATCTCGATCTGGGGGCCAGTCGCGTTGAAATTTCAGATTTCGATATTCTTTGGACGCCCTATAAGGCGACGGTTGCCGCTGCCAAGCCACGGGAACACGCGACCGCGACGCGCCTTGGGAATATGCTGATGGCCGGAGCCACCCAGGAGGCCACTGCCTATTGGGTCGCGGCTAGGATGCTGCAAATGTCGCGGCAATCCGACGCTGACACGTCCTCGTCGTTCAAGCCGGCCCCGCCGGGCCGGCGGGGGCACGTGATCGCCTTCCTCAATCCTTGGACGGGGGCAGCCGAAAACCAAGCCTATGAGTCGCTGAAGATTGGCGCTGAGCGGGTCGGGTGTAAGCTTGTCCACGCGTCCACGTCCGACGAGCTCCTTGCTTGCGCACCTGATTTCGCCATCGCGGTGGCCTCAACCCAGGCGAAAACGACGAGTGTACCGACCTTTGGGGCCATTCACGAGCCGCGCACCCGCTTTCTCGAAAATGAAGGTTACCTTCGCAACCTGCTGACATACGACGGTTACCTCACGGTCTCGGAATCGCTGGAAGGTTTTCTTCAAAGCCTTTGCGCTGGGCTTCGACGTCGGGGTGATATCGGATTTTACTACAACACGCCTCAAGTCTCTAACCTTAGTTCGAATATCTGTGAGAACGTTGAGAAGGGCCAACTCCGGCTCTGCTATTTCGGCACAAACTGGGACAGACGAAATCGACCTCTTTTTCGCCGGATCGCGAACTATGACTATACAGTAATCCACGGCCCAAATGCGGCTTGGGACTATCTAGGTGGGAAAGCCTATGGTGGCGAGGTGGCCTTCGACGGTATCTCGGTGCAGGCCCGGTACGCGGAATGTGGCGTTGGACTTGTTGTTTTATCGCGAGAACACCTACTGGATGACGTTATCTCAAATCGAATTTTTGAAATAACGTCGGTTGGCGCGGTTGCGATTTGTCCTGACATTCCCTGGATACGTCAACACTTTGGAGACAGCGTTTTTTACTATGTGCCTGCGGCTTCAACTGCAGCTATTTGTCAGCAAATCGACGAAATCATGTCGTCCATCAAGCGAGACAGCAGTACGGCGGCCCTGATGGGACGCGAATCACGTCGTATTTTCGAGTCCCGGTTCGCCGCCGAGCGAATGATCGAAAACGCCGTTCTTTATTTCGAGCGCTGGCAGGACCACCGCACGAAGATGGTGGGTGCATTACATCCGGCAACAATCGACGTCATCGTACGGGTGGGTGGGCGCCCAATCCCGACAATTCTGAGGACGATCGAGTCCCTTGAGGCACAAACGACCGGGGACATCACGGTCATCTTTGTTCGATATAGAGAGATCGATCTATCGCCTATTTTGCAGGCCTACTGGAAGCGTATCAAGGCTTTCCGCGTCGTTGACGAAATAGGTGGGCATCGCGCTTCAACGTTATGCGCAGGGCTCAAGCAGGTGCGATCTCAATATTTCGCTCTGCTGGACGATGACGATTTCCTTCTCGACAGTCACTTCGACGAGGTGCTTCAGGCGGGACGAGATGCGCGTCCTGGCCATATGTTTTCCCATTCGGGATTGATCCATGTAAGCGAGAGTGGCGAGGATTTAGAACGTCGGAGCATCAGACTCCTCCGTCCGGCTGGAGGCGATACATTCAGCATTCTAGGTGCCTTCGGATCAAACACGTTCCTCGCCTCGTCCGAACTTCTGGAAGATCTGACACTTGACAATTGGAATCTGAAAACGGGCGAAGACTCGGCCCTTATCGGGTCTCTGATCCTCAAAGCGGACGTGTCCTTCACCTTCAGGGCGACAGCGTGCGCCTCAGTCGGGCGTAGCGATTCGTCAAATTTCGAAACCACGCCGACGCGACCCGAGGACGTGCTTGAGTGGCTTCTTCGAGTCGGGCCAAACCTGGATTTGGTGCAAAGGAAGTTTTTGCGCCCCCAACGTGACGCCAGCGAACTATTTCGTGATGCCATCGGGCACATCAGGCGTGCCCAGTCGGCGGTGTGGGACAGTCAGTCCGGGCGCATCGTGATGGAGGAGGGCGCGATCGTCACGCGCCTTGATGATCGGGACGATGTCGAAACGCGCGAGGTGTCGCTGCGGGATGTGTTCGGCAAGGCCGGTGAGTTGGATCATTTCGAAGAGGAGGATGGCAAAACCATCGTGCGCTGTTTGCCTCCGCCGTTGGCATGGACCTTTGGCGTGACAGCGGACCTTTCCGGCCTACTCTTCAACGGCCCTCAATGGGTGGTGGTCGAACTCACCAACCCAAGCGGAACGGCTGGCGTTGGTGTTCTCGATGAAACCGGCAAAGACTATGAGGCGCGTGCGCAGTCGCCCGGTTCCCTGTTGCCACAAGAACTGTGGCTGATGTTGCGAAGCGCCAACGTCGGGCGGTTGGTTTTTGCGAACTGGTCCACTCCCCTGACCGCTCCGATCACGGTCAGAAGAATCTGGATCGTTCGTGAGAAAACTGCTGCCTTGAATACGACTCCGGACGAGGCTGAGACTGCGCCGGCATCTGCACTTTTAGAAGACGTTGAGGCTGCGCCAGTTCTTAGAGATATGGGGAAAGTTAACGTTGCGCCAGTTCCTGCACCTTTGGCGGAAATGGCTGTCGTTGGCACCACGTCCTTCATTGATCGAGACGATATCGATACTCGAGAGATACCCTTAAGGGATGTATTTCGTCCGGTTGAAGGACCAGGCTTCTTGGACGAGTGTGATAGGACCGTGCTGCGCGTTTTGCCGTCGGCAAGCCCTTGGGCTTTCGGCGCCATGGCCGACCTTTCGGGCGTCCTGTTCAACGGCCCGCAATGGGTGGTGGTTGAAATGGATAACCCGGGTGGAAGTGCGGGGGTCGGGGTATTCAACGCCGACGAGAAGACCTACGAAGCAAGGGCGGAAGTGCCCAGTTCTTCCATGACCCAGGAAGTCCGGCTCATGCTGCGACACGCGGATGTGGGGCCGTTGATCGTGCAGAACTGGGCGAGCCCGGTCACTTCTCCGATCACGGTCAGAAAGCTATGGCTCGTACGTGAGAAGCCCAATGACCCCGCACCAATGCTCGACGAGCAAACGGAACCTGTGATCATTGGTTCGCAGGCGGTCGATATCGCCCCACTCCTGAGAGCCATGAAATGGGTGCGGTATCGCGATGGGACGTTCATTATCGGAGCCGGTGCTCCTCAGGGTCACGTGATCTATGGTCCTTATCTTCCCATACTGCCGGGTCGGTATGAAATACGCTTCGAAGGGTCGACTCGGTACCGGAAACGGAACGCGGTGTTGCTTCTGGAATGCGTCGTGGAGGTGGGCACGGTTCTGAAGTCATTCTCAATCATGGCAAAGGACCTCCGCCAAGGCCCTCTCACCCTGTCTTTCGAAGTTCCCGAGGAACATGCCGGAGCGAAGCTGGAAACGCGGTTCTCGCATTTCGGCTTGGCCGACATTGAGTTGACCGGTCTTTTCCTGCGGCGCGTCGACCACCCTGAAGAACTTGCCCGATCATGACGGCGACAGCGGCCGATCCGCTGGTGATGAACCAGTTCGACAAGGCTATCAGCCTTGGAACGTCGTGCCGGACGCAATATCAGCTCGCGCGGGAGCGGCACGAAAGGGCCGGCCGCGTTGAGCCGTTCTCGCTCGAACACGCGCGAGCCGAACGCGGAGGGCAGATCTTCGATTGGGTCATCTCCGGGCCGGTTTGCGTGGCCCGTTGCATCGCCCAGGACTTCGATGGCGTGTTCGCCCGCGACAAGCTTCGAACAGAGCAAAATGGTCTCATTGAGCACAGCTATTACCAAATTCGGTTCGATCATGCGTTCACGATGACCAACGGGGTCATCGAGGATGCTGTCTTTGAGGCCGAATATCCGCGGCAACGCGACAAGTGGGAATTCCTTGCCACCCGCTTTCGAGACCATTTCAAGGATGACCGGCCCGTCCTCTACGTCGTCGACTCTGGCGGCGATCTTGGTGCCGTGGAGACGTTGGTGGATGTGTTAAAGCAGCGGCGGCAAGGACGCCCGTTCCGCCTCCTTAACGTCATCTACGACGCCGAACCACGAGGTTTCGTGCGGGACGAGGAGTTCCTGCTCGTCTATGAGATGAAAACCTCGATCGACAAGCCGTCCGAGTACCAATGGCAGGGCGATGACGCGGACTGGCGGCGGATGCTGACGCCATTCCGATTATCGGCGTCGTGACGCGCCGTCGCGTGGCGACGCGGGCCTGAACGGCGAACAGGAGATGGGTGCTGGAATGACCGAAGGAAAAACGCTGGCCGACGTCGCATCCTATTGGAATCGGCGGCCCTGCAATATACGCCATTCCACCAAGGAGGTCGGCACGCGTGAGTTCTTCGACGAGGTTGAGGAACGGAAGTATTCCGTCGAGCCCCACATCCCGGCCTTCGCCCAATTCAATCGCTGGGCCGGCAAGCG
>CALMOK010000040.1 GCA_937871825.1 uncultured Alphaproteobacteria bacterium
CAGCCAGCCCGTGCCTTCGCGGCAAGGCGTGCATTGCCCACAACTCTCGTGCTTGTAGAAATAACTGAGCCGCGCGATCGCCCGAACGATGTCGGTCGACTTGTCCATCACGATCACAGCGGCTGTGCCGAGGCCAGACTTGAGGGCTTTCAGCGAGTCGAAGTCCATCGGCGCATCGATGATCTCATGCGCCGGCACAACCGGCACGGACGACCCACCGGGGATAACGGCAAGCAGATTATCCCATCCGCCGCGAATGCCGCCGCAATGCTGATCGATCAACTCCCGGAAGGGAATCGACATGGCTTCCTCGACGTTGCACGGCTTGTTGACATGGCCTGAAACGCAGAACAGCTTGGTCCCAGCATTGTTTTTGGCGCCGAAGCTCGAAAACCACGCTGCCCCGCGCCGCAGGATGGTCGGCGCGACCGCGATCGACTCGACGTTGTTCACCGTGGTCGGGCAGCCATAAAGTCCCATGTTGGCCGGGAACGGCGGCTTGAGGCGCGGCATGCCTTTCTTGCCCTCGAGCGATTCGAGGAGCGCGGTTTCTTCCCCGCAGATGTAAGCGCCCGCCCCACGATGGACGTAGATGTCGAACGGGTAGCCATGCAGGTTGTTCTTGCCGACGAGGTTGGCCCCGTAAGCCTCTTCGATGGCGGCGTCGAGCCGGTCCGCCTCGAAGACGTATTCGCCACGGATGTAGATGTAGCAGGCCTTGGCCTCCATGGCGAAGGCGGCGATCATGCATCCTTCCACCAGCAGATGCGGATCGTTCCGCATGATCTCGCGATCCTTGCAGGTGCCGGGCTCCGATTCGTCGGCGTTGACGACGAGATAGGACGGGCGCGCCGGATCGGCCTTCGGCATGAAGGACCATTTCAACCCGGTTGGAAAACCTGCTCCGCCGCGCCCGCGAAGGCCGGACGCCTTCATCTCGTTGATGATCCAGTCCTTGCCCTTCTCGAGCAGGCCCTTGGTGCCGTCCCAAGCTCCGCGAGACCGGGCACCGGCCAAGCGCCAGTCGCCGAACCCGTAGATGTTGGTGAAGATGCGGTCCTTGTCCTCAAGCATTGAAGACCTCTTTCGATACCGGGAAAGCCAGCGGGCACGACAGCGTCGTCATTGCGCCTCCACCTGCGTGAAGGTTAGAGCCGGCTCGGCCGGTTCGGGCGCGGGCGGGATCAGCGAAAGCGGCTGCGTGCCGTCCTCCGGACCTGGAAGATAGGGCTTGTTCCGACTGGCCGGCTCGGGCGGATGTTCGCCGAAGAAGCTGGTCAAGGCGGTAAGGCCGCCCGCCGGCTCCGAATTCATCCGGCCCGTTTGCGATCCGCGGCGCACGGCCCGCCCGGCCGCGAGTTCATCCAAGAGGTGGCTGAAGTTGGCTGGCGTCAGGTCCTCGAAGTAGAGATCGTTGATCTGCACCATGGGGGCGTTGCAGCAGGCGCCCAGGCACTCGACCTCCATCCAGGAAAACAGGCCGTCAGACGACACCTGACCCTGTGGCCCAACCCGCTGCTCGAGGACGGATTTGATGCCGTCCGATCCGGCGAGGAGGCAGGGCGTCGTGCCACACATCTGAATGAAAAAGCGACCAACCGGCGCAAGGTTGAACATCGAGTAGAAGGTGGCGATCTCCAGCACTCGGATATACGGCATGTTCAGGATCGTGCCGACCCGCTCGATCGCCTTCTGCGGCAGCCACCCGTCGTGCTGACCCTGCGCGCGGCGCAGCAACGCGATCACCGCTGAGGCCTCGCGCCCCGGTGGATATTTGGCAACCTGTTTCCCGACCCAGACCATGTTCTCGGGCGTGAAGTCGAAGCTGTCGGGCTGAACCTCAGCCAATCGGCGAACGGCCATTCTTGCTTTCTCAGTTCAGCTTTTCACAAACCTGGTTGGGGCTGCTGTGGCACAGATAGGCCGACGTACCCTTTTCCAGCACCAGATAGGCACCCCCGGAATTATCCGAGAAGGCGGCCTTTATTTCGTAACCTTCGCTCAACCATTTGGCGACCGGCAGTTGCGCTTCCGCAGAAGCGGCCGACAAGCCGGCACAAGCGGAAACAACCAGCCCAGCCAAACGGATCACCGGTCGACTTCCCCGAACACGATGTCGATCGAACCCAGGATAGCCGACACGTCGGCCAGCATGTGCCCGCGGCACAGGAAATCCATCGCCTGCAAGTGGGCGAAGCCAGGTGCCCTGATCTTGCAACGATAAGGCATGTCTCCTCCCGTCGAGACCAGATACACGCCGAACTCGCCCTTCGGGGTTTCGACGGCCGCGTAAACTTCGCCGGCTGGCACGTGGAACCCTTCGCTATACAGCTTGAAATGGTGGATCAGCGCTTCCATCGACCGCTTCATCTCGCCGCGCGATGGGGGCGACACCTTGCCGGTCCGCGAATGGACCGGCCCCTGCCCGTCCGGCGCCAGGAGCTTGGCCACGCATTGCTGCATGATCTTGGTCGCCTCACGCATTTCCTGCATGCGGATGACCTGTCGGTCGTAATTGTCCCCGTTCTTGCCAACGGGGATGTCGAAATCCATCTCCTCGTAGCATTCGTAAGGCTGGCTCTTGCGCAGGTCCCAAGCGGCGCCCGATCCCCGCACCATGACGCCCGAAAATCCCCACTTCCAGCAATCCTCAAGACTCACGACGCCGATATCGACGTTGCGCTGCTTGAAGATCCTGTTCTCGACGAAGAGGCTCCACAGATCGTCCACCACCCGCAGGAATGGCTCGCAAAAGGCTCCGATATCCTCAACGAGCCCGTGCGGCAGGTCGGCCCGCACGCCACCTGGACGGAAGTAGTTGGCATGCAGGCGGCCACCGGACGCCCGCTCATAGAACGCCATCAGCTTCTCTCGCTCCTCGAAACCCCACAGTGGAGGCGTCAGGGCACCCACGTCCATGACCTGCGTTGTCACGTTCAGGAGATGGGACAAGAGGCGGCCGATTTCGGCGTAAAGTACCCGGATGAGTTGTGCGCGCCGCGGCACCTCCAATTTCAGGAGACGTTCGATAGCGATGCAGAACGCATGCTCCTGGTTCATCGGCGCGACGTAATCGAGCCGGTCGAAATAGGGGATGTTCTGGACGTAGGTGCGCGACTCCATCAGCTTCTCGGTGCCGCGATGCAGCAGGCCGATATGCGGGTCGACGCGCTCCACGACTTCGCCGTCGAGCTCCAGGACGAGGCGGAGCACACCATGCGCGGCGGGATGCTGCGGACCGAAATTGATGGAAAAGTTGCGGATGATCTGGTCGTTCATGACGCTTTCTCGCCATCGACGCCGAAGCGCTTGGCCTTTTCGTCTCCGGGCAGCGACGCGATATCCATCGCCTCCCAGGGCGACAGGAAGTCCCAGTCGCGGAAGTCCTGG
>CALMOK010000041.1:0-22849 GCA_937871825.1 uncultured Alphaproteobacteria bacterium
GCCTTGCTCGCCATGGTGGAGCGGATGGACAACGGGGAACCCCCGGCTTCCTTCGCCGTCCCCGATCAGCTTGGCCCCTTGCGGCGCAAGGTGAGCGCGACGCCGCCGACGACCCTCCAGGCCTTTGCGGGAGGTTGGGCCCACCACCGGGACCGCCACTGCTTGTGGATCGTCGCGCCGCCCGGCTACACGCACCACCAAGCCTTCAACGACGTGGCGCTCGGTTTCACCGAGGCTTTCGCGGCACTGGGCGGGTCGGCGCCCGTCGTGCGACGCCCGCAGGATTGGAACGGCCGCGTGCCGATCGTGCTCGGCCCGCATCTGCTGCCACCCGAGACGGCGTCGAGCCTTCCGCCCGGCAGCGTGCTCTACAATTTCGAACAGGTCGACCCGCGCTCGGGCTGGCTCCGGCCGGACTATCTGGGGCTGCTGAAACGCTTTCCCGTTCTCGACTACAGCGCCCGGAACCGGGCCGCGCTGGCGAAGCTCGGCATTGTCCACGCGCGCCTCCTTGCCGTGGGCCACAGCCCGGGCCTGAGCCGCATCGTCCCCGAGGCCGCCCAGGAGGTCGTCCGCGATATCGACGTGCTCTTCTACGGGTCGTTGAACGAGCGGCGGGCAAGGGTCCTCGACGGATTGCGGGCGCGTGGTCTCGCCGTACACCATCTCTTCGACGTTTACGGCCCGGCGCGCGACGCCGCGATCGCCCGCTCCAAGATCGTGCTCAACCTGCATTACTACGAAGCGGCGGTGTTCGAAACGGTGCGGGTCTCGTTCCTGCTGGCCAACCGGGCTTGCGTGGTCACCGAGGGCGAGGCCGACGATCCCGACATCACGCCCTACGCGGACGGGCTCGTCGTTTGCTCCTACGACCAGCTCGTCGATCGATGCGCGGGATTGGTGGCCGACGAGGCGAGGCGCCGGGCCATCGCGGCGCGCGGGTTCGCGGCCGCCACGGGCCACCGGCAGGCCGATCTCCTGGCCGCCCTGTTCGACGAGGCCGACTATGCCATCACGGCAGGCGAGGAGGCCTTGAGCCTCATGGACGCTTGACCCCCCCACCGCTCTTGCAAACGGAACGCCGATGTCAGCCGCCGAACTCTACCTCGACCTCCTCATCCGGACGCTGACGAACCTCATCTACGAAGACCCCAACATGGACCCCTGGTCGGCCCAGGCCTTCAGCCCCGCAAAGCGGGCCGTCGGGCAGGACTGGCCGCGGGTCGCCCACACCATGGTGGGGGTCAGCCGGCTCGAGAACGTCGTCAACCTGGTGATCCAGGCGGTTCACGAGGGCGTGGACGGCAACCTGATCGAAACCGGCGTTTGGCGCGGGGGGTGCTGCATCCTGATGCAGGGCGCCCTGACGGTGCTGGGCGAAACGCACCGCAAGGTGTTCGTGGCCGATTCCTTCGAGGGCCTGCCGAAGCCGGATGCCGCCAAATACACGGCGGACGCCGGCGACCAGCACCACACCTTCGAGCAACTCGCCGTCAGCCTCGAAGAGGTTCGCGCGAACTTCGCGAAATACAACCTGCTGGCCGACAACGTCGTCTTCGTGAAAGGGTTCTTCGAGGACACCTTGCCGACGCTCGACACCGGCCCGCTCGCGGTGCTCCGGCTGGACGGCGATATGTACGGGTCGACCATGGTGGCCCTCGAACATCTTTATCCGAAACTGTCGCCGGGCGGCTACCTGATCGTCGATGATTACGGGGCCGTCCCGGGTTGCCGCCGCGCTGTTGACGATTACCGGCGGGCCATGGGGATCGAGGCGACCGTCAACCAGATCGACTGGTCCGGCATCTGGTGGCAGAAGCCGCGGAACGCGGCACCAGCAGCATGACGGCCGCATCGCGCCTGACACAAGGGGTGGGCGCAACGGCTCGGCCACCCCGCGCGTTGGCCTGGCGTGACCAGGGCGAAAGAGGGTTTCATGTTCGAGGTATGGGGCAGCCAAATCGATCCGGGCTTGTGGATCGTGCTTCCCGAAGGCGGCAAGATCCCGGCCAACGAGTCGCAAACGGATTGGACGTTGATGGGCCGTTGCCGCGTCAGCCCCGCGGTCGACGCTGAGGTTCGCCAGAACGGCTACGCGACGCACCGGGCCAGTCGGCCGTTCGACGCCGAGGCGATCCTGCAGAAGGATTGAGCCCCTATCGGATCGGGCGAAGCGGGCGGGCAATCCCGTTAAACCACCCTCGCGGCGCCAGCCCCGTGACGACGCGAGCGATGAAATCCGTCATCCGGTTGGAGCGAACCGTTGCCGCTCTACCATGAGCCTCGTCGTTGTCCGGGCGGGTTTCGCGCGACAGCACGATGTCGAGACCAGCAAGCTCGTCGAGGTCCTGCATCAACCTGTTCATGACAACCCCGCTGATGACTGAACGTCACTCTGGTCTTAGATGATCAGTCTACCGTGGTTGTCAACTAACTGAACGGTCACGAATCCCAGGCCCACCCTGGCGTTCAGCGGTATGCCAGGGCAGCGATCACCAGCGCGATGCCCGCCCCGAGACTGAGGATCCACCGCAGTCGGGCGTACCAGGGAGGGGCCAATCCGAATCGGGCGAAGCTCGCGTCGATCGGCCCGAGGGCGAGGATGAGAAGTCCCAGCACGGCGAGGCGCCAGGGCTCTGGAAGGGCGAGCGCCGCCCAGGCGGCGAGCGAGGGCAGGACGGCGATCGCGTAGTGGGGAGCGAGCCTCCCCTGGTCGGCTTGTTGTGTCGCGAGGCCCCAACGGATTCCACCCAGGAACGACAGGATCACGGCTCCGTAAGTGGCCAAAGCCAAGTCGAGAAATGAGCTTTCGATCCCCGCCACCGGCGCCACGTGGAGCCCCAGGGCCAAGCCCCAGAATGGGATCAGCCCGGCAAAGCCGAGAAGGAACGGCGTGGCGGGAATCGCGCGGCTTTCAACTTGGCCGGTCATGACGGCCGACCAGATTCGATGAAGCGCTGCTTCAGCCGCTCGGCGACGGTCCGCGCGGTTCCATTGGCGTCTCCCACCTCCCAGACGAAAATGACGTCAGGTTCCCCATCGGGTCGTTCGAGTGTGCCGAATTGACTGTCGACCAAGCTGGCCGGCATGAAATGGTTGAGCCTGACGGCCATGCGGCGTTCCACCTCCGCCTGATCGACGTCGAGGAAGACGAAGATCAGGCCCGGCCCGGCGGCCGCGCGGATGCGGTCCCGGTACGACCGCTTCAAGGCCGAGCAGGCCATCGCCACCCCACCCGGATGGGCCTCGCGGTTCCCAAGGGTCGCGCCCACCCGATCGAGCCAGGGCGCACGGTCGTCGTCGTCGAGGGGGTGACCGGCGTGCATCTTCTCGACGTTGCGGGCGGGATGCAGGTCGTCCCCGTCGACGAAGTCGAGATCGAGCAAGCCCGCCAGCAAGGCGCCGACCGAGGTTTTGCCCGACCCGGACACGCCCATGATCACGAGGGCGATTCGGTTATCCGATGATTGGTCCGTCATGGGGTCCGTTGCGAGGCGAGGAAAAGCGGCCCAACGTGGCGGCGTCCACCCACAACGCAGAGGCGAGACGCACCGTTCCCTTCCGCCCGGCGCGCCAGGGCGCCTCCGTCGACGCTGATCGTCCTGGTGCCATGCTATGCTGCGGCTTTAACCAACCCCGTCGCGCCGGCGAGCCGTGGACGAAAGGTCCGTCATGCCCTTAACGACCCTCGACACCCAAAGCGCCCTGCTGGTCATCGATCTGCAGAACGGCATCGTGGCGCTTCCAACCGCGCATCCGGTCGGCAAGCTCGTCGAGCGC
This sequence comes from uncultured Alphaproteobacteria bacterium, assembly GCA_937871825.1. Lineage (GTDB taxonomy): Bacteria > Pseudomonadota > Alphaproteobacteria > Rhizobiales > Beijerinckiaceae > Lichenihabitans. Next base: position 3,781 of record CALMOK010000041.1, read on the forward strand.
GCGGGCAAACTCGCCGACGGTTTCCGACGATCCGGCTTGCCGGTCGTGCTCGTCACCGTCGACGGTGCTCCCACGGGCCGGACCGAGCGGCCGAGCAACGTCGCCAACATGCCGCCCGGATGGACCGAGTTGATCCCCGAGCTGAACCGGCAGCCGGGCGACCACATGGTCACCAAACGGACCTGGGGGGCTTTCACCAACACCGGTCTCGAAGAGCACCTGAAGGGGCTGGGCGTGACCCAGGTGGTGATCGTCGGGATCGCCACCAGCCTCGGCGTCGAGTCGACGGCCCGGCACGCGCGCGAACTCGGCTTCAACGTCGCCGTCGCGACCGACGCGGTGACCGACACGAGCCTTGAAGCGCACACCAACAGCGTGGAACGCATCTTTCCGAGGCTCGGCGAAACCGGGACCACCGGCGACATCCTCGACCGTCTCGTCGCAAGACAGGCCTGAGTCCGGTCCCGTTACCCAGGTGGCGCTTCGCGTTCCAGCGCCAAATGCAGGAACTGATTGAACTCGCTTCGTTGATAACCGCCAAACGCTTCGCCGCTGCTGAACCCGCGCCGTCGATAAAGGGAGAGCGCCGGCTCGAAAGCCGGGCCGCTTCCGGTTTCGAGGCTCAAGCGTTCGAGGCCTCGTTGGCGCGCCGCGCCGATGATGTGTTCGAGGATGGCGCCGCCAACGCCGCGTCGCAGGAAATCCGGATGCGTCCGCATCGATTTCAGCTCCCCCGCCCCGTCGCCCAGATCCTTCAGGGCGCCGATGCCAACGACGGCCGAGCCCGCCCACGCCGACCAGACCGTCACCTGCGGGGCGCCGAGGCCCGACAGGTCAAGCGCGAAAACCGCGCCGGGCGGCGAGTTTGCCCGCATGCCTTGAAGGTGCAGGCGCAAAAGCGCGCGGGTCGCCTCGCCGGACAGATCATCGTGGCGGATCTCGAACGTTTCGATGGGCATGGATGCGCCTCGTCCAGTCGGGGTGAGGTCAGGGTTCGGGGCTCCTCGCCGATGGCGAATGTGCGCCATGGGTCACATGACTGGCAATGGGGCGAGACGGCGTCGAGGCTCAACGGGCCAGGGGCGCGGTTGATCAACGGTGGTCGGGCGGGCTATCGATGGGCGGCCCGCCGGTCGGTTTGATATGGTCTGGTCATGATCGAGACACCGCGCCTCCTTCTCCGGCCTCACGGTCTGGCCGACGTCGAGCCCCTGCATCGGATCTTCACCGATCCGCTGGCGAGACGGTTCATCGCCGCGCCGCCGCCCTCACGCGAGGACGTTTGGAACCGGATCCTCCGCTACGCCGGGCACTGGACCCTGCTGGGCTTCGGCATGTTCGCCGTGCTCGACAAGGCGACGGGGCGGTTCCTCGGCGAAGTGGGTCTGGCCGACTTCGGTCGAGGGCTGGGCGAAACGTTTGACGGGCTTCCGGAAGCCGCCTGGATCTTCGATCCGGCCATCCATGGTCGAGGTTACGCTTTCGAGGCCGCGACGGCCGCGCATCGGTGGTTCGACGGGAAGGACGCGCGTTCGCGCACGGTCTGCATCATCGGTCCGGACAACGGCCCTTCGCTCGGGCTCGCCGCCAAGCTCGGCTATGCGGCTTTCGGCCAAGCCCCCTACAAGGGCGTCGACGTCACGATGCTGGAACGGATTCACACCTCGGCCTGAGGATCGGTCGGGGCTTTGGGCGCCATCGTCACACGGGCGCGTGCGTTCCAAGCCGATCCCGCCCTACAGCCCACCGATGTGGAAGGCCTTGATCTCCAGATATTCCTCGATGCCGAACGACGATCCTTCGCGGCCAAGGCCGGATTGCTTGACGCCGCCGAACGGGGCCGCCTCAATGGAGACGCTTCCCGTGTTGAGGCCCACCATGCCAAACTCCAGGCGCTCGGCGACGCGCCACGAGCGCTTGAGGTCCTGCGTGTAGAAATAAGCCGCGAGGCCGTACGGGGTGTCGTTGGCCAGGCGGAGCGCCTCGTCCTCGTCCTCGAAGCGAAACAGCGGGGCGACCGGGCCGAACGTTTCCTCCCGGGCGACCAGCATGCCGGCCGTCGCGCCGGTCAGCACAGTGGGAGCGAAGAAGGTGCCGCCGCGCGAATGGCGGGCGCCGCCCGCCCGAAGGGTCGCGCCTTGCGCCAGGGCGTCGGCGATGTGGGCCTCGACCTTGCCGACCGCCGCGTCGTTGATCAGCGGGCCGATCGTTACGCCGTCCTCGCGCCCATCGCCGACCCGCAGAGCGGCGACGGCCGCTGCGAGCTTGTGGGCGAAGGCCTCGTAAATGCCGCCCTGGACCAGGATGCGGTTGGCGCAAACGCAGGTCTGGCCGGCGTTGCGGAACTTGCTGGCCATCACCCCGGCGATCGCGACCTCAACGTCGGCGTCGTCGAAGACGATGAACGGCGCGTTGCCGCCAAGCTCCAGGCTCAACCGCTTCACCGTGTCGGCGCATTGCCGCATCAGATGCCGTCCAACGGGCGTGGAGCCCGTGAAGGACAGCTTGCGGACCTTGGGGTTCCCGGTCAGCTCCGCGCCGATCTCGGCCGGCAAGCCGGTCAGCACGCTGAGGAGCCCGGCCGGCAGGCCGGCCCGTTCGGCCAGTACCGCGAGCGCCAGGGCGGAGAATGGTGTGAATTCGGAGGGTTTCACGATGATCGGGCAGCCCGCCGCCAGCGCCGGCGCGCATTTTCGGGTGATCATGGCAATCGGGAAATTCCAGGGTGTGATGGCGGCCGCGATGCCAACCGGCTCCTTCATGACGACGATCCGCCGTCCGGCCTCGGGCGCGGGCACGAGCTGCCCATAAACGCGTTCGGCTTCGGCCGCGAACCACCGGATGAAGCCCGCGCCGTAACGCACCTCCCCCCGCGCTTCGGCCAGCGGCTTGCCCTGCTCCAGCGTCATGATGAGGGCGAGGTCGTCGACGTTGGCGAGGATGGCATCGTGCCACGCCATCAGCAGGGCGGCCCGCTCAGTGGCGGGCCGCGCGCGCCACAGGGGCCAAGCCGCCTCGGCGGCGTCGATCGCCGTTCGCGTCGCCTCACGCCCGAGCGAGGGCACGTGGCCCAGCACAACACCTGTGGCGGGCGAAGTCACGGCGAGGCGGTCCGGTTCCGTCGCCGGAACCCAGGCTCCCGCCACGAAACCGGCTTCGCGGAAGAGGGACGGATCGCTCAAGGCGGGGCTTGCGGACATGGTTGAACATCCCTCGTTCCGGGGCGGCGACCGATGCGGCGGCAACCTTCCTCGTCGAACAAGCCTCGATGAACCGTTCAGGCGCACCACCGGCGGGATCGAGCGGGGAAGGACGACCGCCCTCTCCCGGTTCTACACGGTGTCCGGCATGTGCTCCAGGAGCTTGTCCAGCGTGATGGGATAGTCGCGCACGCGGATGCCGGTCGCGTTGGTGATGGCGTTGGCGATCGCCGCGCCAACCCCGCACAGGCCGAGTTCGCCGACGCCCTTGGCCTTCATGGGCGAGGACATCGGGTCGGTCTCGTCCATGAAGATCACGTCCTGGTGGGGGATGTCGGCGTGAACCGGCACCTCATAGGTGGCAAGGTCGTGATTGACGAAGAAGCCGTGGCGTTTGTCGACCGCGAGTTCCTCCATCAGCGCGCCGCCGACCCCCATGGTCATGGCCCCGATCACCTGGCTGCGCGCCGACTTCGGGTTGAGGATCCGACCCGCAGCACACACCGCCAGCATGCGACGCACGCGGGTTTCCGCAGTGGCCGAGTCGACCGCGACCTCAACGAAATGGGCCGCGAAGGTCGATTGCTGGTGGGTCTTGGCAAGGTTGCCATATTCGATCGCGTCCTCGGCCACGAGGTCCCCGGCGCGCGCGGCCTGTGCGAGTGGCGCGCTCTGATCGCCCGAGCGAACCTCGCCGTCGGCGAAGATCGCGTCGGCCGCGTCAAAGCCGAGCTTCTCCGCCACGGCGTCGCGGAGCTTGACGCAGGCGGCGTAGACGCCCGAGGTGGAATTGTTCGCCCCCCACTGACCGCCCGAACCGGCCGAGGCCGGAAAGTCGGAATCGCCGAGCCGGACCACGATCCTGTCGAGCGGCACGCCCATCATCTCGACTGCGGTCTGGCCGATGATGGTGTAGCTGCCCGTGCCGATGTCGGTCATGTCGGTCTCGACCGTGACCCGGCCGTCCCGGCCGAGCCGGACCCGCGCGCCCGACTTCGTCAGCAGGTTGTTGCGGAAGCCCGCCGACACTCCCATGCCGACCAGCCAGCGTCCGTCCCGCACCTGACGCGGACGCGGGTTGCGCTTGTCCCAGCCGAAGCGCTCGGCGCCGAGCCGGAGGCAGCCCACGAGATCGCGGTGCGAGAACGAGCGTCCGGGCTTTTCCGGGTCGACCTGCGTGTCGTTAAGCACCCGGAAGGCGACGGGATCGAGCCCCAGCTTTTCCGCCATTTCGTCCATGGCGATCTCAAGCGCCATCAGGCCCGGCGCTTCGCCGGGCGCCCGCATTGCGTTGCCCTCCGGCAGGTCGAGTTCCGCGAGCCGCATGGCGGTCATTCGGTTCGCGCCGGCGTAAAGGAGCTTGGTCTGGGAAACAGCCGTTTCCGGCTTGCCGCCGGGCAGGTTGCCCGAGGTGCTTTCATGCGCGATGGCGGTGATACTGCCATCCGGGGTGGCGCCGATGCGGATGCGCTGGATGGTAGCCGGGCGGTGCGTCGTGTTGTTGATGATCATGGGTCGGGTCAGCGCCAGCTTGACCGGCCTCCTGGCGACCCTCGATCCCAAGGCCGCCAGCACGGCGTCGGCGCGCACGAACAGCTTGCCCCCGAATCCACCGCCGATATAGGGCGAATCGAGGCGCACGTTCTCGGCCGGAATGCCGAAGATCTTGGCGATGCTGTCCTTGCCCCAGGCGATCATCTGGTTCGAGGTCCAGAGCGTCAGCTTGTTGCCGTCCCATGACGCCGTGGTGGCGTGCGGCTCCATCATGGCGTGGCTTTCGTCAGGCGTCGTGTAGGTCGCGTCGAGCTTGACGGAGGCCGCCGCAAAGGCGCCCTCGAAGTCACCGACCTTGTCGACCGGCGGGGCGCCGCTTCCCTCGCCGCTGTCGCCCCCCACGAGCGGGGCGCTCCCGGCCGCGGCCGCGAGGTCGAACCGGCCCTGCTGGCGGTCGTAATCCACGCGGATCAAGGCCGCCGCCGCGCGGGCCTGCTCGAAGCTTTCCGCCACCACGACCGCGATGGCCTGATGGTAGTGCTGGACGACCGGTCCGCCGAACAGCGCGGCGAAGTTCATCTTACCGAGACCGAGCTTGGGAATGTCGAGTGCCGTCAACACCACGATCACGCCGGGAGCGGCCTTGGCGGCGGCCGTGTCCATGCCGGCGATGCGGCCCTTGCCGATACCGGCCCCGAGCACGAAGCCATAGGCCGGGTCCGGAGCGACGTCGTTTCGCTCATAAGCGTAGGGAGCCGTGCCGGTGACCTTGAAGGGGCCATCGATCCGGTCGGTGGGTTTGCCGATCACCTTGAGCTGGTCGATCGGGTTGGTTGTCGCGGGTGTGTCGAACTTCATGGCTCAGCCCTTCGCCTCCTGGAGGACGGCGCCGAGCGTCCGCTCGGCCAGCCGCAGCTTGAAAGCATTGTCGGTCGTCGGCTTGGCGCCGGCGAACAGTTGCGCCGTCACGACCTTGGCGCCTTTCGGCAGGTCGGCTTCGGCCGCCTCATCGCGCCATGGCTTGTGGGCCACGCCGCCCACCGCCACCCGGCCGGTGCCGTCCTTCTGCACCACGGCGGCGATCGAGATCAGCGCGTAAGCGTAGGACGCGCGATCCCGGACCTTGTGGTAGATGTGCGTGCCGCCCAGCGGTTTGGGCAGCGTCACGGCCGTGATGAGTTCGCCGGGAGTCAGCGTTGTCTCGATATGCGGCGTGTCGCCGGGCAGGCGATGGAAGTCGGCGATCGGGATCGTCCGGGTCGCACCCTCGGGCTTGACCGTCTCGACCGTGGCGTCGAGCGCCCGCATCGCCACCGCCATGTCGCCGGGATAAGTCGCGATGCAGGCGTCACTCACGCCGATCACCGCCAATTGGCGGCTGTAACCGCCGATGGCCGAGCAACCGCTGCCCGGCTGGCGCTTGTTGCACGGCATGTTGGTGTCGTAGAAATACGGGCAGCGCGTGCGCTGGAGCAGGTTGCCCGCCGTGGTGGCCTTGTTGCGGAGCTGGCCCGAGGCGCCGGCCACGATGGCCCGCGACAGCAGCCCATAGTCGCGCCGAACCCGGCCATCCGCCGCCAGGTCCGTGTTGCGCACCAGGGCGCCGATGCGGAGCCCGCCTTCGGGGGTGGGCTCGATGGTGTCGAGGCCGAGCCCGTTCACGTCGATGAGGTGGCGCGGGGTCTCGATCTGGAGCTTCATCAGGTCGAGCAGGTTGGTGCCGCCGGCGATGAACTTGGCGCCGGGTATGCGCGCGGCCGACGAGGCGGCCTCGGCCGGGGTTTTGGGGCGTTCGTGGGTGAAGGGCTTCATGCCGTCCTCCCGGCGACGTCCGCCATGGCTTCGGCAATGTTCGAGTAGGCTCCGCAGCGACAAATGTTGCCGCTCATCCGCTCGCGCATCTCCGTCGCGGTCGCTTCGGGTTGCTCCGTCAGGCTGGCGCCGACATGGCTCGGGATGCCGGCCTTGATCTCGTCCAGCACGGCCACGGCCGAGCAGATCTGCCCCGGCGTGCAGTAGCCGCACTGGTACCCGTCGTACTTGACGAAGGCCGCCTGCATGGGATGCAGGTTGTCGGGCGTGCCAAGGCCTTCGATGGTAATGACGTCGCCGCCCTCATGCATGATGGCCAGCGTCAGGCAGGCGTTGATGCGCCGGCCATCAACGATCACCGTGCAGGCGCCGCACTGGCCATGGTCGCAGCCCTTTTTGGTGCCGGTGAGGTGCAGGTGCTCGCGCAGCAGGTCGAGCAGGCTGGTCCGGGCGTCCAATTCAAGCGCATGGCCCTGGCCGTTCACCTTGAGCGAAACCTTGGACATGACGGGCGTTTCGGGGCCCGCGGCCTCCTGGGCGCCAACCCCGGACGGCATGCCGGTCGCTGCGACCGCCGCCGCCGTTCCGGCCAGCACACCCCGGCGGGTCAATTCGAATTCAATGGATCCGCGCATGTCGCTCTCCAAATCTCTGTGCTCGTTCGTGGAGCCGGGTGGATCGATCCCCATGATCGATGGCCCTGGCTTGTGTTGTCGCGATCGGCTCGCTTCGTGATCCAAACCGTGCGGCGCTCGATCGACGCTGTCATCCTCGAAGGCAATGACCGGCGGCAGATCGAACGGCTCGGTCAGCTTGGCCCTTGCGTATCAGCATCGTGGCCACGAACACCGGGGTGGGGACCCATGGATCGAGACAGGTCGTCCACCATGCCGACACCTGGGAGAACAATCGCCATCCGGTCCGGTTTGATCCACGCGGCAGGCCGATTGGCCGGACAAGGGTCACGCGGGCTCACGCCTTGCGGGGTCTTCGATCGTTCGGCGGGTCACCCTGTTTTGCCAAAACCGGAGCCCCCTCGCGCGCTTCAAGGAACGGGGAGAAATAAGGGTCGCTGTCGAGGGCCGCCCCCCAGAGGCGTCGCATGTGATCCTGCTCCCGCGCGTAGCGGCGCATCGCCTCCGGGGTGTCTTCGGATCCGCGGCTCGCGAGTTCGAGATGGTAGAGCAGAGCATGCGGGTTCCAGACCACCCGGTAGCCGGCCGCGCGCACCCGGAGACAGAAGTCGACATCGCTCCAGGTCACCTGCAAGGTTTCCTGTTCAATGCCGCCGGCCTCCTCGAACACGCCACGGCGGAACGCCATGCAGGCCCCGGTCACGGCCGACATCGTCCGGACGGCGGCGAGTTGGTTGTTGTGGCCGGTCGCGTCCCGGGCGGCGTGCCGCCAGATGTGAGACCCACGTCCGTTTGGACCAAGAACGATCCCGGCATGCTGGATCGTGCCGTCCCGATAAAGCAGCTTGGCACCCACGATGCCGACGTCCGGCCGAAGGGCGTGTGCCACCATCTCCTTCAACCAATTCGGGTCGATGACGTCGGTGTCGTTGTTGAGCAGCACGGCCACCTCGCCCCGCATGGTGCGGACGCCATGATTGTTGAGCGCCGACCAGTTGAACGCCCCGCGCTGCTCGACGACCCGGACTCGGCCATCCTTCTTCAATTCATCGAACAGGACCCGGGTTTCGGCTTCGCGGCTGTCATTATCGACGACCAGCACCTCGATGGCCGGGTAATCGGTCCGCTTCAGGAGCCCGTCGAGGCACGGCCGAAGAAGGGCCGCCCGATCCCGGGTCGGGATGATGATGGAGACCAGCGGCGGCGACGCCGGCAATGGGTAGATTATTCTTACCGGCCCGGCGCCGGCCATCCTGTGGACGCCATAGCGACGACGCCCCGTCGCCCGCAGGTGAGCCCTCACGATCGCCAAACCGGGATCGCGCCTGCCGGGCGAGGCCGGAGGGTCGATTCGGTGCCGGAGCACAGCCGGGATGTAACGGATCGCGGACGGATCGGCGCGCAGCGAAGCGCGAAGCAGCATGTCCCAATCGTGCTCGCCTTCCGCCGCAGCCCTCCATCCTCCCAAGGCCCGCACGAGCGCCGTTCTCACCATCACGAGGCCGCGCGGCGGGCCCGCCAAAGCGAAGTCCGGGTCCCAGGCGGCATGGAAGGTCGGGTCGCGACGGACTCCATCGGGGCCGATCCGATCGGCGTCCGCGTAAACGATGTCGCTATGCGGGGCGACGACGGCCAAGTCCGAGACGGCCTGCTCGGCCAATCGGTCGTGCTGGCCGAGCAAGGCGACGAAAGTCCCGCGGCATAGCCGCAAAGCCTTGTTGCGCAGGGCCACCGGCGACCGCCAACCGGGAAGTTGGACGATGTCGAACGCACCCTGGTTCCTGTCGGGCGTGAGAATGTCCGTTATGTCGGGGGAAAGCCTGCCCCGGTAGGCGAGGACGACCTGAAGGCGACGGTTCCGCTGCAGGTTCGATTCGAGCATCGATCTGACAAGCGAAAGGTCCGGCCGCTCCAGGACGATTATCAGCGAGAGGAGGTCCGGCCCGTCGGCAGTCGTGATCGACCTCGATTGCGTCTTGCGACGCAGATCATCCTCATAGGCCCATAAAGCATAGGCGAGTTCGTTATCGAGACCCCGATCGTCCGGAAACATCCGCTCGACCACACCCAAACGCAGTTGCACGTCCGGATCAGTGACGAGAGCAAGCGCCAGTTCCTCCACCGGCAGGGCACGCTCGAATTGATCCGGTGGTTCCCCCCGCGCGTTGGCACAAAGATAGTCAGCGGATGTTCCAGTTCCCACCTTGGATCTGAACTCGTCCGACCCGGTCATCACGGTTGCGAGTTCGGCAAGAGGGAGGCCGCCTGCAAGGTGGTCAACGTAAGCCGCCAATCCATCCGGATCGGGGAGACGTCCGAGCACGACTAGGTAGAAACAGCCTATCGTCCAGACGTCGTGGATCTTGTTCCTGACGTTTGTCAGTGTTGCAGGAGGCGTCACCATACCGGACTAGCGTTTTCGCGATCAAACAGGAACACGGTTCTAAGACGTGCGACGACGGTCGACGACACAAAACGGATGACGATCTCGTGTTTGATCGCGAAAAACGTTTCACGACAAGCCGGCGGAACCGACGAGGCTAGCCAGAACATTGTGCGCCAAAACGGCTTGGTAGGGTGAGGGAAAGGACCCGCCTCGATGCGGTTTCCAGCAACTTTGGCCGATCCGGCATCCGGCACGCGGGTGATGCGCCCGTCCAAGGCCGGGCGATGCTGAACGAGCGTGACCCGCGGAGCGAGTTGCGATGGACCTTGACTAGCGACGGGCATGGGCCGCTTGCCGCCGATCGACCCCATACGGTAATCAGGTTTGCGGCTCGAGCCGACAAGGCGCACGAAGGTCCAATGGTTCATCTGGAATCCGACTCAAAAGACGGTGACGCGACGGTTGTCCTGCCGGATGGGCTGGAGCTTGCCCATACGCCGGACGGTCGACTGGCCTATTTCGCCTTCGATGGTCCGATCGGGGACTCGTTGAGGACCTATGGCGAGTGGGCCGGCGCTGAAATCGAATTCCTCAAACAATTTGTGACGGAGGGCGCCTGCGTCGTCGACGGCGGGGCCAACATCGGAACCCACACGCTCCCACTGGCACGACTTTGCGGTCCGGACGGGCGTGTGGTCGCCATCGAAGCTTCGCCGGAACTCGCGCATGTTCTTGAAACGAACGTACGGCTCAATGGCCTGACGAACGTCGACGTCGTCACTGCGGCTCTCGACCGGGATGCAGGAACCGCCTACGTTTCGCAGCTGGACCCGGGACGACGCCAAAACACCGGTGTGATCCGGGCTGCCCCGGTGACCGGGGGCGAGTTCAAGCTGGCGATCAGGCGAGTCCGCCTCGACGACCTCGATCTCAAGCGTCTCGATTTCCTCAAGCTGGACGTGGAAGGAGCTGAAGCGGCCGCGATCGAAGGCGGAATGCGGACGATCCAGGAACACCGCCCCGTGATCCTCGCCGAGGTTCTCGGAATCGATGTTGGTGTAAAACTCATCCAGGCCCTGACTCAGCTCGCCTACAAGGTGTTCTTCTGTAGTTTCGCGGCCTTCAACCCCGATAACCACCATGGCGTCGCGGAAAATCTTTTTGGCGTCGCACGTGAGGCGGCCTTGCTGTTCATTCCGGACGCCATGCGCCTGCCACATGCCAACGCAGCAACCGAGCTCAGCTCGATCTTGCATCTGGAGGACTTCGTCCGCTCGTTGTCCACCATGCCTCAATACGGTGACGAGAGCGGCGACGATCGGAAGATCGAGCATCTCTGGTCGCAGCGAGCATCCATGCGGAACGAACTCTCAGCAGCCAAAAGCGCCCTGGCATCCGATACGGTCGACAAAGAGGCGGGCCTGAATCTCGTTCTCGACAGGCAGCGTCACTTAGAAGCCGATTTGGACGTCCTTCGATCCGAAATCGCGATTCTGAAGACAAAGGATTCCGAGCGCGACACAGCGTGGCGGAACCAGGAGCAAGCGTTCGCGAAAGCGAGGAGCGAGGACCAGGACGTGATCGCGCGAATGAAGGCGGAAATCACCGATCTTCGAGCAGCGATGATCGGAAACGCCGAGGACCGGGGTGCGGCCGTTCTAGAAATCGAGACCTTGCGCGAGGACGTCGCGCTCTTGCAGGTTCTGTCCAGCCAGGTCGAGATCCTGCAAGACCAATTCGCCGCCCTCCAAGAAGAAACGCTGAAGGGCCTGTCGAACGAGATCGCCGTTTTGAAAGAACAACATGACGATCAAGCGCGACGCGAACAGGCCGACGATTTGAACCAAGGAAATCGCCGTTTCAGGTTCCTGACGAAACGACAATGACGCACATGCAAAGCCATCAATGTTTCCCGCCGGTCGAACGCACGACTGGGAGCCGTCGTTGAAGTCGTCGGCGACAGCCCTCGATGGCGGATCGAGTTCAGGTGCGACACGGGCCGACATCGCCAACGCCTATCGCCTGTTCCTCGCGCGTGACCCAGAGTCGGACGCTGTTCTCTCGGAGATGGTGGGCATCGACATGCCCAGTCTGGTTCGAGCCTTCGTGGGCTCCCCCGAGTTTCGGGCGAACATCGTTCAACCTGTGCTGCAAGGTAGCCCGATCGACGTTCAACGCTTTCAAAGCGCTTTCGCGCCGCATCTCAAGCCGTGGATCCTTCACTATCTGGAAGTCTCCAGTCTTGTGCGCGAGCGCGTGCTCCATGCCACCAGCGTGCCGCAACTCCTGGCTGCCTATTTCGCCGACCCGGTCGCCGCTCGACTGAGTGATGGTTTGCAGCTTGGCTTGAGCACCGAGGCGATATCGGCAGCGCTCGCCCGTTTGGGACATGCCGCAACGCACCTTGACGTGGTTACGGCCTACCGCGCGTTTCTCGGCCGGGAACCGGAATCTGACACCGCCGCCGCCGAGAAGGTTGGCGCGACAATCGACGAGTTGGGACGCGGCTTCCTGATGTCGGCCGAGTTCCAATCAGAGATCGTGATCCCAGTCCTCAAAGGCCGCTTCACCGAAGGCGTGAACAGCCGCGCCTCTCATGTTCCGGCTCGATCCAGGGAATGGGTGGTGAACCATTTCCCGCTCTCGGATGCCGCCCGCCAGCGGATCCTGACCGCCCGGACGGCGCGGCAGTTTCTTGGCGACTTCTTCGCCGATCCTGGAATCCAGTCGCTTTACAGCGAAGTGCAGCAAGGTTGGACGTTTGCCGATCTTCTCGCCGCCCTGCGCGACGAGAACCAAAGCGCCACGCGGACAGATGGTCTGTCCTTTGTTGATCCGGGCGAAGTCGCCCTTCTTTGCGCGTCCGACCTCTTCGATGCCGACCACTACGCACGCGCCGCCGGTCAGGTTTTCGAAACCGTCCAGGCTGCCGCCGCACACTATCTTCGAGGAGGTTGGCGCAAGGGCTACGATCCTTCGGCCGCGTTCGACATACGCTTCTACCTGACCACCAACACCGACGTCCGAACGGCGGACGACGAACCACTTCTGCATTATCTCCGTCACGGGCAGCGCGAAAAACGCCGTATCCGGCTCGGCAAGCTTGGCAGTGCGCCCAAACCAAAGGCGCCGGCCGAAGCGGAGTGGGACCGATTAGTCGCCGAACAAACTTGTGCCGAAAGGCTGACTTCGGCCTCGCACGACACGCCTGCGAGCGTCGACATCATTGTCCCGGTTTATCGCGGTTACGACGACACGCTTGCTTGCATCCACGCTGCGCTGTCCGGACAGAACACGACCCCGTTTCGCCTTGTCGTGATCGATGACCGGAGCCCCGATGCCCTGCTGTCCGCCAAGTTGAGCGACTTATCGGCGAGCGGATTGTTCGAGCTCGTCGTCAACGTCGACAACCTCGGCTTTGTGAAATCCGTCAACAAGGGCATGGCGTTGAGCGCCTCGCGCGACATCGTCCTTCTTAATTCCGATACGGTTGTTTTCGGTGATTGGCTCGACCGCCTTCGCGCGCATGCCTATTCGGCGCCCGCCATCGCGACCGTGACGCCGTTGTCCAACAATGCGACCATCTTCAGCTATCCGTTCGCCAACGAGAACAACACCCAAGGCCTTGAGGTTACGCTGGGCGAACTGGACGAAATCATCTCTGCCGCCAACAAGGATGTGAAGCCGGTCGATGTTCCGACGGGCGTCGGTTTCTGCATGTACGTCACGCGCGCGAGCCTGGACGCGCTCGGATTGTTCGACGAGCGTCTGTTTGGTCGGGGGTATGGGGAAGAGAATGACTTCTGCTGCCGGGCCATCGAGAAAGGATGGCGCAACATGGCCGCTCCCGACGTTTTGGTTGCCCATACCGGCGAGGTGTCTTTCGCCGAGAGCTCGGTCGTTGGAAAGGAAATCTCAAGCCGCAAGCTTTCCGCGGTGCATCCCCGGTACCATGGTTTCATCGACAATTTCATTCGGCGGGACGCCTTGAGGCCTGCCCGCGCGTCGATCGACATCGCGCGGTTCGCGAAAGAGAGCCGGGGACGTGGCGTCCTCATGGTGGAACACGGCTGGGGAGGCGGCGTCGAACGTCACATCCTAGACCTGGCCCGATTGCTCGACGGGGATGGCATTCCGACGCTCACCGCGAAGCCCGACCCTTCCAAGCAACACCTTTCGCTGTCTTCGACGCTGGCCTTCGACTATCCGAACCTCCCTGCCCTATCGGGCGACGACCCGGAAGAAGCCGCCGCCTTGTTGCGAAAGCTCGATCTCGCCCTGGTCCACGTGCATTCCGTCGTCGGCTACCCTCACGCCCTGGTGCGAAACCTGATCGCCGCCGCTCGCCTGGCGGGCTTACCCCTGGACGTCACGATCCACGACTACACGCCCGTCTGCCCACGCCTGACCATGATCGATTGGAGCGGTGCGTTCTGCGATTCGCCCTCGACCCGCTATTGCGGGATTTGCATAGGACGGGCCGGATCGCCTTTCGGTGCCGTCGACACCGACGAGTGGCGGGAAGAGTACCGGCACCTGTTCTCCGAAGCGCGCAACATACTGGTCCCCAGCACCGATCTGGCCAGTCGCATTGCCACCTATTTCCCCAACCTCCAACAGATCCAGGTGCGCCCGCATCCCGTCCCGGAGCAGGCCGCGGGCCGACCCTTGCAACCATTAGGGTTCGGGAAACCTGTGACGATTGGGATGATCGGGGCGATCGGCGACCACAAGGGCAGCCGCGTTCTTTACGCCTTGGCGGCAGACGCGCTTTTGCGCAAACGCCCCATGCGGTTCGTGATCTATGGATACACGAACGACGCAAGGCTCGGAACGCTTCCAAACGTGACGATCACTGGCCCGTATGAGGAGAACGACATCATCCGGTTGTTTGAAGCGGATCCGTGCGATCTCCTCTTCTACGCCTCGGTCTGCCCGGAAACGTTCAGCTTCAGCCTTGATCACGCATTCCGCAACGGCATCTTTCCCGTCGTCTTCGACTTGGGTGCCCCGGCGGCACGGGTTCGGTCGACCGGATTTGGGACAGTCGTTCCCTTGAGCCTCATCTATCGTCCGGAACGACTCAATGACGTCCTCTTCGCGGCAAGCGACCGGACACGCGTCAACGAACCGATTGTCGAGCCCGACCGCGCTTGGCTCGGGGCGGGACAGTATTACTCGCACCATTCACCGGGCGATGCCCATCAGGCGTAGCTGAACGAGTGGCGATTGCTCAGCCGGTCGGCACGATCAAAACTTCGGCATCAGTAAACCAGACCGTTTCGGCAACTATCGTCCCTGACCACGTTGATGGATCAAAGTAATGGCGTTGACAGTCTCGAATTCGATCGCGAACCTGAGCATGAACGTCGCCCTGGTGGATATGGGCGACACCGTGTCACCCGATCTTCACGGCATTTTGATCGCCGAACAGGATCTCCAGGAAACGAAGGTCGGGATCACCGAACAATTCCTTGAGAATGCCGGCGTTTACCATCAGCGTTACACATCGGTCGCCTATTTCCGTCGCCTCATCGACGATGCCGTCACGAACCGGATCATCGGAAACCCTGAACTCATCCTCGATGTCGGATCCGGGTCCGGCAATTCCGTTCTGCCCTGCCTCGACCTTTACCCCGAAGCGAAGATCATCGCGACCGATCTCAGCCAAAACCTTCTCGCCATCCTGCGTGATCACGTTGCTGAAAACCCTGGGCAAAGGGATCGCCTGGCGTTGGTCTGCGTGGATGCCACGAAGCCGTATTTCGAGAAAGGCTCCGCCGACCTGGTGATCGGCGCCGCCATCCTCCATCATCTGCTGGACCCTTCCTCATGCATCCGGTCGGCCTGTCACGTCCTGAAGCCGGGCGGACTTGCCATCTTCTTCGAACCGTTTGAAAGCGGCAACGCCATCCTGCGCCTCGCCTATTCACAGATCATCAGGCTCAATCGCGCGGCGGTGTTCGATGAAAAAATCGAGACGCGCGCCGAAACGTGCCTTTCAAGCCTGATCAACGATTACACGGTGAGGGCCGGGACAGATAAGAGTGCCGACATCTTCAGGCACATCGACGACAAATGGCTGTTCACCCGCTCCTACTTCGAAAATGTCATTGCACCTCTGCCCGACATCGCGTTGGAGGTCGTTCCGCTCAACAGCACGTCCACGTCGTTCGTTGATCAAACCATGACCAACCTTCGTCTCGCCCTGGGGTTGGGACAGGAACAGGCCCGATCCATGCTTCCGAAATGGGCGTGGGACATCCTGGTCGAACACGACGCCAGCGTATCGGCGGAACTCAGAAGAGACCTGCCGATCGAGGCATGCGTGATTCTGAAACGATCGGCGATGCCGCAGTGAGGCGGGCCGAGGTCAACAGGGTGGCGCGGGGACCGCGAAGGCGCGACACTCACCCCTCGGACGTTTGACGTTCACCTTGGCCATCATGCGGGGGTCAAGGCCCCTGCTTGGTCCCACAGCAGTTCATCCACGGTCGATTCTTGATCCCGGATGTCCGGAGGAACGACGTTCCAATCCGCAGAGGGGCGGATACCCGCACGGGGGTTCTGGTCCCGTGCCACCACGGCATCGAACTCGCTCCTGTTCAACGGGCGCTGATCATCATCGGTCAGGAAATAACAAAGGCGGCTGAAACTCTTCCAGTCCGTAAGTTCGTTCATCGTGATCGACCGATAAGCGATGCCGCGTTCATCGAACACCGCCTTGTAGTAGACCTGCCGTCGCTCGATCTCGCGCACATACCAGTAGCAAAGCTGGTAATCGGACAATTCGTCCCAGGACGAAATCCGCAGGACGCCGCGATCCGAAGGCCCAAGAAGCACAAGGCGCCCCGCGCTCGTGCGCTCGGGTATGGCGTTGATCTGGTAAAGACTGGTCGCGACCTCCCGGATCGGGCGGGACAGAAAAATGAATTTCAGATCGAGCCCAGTCGTCAGAAGCGTTTCGATCAGGCATTTGCAAACGAGGTGGGAAGTTTCAACATAGATCGGCCCACCCGATCGTTGCTGGATCGCGGGGAGCTTTTCCGTCTGCAACCAGCCAGCCGCAGTATCGGGGCAGGCCTGGAATGACCGGAATACGAAGTTGATCCGGGGAGAGGGCTCGTGGGCCGCGTCGATACCCGCTGATCTGCCAAGCAGGGTGGCGAGCAGCCCGGTCCCGCTTCGCCCAGGCGTGACCGTGAAGACCAGGGTTTTCCCGTCAAGGCCAGCAGACCCGTGCTTTGCGTCAGACATGGTTAAGGATCCTTGATGGCAAGCCGCGAGGGACGATCTGGTTGCCGCCAAGCATCCTTCGTCGGGGAGGATGGCCGGACGTCCGAATGGATCGACGTCGCGCGAGAACGCGCTCGTTCTGCCCTTTGCAGACGTCCTGCGATGAATGATTCTCCAACCGGCCTGTCCGGTCCGAATGTTAGACCAGGGTCGGTCTGGGTGCCAGAGCGGTTTGAATGATGGCCGTTCTTCATACGTTTGTTGGCTGTACGACGGTCCAACGACTTCAGCGGCGACCCCAAAGGCCGCCGGATGAGTGGCGGACGCTTGATTCAGTCGCAAGGCCCCGCACTCCCACTTCTATTTGATCGCCCGGCCGTGACAACCGAAGCGGCACGTTGGGACTCAACTGTTGGACAAGAGCCGAGAGGATTGACGACTAGGGACACCGCCAAGCAAATGGCGATCTTGCGTTTCTGAACTGTTGGACGACAAGCTGGATTTCGCGACCGCATCGGTCCACTTGGAGGACGACGTTTCTTGGCGAAATGGTTGAAATCTGGTCGCCACGACCGGAACAGGATCAGAGCGCTCGATCAGCTTCGCGGGACAGGCGACCAGGCCCGGGACGCGCGACGCTGGCCGGAGGCCGAAGCGGCCTACGGCGCGTTTCTCGAACTTGCACCGGACGACTTCGGCATCTGGGTGCAACTCGGCCATGTGCTCAAGGAGAGCGGTCGGTGGGACGCTGCGGCTGGCGCCTACGGAACGGCGCGCGATCTCAAGCCGGACGATCCGGACTTGTGCCTGCAACTCGGACACCTGTCCAAGCTGCGGAAAGATGTCGAGGGCGCGCGGACGCATTACCGCGACAGCTTCGATCTGGATCGCAATCCCATAGCCGAGCGCGAGCTCGCCGACCTGGATGCCTGGTGGGCGAGCGCCGGCCCGCATGGCGCGGCGTCGATCGGAAGGATCGAATCCGTCCGGGACATGACCGTGACGGGCTGGGCGATCGACCCGTCGTCACCGGAGGAGCCCGCGGGTCTCAGTTTTGTGACGGAGGATGGCAGGCGCGTCGGCACGGCGGTCGCGCACCTCGATCATGGCGAGGTCGAGGAAGCGAGCCGATCGGCCAGGAAGGCAGGCTTCGAAACGCGCCTGCGGATCGATGTCCCCCGCGACGGCAAGGTACGGGTCCGGGCTCACCTGGCACGTGACGGCCAGGAACTCGCCGGCTCGCCCTTTGAAATCGGAGGCGGCGTCGCAGCGCCACATGACGCGAAGCGCCGCGTGACGGATGTGCGGTTGGCGGTTGCCAAGCCGCTTGAACGGCCTTCGGGCGCTGAAACCGTCTTGCTGGTGACCTTGTCGACCGACGGGGTCGTCAGGCCGCATGTGCTGCCGCTGCTCCGGGACTTCGATCGGGCCGGCATCAGCATCCTGCTCATCGTGGTGGCCGACCGTCCGGTCCTGATCGCGGACGAGATCGCGGAACTCTCGGCCGGCCTCGTTGTGCGGGACAATGCCGGGTTCGACTTCGCCGCCTGGGCCCAGGCCCTGCTTCTTTTTCCCGAAGTCTGGGACTCGTCCATCCTCTACTTCGTCAACGACAGCATGTTCGGTCCAAACGATCCCACGACCTTTGGCCGGATCGTGGAGCGCGTCCGCAACGATCCAGCCGACCTCGTCGGTTTGACCGAAACACACGAGCACGGCTGGCACCTGCAGAGCTACTTCCTGGCAGCCAAGCAAAAGCTGCTCGGCTCCTTCGTGCTGCACCTCTTCTTCCGCGGCGTCGAAGTGCTGGCCAGCAAGGACGACGTGATCCGACTCTACGAAATCCCGCTCACCGGGGTGGTGGTCCGCTCGGGTTTCCGGGTCAAGGCCCTGTTCAGCAGCCTCGAGCCGCGCAACCCCACGATGTATGGCTGGCGCGAACTGGTCGGCCAGGGCTTTCCCTTCGTCAAACTGCTGCTCTTCCGGGAGCGCTTCCCCGACATCGACATGACGGGCTGGCGCGACATCGTCGGGCGGGCGGGCTTCGATGTGGGGCTGCTCGAGGCGACCTTGCGCCACAAGGGCGTGACCGGGTCGGTCGAGCCCGACTTCCCGCTCCTGGTCCAGGCGTCGCCTTCCGTCACCAAGGCGCGAGGTGCCTTGAAGGTCGCCTTCTACGGTCCCTGGAACTACGACAACGGCCTTGGGCTGGCGAGCCGATCCATCATCGCGGCGTTGCGCGGCACGGGCGTTCTGCTCAACCTGCACCCGGTCAAGAAGCCGTTCCATATCCACCGCGCGCTGGT
>CALMOK010000041.1:22859-24677 GCA_937871825.1 uncultured Alphaproteobacteria bacterium
CGATTTCGAAGGACCGGCGGACGTCGCCATCGTGCACCTCAACCCCGAAGCCTGGGGCCTCCTGCTCCCAGAGCAGCAGAGCGCCATTCGCCGCGCCCGCAAGCGGATCGGCTACTGGGTTTGGGAGATGGGCCACATCCCGGCGTCCTGGAAGGAGCATTACTTCAACGTCGACCGGATCTGGGCCCCCAGCCGTTACTGCGCCGACGTGTTTTCCGCCTACGCGGAAATCCCGGTCGACGTCGTGCCCCATCCGGTGCCCCTGCCCCAGGGCGTTCCCGACCAGGCCGGCGTCGCCGCGATCCGCAAGGAGCTCGGCCTCCCGGCGACGGCCAAGATCATCCTGTTCGTCTTCGACGGTGCCAGCTACCTGGTGCGCAAGAACCCGCACGCCCTGATCCGCGCCTTCGCGGCCTCAAGGCTCGCAGCGGCCGGCTGGACACTGGTCCTGAAAACGAAGAACCTTTTCGACCGGCCCGAGGACGGCCTCGCGCTCCAGCAGCTCGCGTCCGAAGTTCCCGGCGTTCACCTCGTCAACCGTGCCCTGTCGCCCGCCGCCATGGTTACGCTGATGAATGCCGCCGAAATCTACGCCTCCCCCCATTGCTCCGAGGGCTTCGGCCTGACCATCGCCGAGGCCATGGCGGCGGGTCGAAGCGTGGTGGCCACGGATTTCGGCGGCAGCCAGGATTTCCTCGACGCGACCTGCGGCTACCCGGTTCCGGCCCGGCGGGTCCGGCTGACGGAGAGTTTTGGCCATTACACCTCGGGCGGCGAATGGGCGGTCATCGACGAGGACAAGCTGGCCCACTTGCTGGTCAAGGCCGTGAACGACCTTCGAGTGGGCGATACGGGCCGCCGGAAGGCGGCGCGGGAGCGTGTCGGGACCCAGCTTTCCTATTCGGCGGTCGGGGATCTGATCCGAGCCAGCCTCGCCTCATTGTTCGACGACGGGCGCCCCGTTCCGGACACGCCGGAGCTTCTCGGCGTGCGTTTGCGCTCAGGCATGCCGGTCAAACATGCGGTCCAGAGCGACAATTTCATGGTCATCCCTCTGGTCGACGGCGGGTTCCGCCCCGTTCAGGGGAATATCCTCGACCGGGTCGGCAACAGCCGGGAGGTTTGGGCCGTGTTCGCGCAGGAAACCGCGCAACTCGCCCCGGCGCTGTCACAGCTCGTGGAAGCCGCGGCCGCAACCCGCCCGGACATCGCGATCTTCTATGGCGACGACGTCGCCCTTGGCGAAGAGGGTTTGTTGAACCAGCTCCGGCTGAAACCCTCGTTCGACATGACCCTGTTGGTCGCGCAAAGCTACATCGGAACCCCCGTCATCGTGCGCGGGTCGGCGCTGCATCAACTGGGAGGGCTCGACGAGGCGCGCGGCGAAGCGGCCCTGGACGACCTGATCGTCCGGGCCTGGACGGCCGGCATGGCGATCGAGCGCATCGCCGAGGTCCTGCTCGTTCACCCGGGCGTCCGGCCTGTGGTGAGTTCCAGCGACCGTCGCGACATGCTGGTCGCCAACCCGGCCTTTGACGCCTACCGGATCGAGGGAGGCGCCACGAACGGCCTGCTTCGGCTTGACCGGCGCCTCGACAAGGCCGCGCCACACGTCACCTTGCTGGTGCCAACCAGGCAGAGCCGGACGCCGGACGGCCTCATCCTGGTCGAGCGATTGCTGGACAGCCTGGCGTCGACCGACTGGCCGATGTCGCGGCTGCACGTGATCGTCGCCGACGACGTGGCGGGCGAGCCGGCCTGGATGGCGACGAGGCGACCCTTCGAGGTGATCAGGACCGAAACCCCGCGACCCGAAGG
>CALMOK010000042.1:0-4425 GCA_937871825.1 uncultured Alphaproteobacteria bacterium
CCCCTGGGTCGATCAGCGGCCATGCGATAACCAGGCCCGTCCACGTGGCGCGACGGTGGAACACGTCCGCAAGCTGGTTGTCGGGATCCGGCACGAGTTCACGCAGCACGTCGGGAAGAACGCGTCCCAAAAGGGTGTCAACCCCCACCATGCCCGGCACCCCACCGGCAATATGGATCGTGCGATGTTCGGCATCGGTGCGCCAGGTGAGCCGTGTGGTCTTCAGGGCATCCATCGTCCGGTTCTGCCCCACTTGCTGCTCGGATGAAATCGAGCCCATGGAACGGCCCTTCGCTGAACGAATTTTATATATTTAACAAAATCTTATTGCCCCTGACAAGCTGTCGTCCCGGTAAAGTCTCGAGGCCGCGACGATCCTGGAAAGTCAACCCAGTCTGTGCTGCGTTGCACAAATATATTGCAATGCAATATAATCCTGCTTATGTGCAAAGCCGCTTAGCATCTACTTAGTAGAGACGTGGCTGATTCGCTGCGCTCCAACAGGGAGAACATCATGCCTTCGAACTATGAAATTCCGAATGAAATGCGCGACTTCGCCGAGAAGAGCGTTGATCAGGCCCGCAAGGCTTTCGACGGCTTCATGGGTGCGGCCCAGAAGGCCGTGGGACAGGCGGACGAGACGACATCCTCCGTTCACTCCAACGTCAAGGCCGTTGGCGGAAAGGCGATCGGCTTCGCCGAGGAGAACATCAAGGCGGCTTTTGACCACGCGCAGCGGCTCGTGCGGGCCAAGGACGTGCAGGAAGTCCTGTCGATCCAATCCGAGTTTCTGCGGACCCAGATGACGACGATCCAGGAGCAGGCCAAGGAGCTCGGGGCGACCATGCAAAGCGCCGCGCAATCGACCGTTCAGGCCACGACCGAGCGTTAAGCCGGGGTCGCATTCCAGATAGCGTGGCCAGCAATCGGCGATGCCGCCACCCGTCCAACACCGAACGGCTTCGAGCAAGCAACGCCGTTGGCAGAACCTTGGCGACGAGTGGTCGGTTGGCCCGCGACGACAACAGCCAACGACGGGCCAGGCTGGATCCGATGATCATTGAGTCGCCGGGCAAGGCTGTTCTCAAGCCTGCCGTTCGATGATCGGACGGGACGTCAGGGCGCGCAATCAGCCCGACGACCCCTGCATGGCCTTGCGCTTCGGGCACTTTGCTTTTATGACCCTGAAATCTGATGAAGGCCGCCATAGCTCAGTTGGTTAGAGCGCTAGATTGTGGATCTAGAGGTCCCCCGTTCGAGCCGGGGTGGTGGTACCATCGGACCCCGACATTTCCCTGTCACCGCTTCCCTGCTTTTTCCTTGCCCGACCCTTCTGTTGGTCGACCTTGGAAACACCATTGGATCGGCCATCAACTTCACACTGATCAACATCGATCGAAAAATTTGTGAAATTGCTGCAGACAACCAATGTAACTGCTTGCGCCTCAACTTTAGTCAGCTTATCTCGCCATTGAGGAATGGAGTTCCCAATGAGCGATTCAACGGCTGGAGCCGACTACATCAAGATCACCGCCGACGTGGTGTCGGCGTTTGTAAGCAATAATGCGGTTCGGGCCAGTGAATTGCCTGCGATCATCGAAGCCGTCCACACATCACTGTTGAAGGCTTCGGAACTCAAGAGCGAGGAACCCCTTTCCGAAAACAAGGTGCCGGCCGTTCCAGTCAAGAAGTCGATCACTGACGAATTCATCATCTGTCTCGAGGATGGCAAGAAATTCAAATCGCTCAAGCGGCACCTCAGCACCGCCTATAACATGTCACCTGACGAGTATCGCGCGAAATGGGGCCTCAATCGGGACTATCCCATGGTGGCGCCGGCCTATGCTTCGGCCCGGTCCAGCTTGGCCCGGCAGATGGGCTTGGGGCGCAAGCGGGACGACGCGATCGAGGATATGTCGGCGACCGAGGTCGTGGACGCGCCGGTGATGAAGGCAGAAGAGGAAGCTCCGGCGCCCGCCACGCAGGCCAGCCCCGAGGCCCCGCGCAAGAGGGGTCGCCCGCGCTCGGTGAAAACCGCCGCTTGAGGCGGATGGGGCTTATCGCGCCACCGCCAGGGTAAGGCCCTCACGTCGCCGGGCTTGCCGTCACTCCTAGGGCGGCGATCTGTTCGATTAGCTTGTTGAAATCAATCGGCTTTGGATGGTAGTCGTCGCATCCGGCCGCCAGCGCCTTCTCGCGATCGCCTGACATCGCGTGAGCCGTCAGCGCGATGATCGGCACGTGGGCGGTTGAGGCGTTCGCCTTGATGGCGGTCGCCGCCGTCCAGCCGTCCATGATGGGCATGTTCATGTCCAGCAGGATGATGTCGGGACTGTCCGACAAGGCTTTGTCGATACCGGTCTGCCCATCCGTGGCGAGCACGACCTCGAACCCCCGCCGCTGCAACCGGCGAGACAAGAAATCCCATATTTCCTCGTGATCCTCGACGAGAAGAATGCGCATACGGGTTGTCCTTGCTGGGTCAGACAATTGTGTTTGACCGTTCGTGACGCCGGCCGCAAGGGTCAACGCGCTCCGAGCGGCCCGGATGCTTGAAATCCGCCGTCCCGCCACGTCGGGCCCTGCGCGGTTCGGCCGCCGGCCCACCCGCTGGTGAGCCGACGAACCCACCGCGCCGCTGCGCATTGAGCGAACACAGGCGGGCGACACGCGTCGCCGCCCATCCTCGAGGGAGCACGACGACGCGATGACCCAGCCCCATTCCCCAGCCGACAAGCCGCTCGACCACGCGGCGATCGCCCACGACTTCGCCACCACCGTCAACATGACGCCGGCGGAACTCGAACGGTGGCTGGACACCGACGAAAGCCGGTCGGTCGGCTGGGTTCACGAAGGCGACCAGGAGGCCGTCGGCCACGAGGAAGGGCGGCGCATCGTCGCCATCAAGCGCAAGAAGAAGGCCGACCTTTCGGACGACGATTACCGTCACATGCGCAAGGTCGTGGGATACTGCCACCGTCACCTCGCCCAGGGCGGGCCGGCCGAGGACGTGCCCCATTCCCGCTGGCGCTATTCGCTGATGAACTGGGGCCACGATCCGCTGAAGGATTGACCGCGCGGCGGCGGTTGGGCCAAGGCTCGCGTTCCGCCCGAGCCTTGGCTGCCCCATGGACCTCGTTCTCGTCGCCGTTCTGCCGATCTTCGCCCTGATCCTCAGCGGGTACCTTTGCGGGCGAAGCGGCATTCTGGGGCCGGCCGCCACCGACGCGCTCAACGGCTTCGTGGTCTGGCTCGCCCTGCCGGCCCTCCTGTTCGACGCCATGGCGCGGCTGCACGCCGACGTCCTCGCCCAAGGGGGCTTCGTCGCCGCCTTCGGGGGCGGCATGGTCCTCACCTACGCGCTGTGCTTCCGTTGGGGCAGCGCCCAAGACGCAAGGCTCGCCGACCGCGGCATCGACGGGCTCAGCGCCGCCTACGCCAACACCGGCTTCCTCGGCATCCCGCTCGCCCTGGCGCTGTTCGGCACCGAGGCGCTCGCCCCCGCCATCGTCGCCTCGCTGCTCACGGTTTGCGCCCTGTTCGGCTTTTCCATCATCCTGATCGAGCGCGACCTGCAAGGCGGTGAAGGGAGCGGCGCCAGGAAACGCCGCGCGGTCGCCGCCAAGGTGGTATGGCTGCTGCTGCGCAACCCGCTGCTGGTCTCGCCCGTGCTGGGCCTCGCCTATGGGCTGACCGGCTGGCCCTTGCCGGTGGCGGCCGCGCGCTTCGCCACGCTGCTGGGCGGCGCCGCGAGCCCTTGCGCGCTCGTCACCATCGGGCTGTTCCTGGCTCAGAAGCAGGACGGGAGCGACCCGGCGGTGGTGGCGCGCCTCGTCGGCCTCAAGCTGGTGGTGCAGCCCGCCCTGACGGGGCTGCTCGCCTTCAAGCTTTTCGCCATGCCGCCGATGCACGCCCACGTGGCCCTGCTGCTCAGCGCCTTGCCGACGGGAACCGGCCCCTTCATGCTGGCCAAGCTTTACCATCGCAACGCCGCCGAAACATCGCGGGCCATCCTCCTGTCGACGTTGCTGTCCCTGCTCACCGTGTCGGTGCTCGTCGCCTGGTTCGGCCGTCTTTGACCCGGCACGCATCTTGGCGGACACCGGCAAGGCGGCTTAAGCAAGGGCGGGCGGTTCTGCGCGCTCCCGGGAAAGATGCACCATGACCGACAACCGCGACGCCCCCGGCCATCCCGGCATCGCGCCGCGCTGGACCTCCAGCGCCAAGACCGGCGTCGGCACGGCGCTCCAGGGGCTCGGCCGCGTCAGCTTCACGCTGAGCCACGGCATCCTCAACGAGGTTTATTTCCCCCGGCCCGACGAGGCCTGCCTGCGTGACCTCGGCCTCATCGTGACGGGACCCGACGGCTATTTTTCGGAAGAAAAGCGCGACACCGCCAGCACCGTGCGCACCCTCGCCGACGGG
>CALMOK010000042.1:4435-8511 GCA_937871825.1 uncultured Alphaproteobacteria bacterium
ATCGAGAAGCGGATCATCGCCGACCCCAGCCGCGACGTGGTGCTGCAGCAGATCAGCCTCGAAGTCCTGCAGGGCGACGCCGCCGACTACCGGGTCTACGCGCTCGCCTCGCCCCACCTCGTCAACGCGGGCGCGGGCAACACCGCCACGCTTGAAACCGTGAAGGGCTGCCGCGTGCTGGCGGCGCACGGCAAGGGCCTCAGCCTGGCGATGGCGGCCTCGACACCGTTCGGGTCGGCGTCGGTCGGCTTCGTGGGCGAAAGCGACGGCTACACCCTGCTCAAGCGTGACGGCCAGCTCGGCGAGCCCTTCACCCGGGCCGCCGACGGCAACGTCGCGCTTTGCGGCGAGCTCGATTTTTCCGGCGACGAGCCCCTGGTGCTGGCCCTCGGCTTCGGCCGCGACACCGCCGAGGCGGCCTTCCGCGCCCGATCGAGCCTGATGGAAGGCTATCCCGCCGCCGAGGCCGCCTACCTGGCGGGCTGGCAAGCCTGGCAGGACACCCTGGTGCCGCTCGACCGGGCCAACAAGCCGGAACACGGCTCGGACCCCTACCGGGTGTCGACCGCCGTGCTGCGCACCCACGAGGCCAAGGCCTTCGCGGGCGGCCTGATCGCCAGCCTGTCGATCCCCTGGGGGTTCAGCAAGGGCGACGGCGACCTCGGCGGCTACCACCTCGTTTGGCCGCGCGACCTCGTGGAATCGGCCACCGCGCTGCTGGCGGTCGGCGCCCACGCGGAAGCCTGCCGGGTACTCAGCTACCTGCAGGCCACCCAGGAGGCCGACGGCCATTGGCCGCAGAACATGTGGCTCGACGGCACCCCCTACTGGAACGGCATCCAGATGGACGAGACGGCCTTTCCCATCCTGCTCGTCGACCAGGCGTTGAGCGAAGGCGCCGTCGCCGAGGCCGACCTGCCGCGCTTCTGGCCCATGGTGCGGGCGGCGGCCCGCTACATCCTGCTCAACGGCCCCGCCACCGGGCAGGACCGCTGGGAAGAGGACGGCGGCTATTCCCCCTTCACGCTGGCGGTGGAGATCGCCGCCCTGGCGGTTGCGGCCGACATCGCCGGCAAGCTCGGCCACGCCACCGAGGCCGCCACCCTCCTTGAGACCGCCGACCTGTGGAACGAGGCGATCGAGCGCTGGACCTATGCGGCCGACACCGAGCTGTCGCGCGCCGCCAAGGTGCCGGGCTATTACGTCCGCATCTCCCCCTCGAACGGCCCCGACACCGAGCGCCCGGTCGGCGGGGCCATCGACATCCGCAACGTGCCCGAAGCGCAGATGCGCCACATCGCCTCCACGATCGTCAGCCCCGACGCCCTCGCGCTCGTGCGCTTCGGCCTGCGCGCCGCGGGCGACCCGCGCATCCGCGCCACCGTGGCGGTGATCGACAGGCTGCTCAAGGTGGAGTTGCCGCAAGGCCCGTTGTGGTACCGCTACAACGGCGACGGTTATGGCGAAAAGGCCGACGGCGCCCCCTACGACGGCACCGGGGTCGGCCGCGCCTGGCCGCTGATGGCCGGCGAGCGCGCCCATTACGAGCTCGCCCGCGGCGACGTCGCCGAGGCCCGCCGCCTCCTCGAAACCCTAGAAAACTCCGCCAACGAGAGCGGCTTCCTGCCCGAGCAATGCTGGGACAGCGACGACATCCCCGAGCGTGACCTTTTCAAGGGCAAGCCCGCCGGCTCCGCCATGCCGCTGGTGTGGGCGCACGGCGAGCACGTGAAGCTGCTCCGTTCCTTGCGCGACGGCCGCGTCTTCGACACCCCCGCCACTGTCGCCCGCCGCTACGCCGACGCCGCCACAATGCCGACCTCGGACCTCGCGGTCTGGCGCCCCAACAGCCCGATCAAGGCCCTGTTGCGGGGCCGCCGCCTCCGCCTCGACCTTGAGGCCCCCGCCCGCCTCCACTGGTCGACCGACGCCTGGGCCACGACAACCGACACCGACACCCACCCGGCCGGGTTCGATCTCCACGCCGCGCTGCTGGACGTGTCCGCGCTGCCGGTGGGGGGACGGGTGGTGTTCACGGTGTTCTGGACGGCGGAAGGTCGGTGGGAAGGGGTGGACTTTGGGGTGGAGGTGGTGAGAGATGGAATTTTATAGATATCAGAATAGCTAGAAGAAGGCGCGATTCACAGAAGCAGGTCTGGTGCAGATATCTGCATAGGATGATTTTAGAAAAATACAAGACTGACATTTATCATGTTTTTAAGCATGGCAGGCAGATTGACAGGAAGTTAATACTCAGATTTGACCGTTTCTCTATCCTAGCGATGAAGTGTCTGGCAGACGCTTCGCGGTGGTTATCCACACCTGTAGCATCGAAGCGATCATCTCAGGCCTTACATGCCGAGCGTCTTTAACCCATGTTCCATCTGGAATCTGGTGACACAATGAGCGGGCCTACAAAGAAAGATCAGAAAAGAATTTGGAACTGCTTCAGCCTAGCGGTGGGAGCGGAGCCGCGTGATGATCACATCATCAGGGGAGCGTCCGGTCTTGATCACTTAGTTCAATCAATTTCAGTCGACGACAAGCATGGCCGCGTAGTGATTGTGGCATCAGAACCAAATCCCAGAACAGCGGCACTAATGCAGGTCGATATTCAGGCTACCATGCCTGACTTAAACGTGTTGGTAGCACGACCTGTCGTGTTTGATTTGGGTGTGATCGCACGACAGATCGCGGCAACGCTCGGCGGAGCGGAATTTTCCTTGGAACAGTTTAAGCAACTTGCTGCGAGAGTCGATTCGTCAAAGACGGGAAAGCGGAAGAAAAAGCTCGACAGGGACATAGAGGCGCTACTCGGACCAACGATGCGGGTGTTTTCAAATGTTGCGTTGCCCGGACTAACGCAGCTTGTAGATGTCATACAACAGGCTGCATATTTAGATTGGCAGCAGATTTTCTCAAATTCCACCGAGCGTCCGGAGAACCCAACTTTCTCCTTTGCAAAGCTTACGGAGATAGACAACCTAGCTATTGACCGCAAACACGGCGTTTGCCCGATTCCACTTTATGAATTTACTGAGCAGGATTGGGAGCTGTTTTCACAGGGTACCCGCATCGAAGAAGCCGAACAGCGATTAAAGGCGCTGGGTGTGTATGAATACTTTTTTCCCGCTCCGGACGAATTAGCCTTAGGCATCGTTGAGCGCGGGATCAGAGACGACAAGGCAGTGAGAGAAATTATTGAACGTGCACCCCACATCGGCCATCCATTGGGTAGCAACACGCTTGTTCCGGAAATCACTGCTCTTCCCGATCTGCTGACGCAGCTTGCCGAAGCTGGGTATGTAGCAGAAGGCGAACACCGGGTAGAGACCACGACTAAAGGCGAGAAGGTGCGTCAGACGATCAAATTTCGACCGAAGGAGGGTGTATTCCAGCGCATAATTAACCGTATCACGATCAAGGCATCAGTCAACGCGAGTGCGCGGGACCTATTGCCTCCTCATTGATTGCAAGCACACACAATTACTTTGCCTGAATCAAGTAAGTTCACGGAGCAGAAAGCACGGCCTCTGGCGGCGGCATTCTTCGGTCGCGCGCAGCTATAGCCGGTTTGGTGGCCGTATCGGTCTTTAAGATTGATGACTTGAGCTGAGCAATTCGATCGACGATCTCCTTGGTTGAAACGTCGATCTGCAGCTTTTCCTGCGCGAATTCCAGGCGGCTTTCACAATCACGGATTAGCTCGGCCCACGATTTAACCCAAACCCTGTGATTCGGCTTATCGAGGAAGAGCCCGACGGGCCGGCCCTGCTGCGTAATTCGCTCACTCACGACGCCGTCATACTCGCTGCTGACTAGGTAGAAATTCCAGAATGTCGAGACGTTCACAAAGTCAGGCTGAGCGAGTATAGCATTAACGTAATCCTCAAGCTGGTCGAGTTCTTTGCGTCCTACGACCAGCGACGGGCGTTTAAGCTCGACGAGTAGAAACTCCCGATGCTCCCGGTTCGGATGTGGCACGACTCGTCCCATGAAGCAGTCTCCTCGGCCGACCTTTCCGTCGGGCTTGCGGCCATTAACGCTTTTCGAACGCTTCAGCGAGAGTTCGTCGG
>CALMOK010000043.1:0-1313 GCA_937871825.1 uncultured Alphaproteobacteria bacterium
ACCGTGGCGCGCCGTAATCCGGGTCGAACGCGCGCAGCTAAAGGATGGTCCGCGAATGACGAGTCGTTTGATTCCGGTCGATCCCTTCACGCTTGTGGTGTTTGGCGCGACGGGTGACCTGTCGCGCCGCAAGATCCTGCCAGCCTTGTTCCGCCGCTATCAAGCCGGGCAGGTGCCGGACGACGTGCGCATCATCGGGGTGTCGCGCCGGCCGCTCGGCCGTGCCGGGTTCCAGGACCTCGCCCGGACCTCGTTGCAGGAGCACCTGTCCAAGGACGAGATGGCGGGCGGCGGCCTCGACCAGTTCCTGACCATGCTCGACTACCTCGCGGCCGATGCCACGGCGGACGACGGCTGGTCCGATCTCAAGCAACTGCTCGCCGACAAGCCGGATCACATCAAGGTCTTCTACCTGGCGACCACGCCGGACCTGTTCGGGCCCATCTCCGACAAGGTGGGGGCGCACGGCCTCGTGGACGACAAAACCCGCGTCGTCCTGGAAAAGCCGATCGGCAAGAACCTCAACTCGGCCCACAAGGTCAACAAATCCGTCGGCCGAACCTTTCTCGAGCAGAGCATCTACCGGATCGATCACTACCTCGGCAAGGAAACGGTCCAGAACCTGATGGCGTTGCGCTTCGCCAACGCGCTGTTCGAGCCCCTCTGGTCGTCGAACCACATCGACCACGTCGAGATCACGGTGGCGGAGGAACTCGGCGTCGAGGGCCGGGCCGGCTATTACGACACGGCGGGCGCCATGCGCGACATGGTGCAAAACCACATGCTGCAACTGCTTTGCCTCGTCGCCATGGAGCCGCCCACCTCGATCGTCGCCGACGCGGTTCGCGACGAAAAGCTCAAGGTTCTCAAAAGCTTGAAGCGGATCGACGGGACCAACGCCGCCCAGGCCACGGTGCGCGGGCAATATCGCGCGGGCGCCTCCGCGGGTGGGGCGGTGCCGGGCTATGCCGACGAACTCGGCTCATCCAGCAACACCGAAACCTTCGTGGCCATCAGGGCCGAGATCGCCAACTGGCGCTGGGCGGGCGTGCCCTTCTACCTGCGCACCGGCAAGCGGCTGCCTTCGCGCTTGTCCGAGATCGTCATCAATTTTCGAGCGGTGCCCCACTCGGTTTTCGAGGGGGGAACGCCCGAGCCCAACCGGCTGGTGATCCGCCTGCAGCCGGACGAGGGCGTGAAGCTCTGGATCATGATCAAGGATCCGGGCCCCGGCGGCATGCGGCTGCAGCACGTGCCGCTCGACATGAGCTTCAAGGAGTCGTTCGGCTCGCGCAACCCCGACGCCTACGAGC
>CALMOK010000043.1:1323-2840 GCA_937871825.1 uncultured Alphaproteobacteria bacterium
CCTGGCGATCGTGGCCGCCCTGACCGCCACCGCGCTGGCGAAGGCCGACGCGGCCGAGACGATCCGCATCGCCCAGCAATACGGCATCGCCTACCTGATCCTGGATGTCGTGCGCGGCAACCAGACCCTGTTCATGCGGCGCGACGAGGTCGAGGCCGCCTGGGCCTGGGTCGACCCGATCATCGAGGCCTGGGCCAATTCGGGCGAACCGCCGCGCCCCTACACGGCCGGCACCTGGGGGCCGTCGTCGGCGATCGCCTTGACGGAGCGGGACGGGCGGAGCTGGTACGAGCTCGGCTGAGCCCTCGTTTCAAGAGCTACCCGGCGTCGCTGGCCCCGAGCTCGCCGGCCTGCGCCGGTCCCGCGCTCGCCCGATTGGCTGGGCCGGGGCCACCCGCCGGCCAGCGACCGAGCGCCTCGACGACGAGCGGGTGCACGCCTTCCGTTGATCCGGCGAGCCGCTCGGCCAGTTGAAGGCGCATCTTCGGCGTCCAGAAATCGACGACGTGCTTCGCGATCCCCGCCGCGGCTTCCTCATTCGGGTAGGATTGAAAGAAGCCGGCGATCTGATTGGCCATGCGGACGAGCTTGTCGAGGGCGTTCATGCAGCGGCTCCTTCGATGAGGATGCGATCGACGCCGTGGAACACCGTCACGGCATCCCGGCGGGCGATCCCGACGAGGGTGACGTCGAGGGCGCGCGCCCGCTCGAGCGCCAGCGAGGTCGGCGCCGAGATGGCCACGAGGGTGCGGCAACCGAACGTCGCGACCTTCTCGACCATTTCGAACGAGGCGCGGCTGGTGATCAGCACGAAACCCTCCACGGGTTCTCGACCCGTCCGCAGCAGGGCGCCGATCAGCTTGTCGAGCGCGTTGTGGCGGCCCACGTCCTCGCGCACCCGCTCTATCGCGCCGTTCATGCCGCACCATGCGGCCCCGTGCACCGCCCGGGTCGCGGCGTTGAGGGGCTGGTGGTCGTCAAGGCCGTGGACCGCGCGCGCGAGGGCGCGGAGGTCGACCCGAGGCGCTTCGCCCGTGCTGGCCAGCGCCCGGGGCAGGGCGTCGAGATCCTCGATGCCGCAGAGCCCGCAACTCGTGCGGCCCGCGAGCGCGCGCTTGCGGGCGAGATGGGCGTGCAGCCGCGCCCCGATGAGGTCGACGCGCAGGCGCAGGCCGTCTCCCACCGGTTCAAGGACGACCGCGCGCACATCCGACGCCGCCGTGATGATGCCCTCCGTGAGGCTGAAGCCATAGGCGAAATCCTGCAAGTCGGCCGGGGTCAGCATCATGACGCCGAACGGGATATCGCCGTAGCTGACCTGCACGGGCGTTTCGATCGCGATGGGTCGCGCCTCGTCGCGCACCTCGCCGCCGAACGTCAACGTGCGCGCCGGTGCTGGCTCGCTCGTCCCCTCCAACGAGCGGCCCTCGCCGCCGCCGAGGATGCGGTCGCCGGATGCGGGAGAAAGGACCGGCGGTCGCGTCAAGCTTTCCCCATTTCCCCGATCGGCAACCATT
>CALMOK010000043.1:2850-3498 GCA_937871825.1 uncultured Alphaproteobacteria bacterium
GGCAAGGGCCGGTCGCATCGTCATTCCGCCGCGTCGAGCCTTTCGGCGACCCGGGTCAGCGACACGTCTTCCTCGTAGAACTTCGCCTGCCAGTCGGACGGGCGGTTGGTTTTGCGGACCTGCACGGCCGTCACCTTGTATTCCGGGCAATTCGTGGCCCAGTCGGAATAGTCGGTGGTGATGACGTTCGCCCCCGTCCTGGCGTGGTGGAAGGTGGTGTAGACCACGCCGGGCTGCATCCGCTCGCTGATCCTGGCTTTAAGGGCGATGTCGCCCGAGCGGCTCACCAGGGCCACGAGGTCACCGTCGTTGACGCCGCGGTTCTCCGCGTCGAAGGGATGGATTTCGAGCACGTCCTCCTCGTGCCACATCGAGTTGTCGGTTCGACGCGTTTGCGCCCCGACGTTATACTGCGACAGGATGCGCCCCGTCGTCAGGATCAGCGGAAAGCGCGGCCCGGCCCTTTCTTCAGTGGCGACGAAGTCCGTGATCATGAACTTGCCTTTGCCGTTCACGAACCGGTCGACGTGCATCATCGGCGTGCCGTTGGGGGCCGCCTCGTTGCAGGGCCACTGGATCGAGCCGAGCTCATCCAGCTTGGTGTAGCTGACGCCCGCGAAAGTCGGGGTCAGGGCCGCGATCTCGTCC
>CALMOK010000044.1 GCA_937871825.1 uncultured Alphaproteobacteria bacterium
GTGCCGGCGCTCCTCACCTGCCTGCTGTTCGGCTTCCTGGACGCTTCGGCCATCCGCCTGCAGGGCGTGGTGGTGCCAGGCCTCGGAGAAGTTCCCGTGCAGGCCATCCAGGCCCTGCCCTACTTGTTGACGGTGGTTCTCCTGGCTGGTTTCGTGGGCCGGGCCGTTCCGCCCAAAGCCTCGGGCATCCCTTACGTGAAGGAAAGATGATGTCGCTTCTCGACGACCTGTTTCAAGCGTCGCGCGTCGCCCAGGGTCGGGCCTATGTGCCTTATTCCAAGTTCCCGGTCGGTGCCGCGATCGCAACGGCGTCAGGCGCCATCTACCCAGGATGCAACGTCGAGAACGCCGCCTATCCGGTCGGGACCTGCGCGGAAGCTTCGGCGATCTCGGCCATGCTGGGCGGCGGCGAAAGAGTGATCGCCGCCATCATGGTGGTGGGCGACGGGCCGATGCTCGTCACGCCGTGCGGCGGCTGTCGCCAGCGCATCCGCGAGTTCGCCGCGTTCGACACGCCCGTTCACATCGCCGGACCGGACGGGCTGCGCGCCACCTTCCGGCTCGACGAATTGTTGCCGCACTCCTTTGGTCCCGACACGCTGGAGCGCGCGGGGGCGAGCCGGTGAGCGATGCGCGGCGGGCAAACCGCATCGATGGGAGATTCCGCGCGGGAGATCAGGCAATGGAAAGAAATATAGGTTAAGTGGGACGGCATGCAGCGGTGAAGCGGGCCGTCGAGCCCGCCGCGATGCTGATGCGATCTCCGGCGGTGGATCAAGTTCAGATGACAACCGATGTGGAACAAGCCCTCAACATCCTGCGCGAGCGCGGAGCTGCCGGTCCTGTTTCGACCGCCATCGTGCTTGGGACGGGGTTGGGCTCGCTCGTCGAAAACGTCGACGACGCGATTTCCGTGCCCTACGAGGACCTGCCGGGCTTCCCCACAAGCGACGTGTCGGGGCATCGGCAACCTGGAAGGCGTACCGGTCGCCGTCCTGAACGGCCGAACCCACTATTATGAAACCGGCGACCCGGCCGTGATGTCGGTCCCGCTCCAGGTCGTCGCCCAGCTCGGCGCGCAGGTGGTGGTGCTGACGAACTCGGCCGGTTCTCTGCATACCGGCTGGTATCCCGGCAGCATCGCCCTGATCAGCGACCACATCAATTTTTCGGGCAGAAACCCACTGATCGGCACGCCGGGTGACGAAAGATTCGTGTCCCTGGTGGATGCCTACGACAAACGCTTGAGGACCCGGATGCGGTTGGCGGCGAGCACGGGCGGCGCCCCCAACCTGCATGAGGGCGTCTACATGTGGTTCTCTGGGCCATCGTTCGAAACACCCGCCGAGGTCAAAATGGCCAAGACGCTGGGCGCCGACCTCGTCGGGATGTCGACCGTGCCGGAAACCATCTTGGCGCGGCGGTTTGGCCTGCGCGTCGTGGCGCTTTCGGTTGTGACGAATTTCGCAACCGGCATTGCGGGCGGTAATCCGTCTCACATGGAAACCAGGACCACCGCGCGATCAGGGTCGATCGCGCTCAAGCGTCTCTTGCGTGCCTTTGTCCGCTCGGTCGACACGGGAGCGGGCTGAGGTTTCCCGTCGGCCGACGCCCGCACGCCGAACGGCAAGGAGGTCGCATCATGCTGCCGCAGGAGATCATCCGTAAGAAGCGGGACGGCCGGTCGCTCGCCACGGGGGAGATCGGGGCCTTCGTGGCCGGGCTTGGCTCCGGCGCCGTCGCGGGCGAGCAGGTCGCCGCTTTCGCCATGGCGGTGTTCCTGCGCGGGATGACGGTGCCTGAAACAATCGCCCTGACGGACGCGATGACGGCCTCGGGCAGCGTGCTGGATTGGAGCGGTCTCGGGTTGCCGGGTCCGACCGTCGACAAGCATTCCACCGGCGGGGTCGGCGACAATGTCAGCCTGATGCTGGCCCCCCTGATGGCGGCCTGCGGCGCTTTCGTTCCGATGATTTCAGGCCGGGGCCTCGGACACAGCGGGGGAACGCTCGACAAGCTCGACAGCATCCCAGGCTACCGGACCGACCCCGACCTGCCGCTGTTCCGCAGCGTGGTGCGCGAAGTCGGGTGCGCCATCATCGGGCAGACCGCCGATCTCGCACCCGCCGACCGGCGGCTCTACGCCATCAGGGACGTGACGGCGACGGTTGAATCGATCCCGCTCATCACGGCGTCGATCCTGTCCAAGAAGCGCGCCGCCGGAGTGGGCGCCCTCGTGATCGACGTGAAGGCCGGATCCGGCGCCTTCATGGCGGAACTGGCCGATGCGCGTGACCTTGCTCGAAGCCTCGTGGCTGTCGCCAATGGGGGAGGCCTTCCGGCAAGGGCCGTGATCACCGACATGAACGAGCCGCTCGCCAGCGCGGCCGGCAACGTGCTCGAGGTTCGCAATGCGATCGACTACCTGACGGGGGAGCATCGCGACGGTCGGCTCGACACGATCGTGCGGGAACTCGGCGTCGAGATGCTGATGACGGCTGGATTGGCACCCGACGAAGGAGCCGCCCAGGCAATGATCGAAGCCGCGCTGTCGAGCGGCGCCGCAGCCGAGCGGTTCTCCCGCATGGTGGCCGCCCTGGGCGGGCCACCCGACCTCCTCGAGCAGCCCCACATGCGGCTGCTCGATGCGCCGGTGTGGCGCGAAGTGTCCGGCGGACCGGTGGGCTTCGTGCGGGCGATCGACACCCGCGCCCTCGGCCTCGCCGTGGTGGCGCTCGGCGGGGGCCGCACCCGCCCGAGCGACGGGATCGACCCGCGGGTCGGCTTCAACCGCCTTGCCCCGATCGGGTCCGACACGGCGGCCCAGCCGCTCGGCGTCGTGCATGCCGCCAGCGAGGAGCAGGCCGAACGTGCCGCCGAGGCCTTGCGGACCGCCTACACGATCGCACCCGAGCGGCCGACGACCGCTTCGCCGGTCTTGGAACGGATCGCCGGAGAACAAGCATGACGGTGCACAAGCCCATTCTCGCTGTTGCGCTCGCGCCCGGGAACGACCCGACGGCCTGGATCGAGGTATTGCAGGATCACCTCGACGGCCACGCCGTGATGCCGCTGGCCGACGTCCCGGACCCGGCGCGGGTGCGCTATGTCGCCGCCTGGAAGCATGAGCACGGCACCTTCGCCGATTTCCCGGCACTCGACGCGATCTTTTCGCTCGGAGCGGGAGTCGATCACCTCCTTGCCGATACCCGCCTTCCGGTGGGCGTGCCCGTGGTGCGGGTCGTTGACCCCGATCTCACCAACCGCATGAGCGAATGGGTGATGCTGCACGTGCTGCTGCACCACCGCCAGCATCGGCTTTACGACTACCAGCAATTTGAGAAGATCTGGGACGATGACGCGGGCCAGCCCGCGGCGCGGGATGTTCGCGTCGGCGTCATGGGCCTGGGCGTGCTCGGGCGGGACGCGGCCGGAAAGCTGAAGAGCATGGGTTTCGATGTGGCGGGCTGGAGCCGCTCGCCTAAAAACCTCGCCGGGGTGGAAGCCTTCGCGGGTTCGGCCGGTCTCGGCCCCTTTCTCGCCCGCACGCAAATCCTCGTGTCGCTGCTGCCGCTCACGCCCGACACGCGGGGCATCCTCGACAGATCGCTGTTTGAGCAACTCGCGCGAGACGGCCATCCCGGCGGCCCGATCCTCATCAACGCCGGGCGCGGTGCCCTGCAGAACGAAGCCGACATCGTGGCGGCGCTCGACGACGGCACCCTTCGCGCGGCGACACTCGACGTGTTCGAGCGCGAACCCCTCCCGGAAACCTCACCCTTGTGGCACCATCCGGGCGTGACCATCACGCCCCACAACGCCGCCATCTCCGATGTGGCGGCGGTGGCGACCTTCGTGGCCGACGCGATCGAACGCTTCGAGGATGGCGGGCCGTTGCCCCACGTGGTGGACCCCGACAGGCATTACTGAACCGGGGAAAGCCGCCGCACGCTCGTCACGTCGGCGCCCGTGGCCGCGTGGATGCGGGTGCGAACGTCCGCGAGGGGCTCGCTCGCCACCGTCATGGTGAACCCGTTGGCGTGCAGAAGCGTCGTCCTGTTCCGCAGGATGCCGACATGGCCCTTCCAAAACAGAAGGTCGCCGCGTTGCAGGGCCTCCTGGCGGGGGTCGATCGGCTGTCCGAGTTCGCGCTCCTGCAGGTCGCTGTCGCGCGGGGCCTTGATGCCGCACGCACCGAGCGCGGTCTGCACCAGGGCCGAACAGTCGAGCCCCAGGCTGGTTTTGCCGCCCCAAAGATAGGGCGCGCCGCCGAACCGCTTGGCGACCTCCACGAAATCGGTCTCACGCGCCTCGACGGGCCGCAGGTGCCCGGACCATAGGTACCCCTCGGCGACGCGCGAAAAAGCGCCCTCGGTGGACAGAACCGCCGCGCGGGCGCCGAACGGAAGCGCCGCGGCAACCGGCAGCTTGATGCTCGGCCCGGGATAAACAAAGGTCCGCAAGGCCGACACGGCGTGGGTGACAGGTTCGGGGTCGCCGGGCATCAAGGCGTGGGCCGGCAGCCATCCCACATACCCGTCGGCTTCCGCCTGTCCCCAGCACCAGCCCTCGGCGTCCTCGTCGTAGACGGTGAACACCTCGCCACGCAGCAGTTCGGTGTCGATGCCGAAGTCGGACCGAGGCTCCGCCCGCAGCGGGGTCGCCGGGGCCGCCAAGGTCCGGCGCGAACCTTCCTCATAGCGCTCGGCGACAACCCGGTCGCGAAGGTGAGCGGCCGCGATCGTCGGCCGGGCCGGCGTGATCCGTCGATCGTGATCTGCCCCGGCCGTCACGCGGGATAGCGATCGTCGAGGAGGTCGAACAGGAGCCGCGCCGCCTGTGCCTCGCCGCCCTCGGGCCGGCCGGGCTTGGAGGTCGGACTCCAACCGAAGATGTCGAAATGCGCCCAGGGGACATCCGGGTCGACGAACCGGCGCAGGAACAGCGCCGCCGTAATCGAGCCCGCGAAGGGGCCGCCCGAAATGTTGTTGAGGTCTCCCACCTTGCCGTCGAGCAGCGCGTCGTAGGGGTTCCACAACGGCATGCGCCACACGGGGTCGTGCGCCGCCCGGCCGGAGCGGGTGATGGAAGCCGCCAAGTCATCGTCGTCCGTGTAGAACGGGGGAAGGTCCGGCCCCAGCGCCACGCGGGCAGCTCCGGTGAGGGTGGCGAAATCGAGCAGCAACGCGGGTTTTTCCTCGCAGGCGAGCGCCAAGGCGTCCGCCAGGATCAGCCGTCCCTCGGCATCCGTGTTGCCGATTTCCACCGTGACGCCCTTGCGGCTGCGGTAAACGTCCCCCGGCCTGAAAGCCGGGGCCGAGATGGCGTTTTCCACAACCGGCAGCAGCACCCTGAGCCTGACGTTCAACCCGGCATCCATCACCATGTGGGCGAGCGCGAGGGCGGATGCCGCGCCGCCCATGTCCTTTTTCATCAGCGCCATGCCGGACTCAGGCTTGATGTCGAGCCCGCCCGTGTCGAAGGTCACCCCCTTGCCGACCAGCGTAACCTTCGGGGCTGCGCGATGCCCCCATTGAAAATCAACCAGGCGCGGCTCCTCGGCGGCCGCGCGGCCGACCGCGTAGATCAGCGGAAAGCCTTGACGGAGCGCCTCGCCCCTCAGGGTCCGCAACTCGGCCCCATGCCGGGTGGCGAGCGCGACGGCCGCGGCTTCCAACGCATCCGGACCGAGGTCGTTGGCCGGGGTGTTGATGAGGTCGCGCGCGAGCGTCACCCCTTCGACGATCCGCGCCAAACGCGCCCCGTCGATCTCCGGCGGGATGCAAAGCCGCGGGGAATGATCCCGGCGCGCCTTGTAGCGGGTGAACCGGTAAGCCGAGAGCGCCCATCCCAGGGCCGCCAGGGCCGGCTCGGCCCAGCCCTCTTCCAGGCGGTAGTCGCCCGCTGGCAGGAGCGTCGCCAAGCGCCCCGGCGCGAACGGATCGTGGCCGCGCTCGTCGGGTGCCGCGACGCCCAACAGGACGCGCCCGATCCGCCCATCGGCGGCCGGCAGGACCACGTGCGTGCCCCCCTTACCGGAGAAACCCATGCCGGCCGCGTAGGCCAGTTCATGCGGCGACAAGCCTGACGCCGCCGCCTCCCATGCCCTCGCCTGGACAGGCTGGATCGGAACGGCGTCGGGGGAAAACACACAAAGGCTGGCGGACATCGATTCTTCTTCCGGTCGTGATCGGCGGACCTGGCTGAGACTTCTAATGGGCCTGCACGACGTTCGCTTGCCAAATTTGGTTCAAGGGAGGATTTTGATCGCGCGACCTAGGTTGCGCAACCGTCGTCTGCCTCGAAAGAACCACCGTGAGCGCGATGGACGGCTGCGAGCCGCAACATGAATTTAACCGATCATTAGCCTTAACAAATCATAATCCGTCCTTGTCGGGCATCGTCCCGAATATGAACGGGGCCTTCCATGGGTTTGCTGGGACGTTTGTTGTCGGGATGCTCGGGAGCAACGGCGACGGTTCGCGCTGTTCTTCTGGCGGCAACCATCGGCCTCGCCGGATGCATGGCGGACCGCGAGGCGACCGGCTCCATCGGGGCGACCGCTTCGTCCTTGCCGTCGAGCGACGCGGCGCTGCAGGATTACGCGGCCGAGTGGGGACGGCGCTACGATGCAGACCCGAGCAACCGAACGGCGGCCCTGAATTATTCGCGCGCGCTCCGGGCGTTGACGCGCACCCAGCAGGCGGTCGCCGTGCTGGAAACGGTGGCGATCAAAAATCCCTACGACCGCGAAATCCTGTCGGCCTATGGCAAGGCGCTGGCCGACACGGGGCGCCTCAAGGAGGCGGCGGACGTCCTGTCCCGTGCCCATACGCCCGATCATCCCGATTGGAGCGTCCTGTCGGCGCAAGGGTCGGTCGCCGATCAACTGGGTGATCATCAGGCTGCGCAGAACTACTACGCGTCCGCGCTGA
>CALMOK010000045.1 GCA_937871825.1 uncultured Alphaproteobacteria bacterium
GGTAAAAGCAAGGCCGGATGCGCGAAGATAAACATCCAGCCGTTTCGAACCGTACTGGTTCGGCGCCGTTATCCCCTCGATCAAACGCTGAAAGGATCCGCCATGTTCATGCGAATCGATAAACTACAGGCCGAGCTGCCGGCCCCTAAGAAGGCAGATCCCAATGCTGCCGCCGCCCTGCAGGAACTGCTCGGCGGCAAATATGGCGAGATGTCCACGCTCAACAACTACATGTTCCAAAGCTTCAACTTCCGCAGCAAGTCGAAGCTTCGCCCCTTCTACAATCTCGTTTCCAGCATCACCGCCGAGGAACTTGGCCACGTGGAGCTGGTGTCCAACGGGATCGTCATGCTGGCCAATGGCCCGGATGACCCAGCCAACGAGAAGGGCGGCGCCGACATCTCCGACGCGCCTTTCGCCGACATGCAGGACATCCGCCTCGCGGCCTCGTTCCTGTCCAATGGCGGTGGCGCCATGCCGATGAACAGCAACGGCGCGTCCTGGAACATGGACTTCGTGACGACGACCGGCAATGTCGTGATGGACTTGCTGCACAACTTCCACCTCGAATGCGGCGCCCGTCTCCACAAGCTCCGCGTTTACGAGACCATGACGGAGGCGACGGGTCGCGAAGTTTGCGGCTACCTGCTGGTGCGTGGTTCGGTTCACGCCCACGCCTATGCGCTGGCGATCAAGAAGATCACCGGCGTGGAAATCGAGAAGATGTTGCCGACCCCGAACATCAACCTGTCGAAGATCCCCGAGTGCCAGAAGTACCTCGATGAGGGATCCCATCGGCGGCTCTATACGTGGAGCCCCACCGACTACAAGGAGATGGCGGGCATCTGGGGCAATGGTGAGATGGCTTTGCCAGGCGACCCGCCAGGTGAACTTGAGGTTGTCGACGGCCTGCCGGAAGGCGGCAAGATCCATGACCTGACGGGGATCGCCTCGGCCTTCTCGACCGATTACGCCCCGGAAGAAATGTTCGATATCGCCACGAAGCTCTACAAGGCGTCGCGCTAAGGTATCTCGGCGCCAGGGAGCACAACCCCTGGCGTTGGGTGGCAAAAAAAAAGGCCCATGCGGGATCACGCATGGGCCTTTTCATTTTCACCAAACGGCCACATCCGTGGCGACATCACGGTCGCCGGTCAGCCAAGATCGGGCTGGGTCGCTTCATAGCTCGGCAAAGCCTGAATGGCGGCCCACCATGTCGAGAAACCCGGCACATCGAACAGCGTGTCCTTGTCGGGCGTGAGCGAGACGTAAAAGGCGATGGGTGCCAGGTAAAGATCCGCCAGGCTGAGGTCGCCCGCGATGAACTTTGACGACCCCTTGGTTTCCATCGCGAAGGCGATGACCTTGCGGCCGTTGTCCAAGCCGCTTTGGCGCGAAGCCTCGCTCTTGCCGCCCACGAAGTCGGGAAAAAGATGGTAGGCCGCAACGCCGCCGACCAGCGCGCCATAACCGTACGAGTCGCTGACGCCGATCACCATGTCCATGCGGGCGCGATCCTTCGCGGTCGCTGGGATGAGTGATCGACCGGGAAGCGTGTCGTCGAGGTAGCGGGTGATCGCCGCCGTTTCCAGGATGCGGAAGCCGTCGAATTCGAGAACCGGCACTTTGCCGAACGGATGCCTCTTCAGGTGATCCGGCGCTTTTGGCTCGCCCGCCAGGACATTCAAGGGTACCTGTTTGAAATTCTCCACCCCTTTCTCGGCCAGCAGCATCTTGACGGTACGGACATAGGTGGAGCCGTCGAAGCCCCATAGGGTGATGTCGCTCATCGTGACTGTTTCCTTTGCACCGATGGGACCGAGCTATTCGGCCCCGTCCATTCCCAAGGGTCTGGCCAAACGACGTTCACTTCTCGCCGATGGCCGCTTCGGCATGGCGCGCAACCGCCGGACGTTGAACCTTCCAGGCCGGTTGTCGGCGGTCGACGGAGCCATGGACCGCCTAATCGGTTCGGCTCACGTCAACTGGCGCGGGTTCGTGGATCGGACAGCCATTGAAACGCTGGCGGAAATCGGCGGAGTGCCGGTAGGGCGCGTTGCGGGCGCGATTGATGTTGCCGAGCGGTTGGTGAGCCGCGAGCCCGGTCCAGATGCCGAAACGCATCCTCTCGTTGACGGCGTCGACGCGGTTCTCGTCCCAACTGTCCTGGGGGTGAGCCGTGATGGTACCCACGCGCTGGAAGGGCGCTTCGTCCTCCTTCCATTCAACCGTGGGGTCCTCGACGGGCTGCTTGTCGAGGTCTCGGCAAAGCTGGACGCGGAACTCCCAAACGCCCTCGATGCCGCGCATCTCCGCCTGGACGGTCTCCCGGATGGCGTCCGGACGGGCGGACGCCTCAATGGTTTTGCCAGTCAATGCCGTCAGCCCGGGTGCAACCGGGGCGACGGAGAATTTGGCGATGAAATCGCCATAGCGGAAAGGCGTCACGCTGTAATAGGTTTCGCCCAGCGGATCGACGTTGGGAGCCCCGCCCAGGGAAGCCACCGTCGTGCTCTCGATTCCAACGGCTTCGAGGGCGGTGTTGACGCCCCGCAGCACGGTCGACATCGCCGTCTTGGTGCCTTCGATCCGATCGGTGGTCTTGGCAAGCAGCTTGAGGCTACCCAGGAATTTGTCGGCGCTCTTGGCCTGGAAGACCTTGGCGTCGACCATGATGAAATCCTGCGTGGTGCCTTCGGCGCCGGACAAGCGTTCGCCCTCGACGTCGAGAACCTTGATGGCGAGGCCGCGCGGGAGGGAAACCGCATCGGGAAGAATGTCGCCCGCGTTGGTCGAGATGCGCATCAGAACCTTGTGCTGGCCCGGCGTGGCGAACAGCCCCTGTGCCAACTCGGGCGCCAACCCATCGTCGACGGTCAGCGTGCCTTCGAGGATGCCATGCGCCTTGGCATGGACCGAGCGAACGGCGTGGCCATAATCCGCCGCCGTGGTTTCCAGGATCGTGTCGAAGGTTTCGCAGAGTTGTTCGATGGTTTGCGCTTCGTCTGGCTTCACCATCTCAACCGTTGGACTGTATCGGACAGGCGCGTTGGTCATGGCTGTGCCCTTGGCTTCGAGACCGGACCTCAACCGGGACAGGGCCGAGTTGTTCCGGTTCCTATTCCGTACAGGCGCGGCCTTTAAGGTGCCAACCGAGCAGCGTCGCGACACGGCGTGAAAGATCATCCCACAGGTCGCCGGATGGCTTGGAGGCGAACGTAGCGTCGCTCGATCGTTGTCCGCGGAATGCGCTCCGACGGCTTGGCGACAACGCCGGCTCGCACCGGATTATCGGACGGGTTGGGTTCAGCCGTTCCGCAAGCACGACCGACGCCGATCCTGCGCGAGCGCACGCCGTGGATCGCACGTACATACCCACCATGGCCCTCTCAAAGTCGCGTTCGAAACACCTGATGGAACCATGGTACTGGCGGAGGGAGCGGGATTCGAACCCGCGATACGGTTTCCCGTATACACACTTTCCAGGCGTGCGCCTTCAACCGCTCGGCCACCCCTCCGACACGCGCGCCCATCGCCCGAGGGCGAAGGGGTTGCGGAGCGGCGCACTATAGCCAGGAAACGGGCGGGCGCAACCAGCCATGAAGGTTGCGCCGGAACGGGGCCGCCCGCGTCCGTCCAACGACATGGTTGGCGGATCAGGACTGGCCGGCGCCCTTGAGCACGGTGACGGCGCGACGGTTCTGCGACCAGCAGGAGATGTCGTTGCACACCGCGACCGGACGCTCCTTGCCGTAGCTGATCGTCTTGATGCGCGAAGCCGCGATACCGCGCGAGGCGAGATATTCCTTCACCGACTCGGCCCGCCGCGCCCCGAGGGCGAAATTGAACTCGCGGGTGCCGCGCTCGTCCGCGTGTCCCTCGACGGTGAAGGCATAGCGTGGGTATTGGGCGAGCCAGCGCGCCTGCTTGTCCAGCGTCGCCTGCGCGGTCGATGTCAGGTCCGTCTGATCGGTCTCGAAGAAGACGCGGTCGCCGACGTTGACGGCGAAGTCCTGCGCGCTGCCCGGCACGGACGCGCCCCCCGCACCGCCGCCGGCACCTGTTGCGCCGAAGCCGCCCAGCGCCGCCTCGTCGGTGTTGTTCTTGGCACAGGCCGTGACGGCGAGACCCGCCGCGAGGACCAGCGCAAGCTTGAATGCCCGCAGGGCTGAAAGAGACGACATGATTACTCCTGGTAGACCGCTAAACGCTGACCCGAACGAACCACGTCGTGGTTAAGGGGAAGTTTTCATCAACCTTGACGCGCGCTTAAGAGGTTTGGCGGCCTCGTCCGGCACGCCCTGTGGTTAACGAGCCGTTGATGGCCGCATTGCGGCTGGCGACGGCCGTTCGAAGGGCGGGCGCGTCCGTTGCAGAAACGTCACTCACTCGGCGGCGTGCGCCGTCCGGGCGAAGGAGGATCGCTCGTCGGCCACCATGTAGTCGCGCGTCAGCGGAACCGTGCCGACCTTGTGGGCGAGCTGCGCCTGGAACACCATGAAGCCGTTGTGACGGAACGAGGCTTCGCTCGCCGCGAGA
This sequence comes from uncultured Alphaproteobacteria bacterium, assembly GCA_937871825.1. Lineage (GTDB taxonomy): Bacteria > Pseudomonadota > Alphaproteobacteria > Rhizobiales > Beijerinckiaceae > Lichenihabitans. The sequence continues at coordinate 4,540 of CALMOK010000045.1, forward strand.
TAGAACTCCCACATCCGGCAGAACCGCTCGTCGTATAGCGCACTTAGCTCATGCTTTCTGGCGAGGAAGCGCTTGCGCCAGTGCCGCAGCGTTTCAGCGTAATGAAGCCGCAGGATTTCGAGGTCGGTCATCCACAACCCGCTGTTTTCGAGCGGCAGGATGACTTCGGAAAAGGCGGGGATGTAGCCGCCCGGGAAGATGTATTTGTCGATCCAGCCATTCGGCCGGGCGATGCCCCTGTTGCGGCCGATCGCGTGAACCAGGGCCACCCCGTCGGGCGCCAGGAGCCGCGCCACCGTGTCGAAATAGTCGCCATATTGCGGCGTGCCGACATGTTCGAACATCCCGACCGAAACGATGCGGTCGAAGGTCCCGCCCAGGGTGCGGTAGTCGCATAATTCGAAGCGGACGCGGCTTCCCAGCCCGAGTGCCTCGGCGCGCTGGCGGGCAACCGCCAGCTGCTGCTCCGACAGCGTGACACCGAGCACGCTGACATCGGCCTGCTGGGCGAGGCTGATCGCCATGCCGCCCCAACCGCAGCCGATGTCGAGGACCTTCTGCCCCGGCGCCAGCAGCAGCTTGGCGGCGATGTGCCGCTTCTTGGCCTCCTGGGCCTCCTCCAGGCTCATCCCGGGGTCGGCGAAATACGCGCAGGAATATTGCAGGTCCTCGTCGAGGAACAGGCGGTAAAGCGTGTCGGACAGGTCGTAATGGTGGGCGACGTTGCGGCGCGCCCGCCCCTGGTTGTTCCGCTGCTGGTAGGCCGCGAGAAGCTTGTAGCCGGCGGTGCGGATCATGCCTGGCGCGGTGGGCGGCAAGGCTTCCATGTTGCGGCCGGCGAGCACGAGCAGATCGTAGATGCTGCCCCGCTCCATCACGAGATCGCCGTTCATGAAGGCTTCCCCGAGGTAGCGGTCGGGGTTGATGCCGATCTTCAGGATGTCGGAACGGCGCTTCAGGCGGACGGCGACGGGAAGGGTGCCGTCTTCCGTGCCGAAATCGTGCCTGGAGCCGTCCGGCAGGACGAGGGTCAGCCTGCCGTGCTTAATCAAGTCGTTCAGTTTGGAGGTCAGCATCGCCGCAACACCCATCCGTCACGGCGGCTCCGGTGCTGGTCTGGCGACTGTCCTGGAGCCGGCATGATCATAAAGGCCATGCTGGCGTTTTACCGCGACATTACACGGTTGTAATAATCCTATGAGAGAGGCCGACCAAAAAAGCGGCCCGCCTCAATTAAGAATTGGCCCCCAGGACGGGTCGGAAGCGAACGAGCCGGTGGCGACCGGGAACTCGCCGCGCCCGAACACGTCCGTCATATAGATCTTCGAGCCCGACTGGCCGCCCGGATCGCGGAAGAACATGAGGTAGAGCCCGTTCGGCGCCCAGGTCGGCCCCTCGTTGTGGAAGCCCTCCGTCAGGATGCGCTCGCCCGATCCGTCCGGCTTCATCACGCCGATGCCAAAGCTGCCGCCCTTCTGCCGGGTGAAGGCGATGTAGTCCCCCTTGGGCGACCAGACCGGCGTCGAGTAATGGCCATCGCCGAAGGACAAGCGCTTGGCGCCGCCGCCCGAGGCGGACATGACGTAGATTTGCTGGCTGCCGCCGCGATCGGACTCGAAGACGATCTGCGATCCATCGGGGGAATAGGACGGCGAGGTGTCGATCGCCGCCGTGTTGGTCAGCCGCGTGGTCGAACGCGAGGCGAGGTCCAGCGTGTAGATGTTGGTGGTGGCGCCTTCCGACAGCGACATGACGATCTTGCTTCCGTCGGGCGAGAAGCGTGGGCTGAAGGTCATGCCGGGGAAGTTGCCCACCACCTCGCGTTGGCCGGTCTCGATGTTGAGCAGCGACACCTTCGGGTCCGAGTCGCCGAACGACATATAGGCGACGTCCTGCGAACTCGGCGAGAAGCGCGGCGTCACCACCAGGTTGTCGCCCTTGGTCAGGTATTTCACGTTGCCGCCATCCTGATCCATGACGGCGAGGCGCTTGCGCCGGCTGGCGGCCGACCCCGTCTCCTCGACAAACACCACGCGTGAGTCGAAGAACCCCTTTTCGCCCGTGATCCGGGTGAAGATGGCGTCGGACACGATGTGGGCGACGCGCCGCGAGTTGCTGGCCTCGGTCGAATATTGCTGTCCGGCCACCTGCTGCCCGTTGGACACGTCCCAAAGTCGGAATTCGGTCTTGATCTGGCTGCCTTCGCGGCGTGTCCGGCCCGTCACCACGAACTGCGCGCCGCTCGACTGCCAGGCCGCCATCTGGGGCGCCTCGGGGTTGACGTCCTGTTCGGGAAAGGAGCCGGGATCGGTCGGGGTCAGGAAGACCGAGCGCTTGAAGTTGTTGGTGATGATGCCGGTGATCTTGGCGCCGTCCGCGTCGCCGCTGGCGAATTTGGTGACCGCGATGGTGACGGGCTTGAACTGCCCACCGGGCCGGATGTCGAGGAACCGCTCCTCGGCGCGGGCGGGCACTGAGGCGAAAACCAGCAGGGCCGCCAACATCGCCAACAAGGTGGCAAGGCCGGCGCGGATCGGATCGGGGCGAAGCCCTGTCATTGGTGCGGTCCTTTGGGCATTGGTGTTTGAACGTCGTCGAACGGAAGCGACGACCGTCGGCCGGCGTGGGGCGCGACACCCGGACCCGACCGGAAGCGCCGCGCCGTCAACCCGCCATTTCCTCGGGGTCGAAGCGCAGAACGCGCCCTTTCCAAAGATCGTAATAAGGCGCGTACTGGTCGGGGATCTTCAGCGGGTTGCACCGCCTCACCGCACGCAGCGCGCTGTCGGCGAGGTTCTGCAACGCGGGGTCCGACGGCGGGTTGATCAGAACGGGGTCGGCCTGCAGGCCGCCGTTCGGTCCATACACCACGCGAACCTGCGGGATGTATTTCTGCCCGGTCGTCAGGCCGAGGTAGCTCCAGCACTGCCGATACTGGTCCTCCAGCAATCCATCGAGCCCCGCCCAAAGGGAAGGGGACATCTTGGCGGCGCTCGCCGTGGGGGAACCCAGGGAGGCGAGGTGGCTGGTATCGGGGCCGCGCGACGCGCGCTGGGCCGGCGCGTCATGGCTGAGCAGAAGCTTGGTGATGTCCGTCAGGTCGAATTTGCTGTCCTCGCTGGCGTCGGGAGTGGGCTTGGCCTTGCTGGGCGCAACCTTGGTGGGTGTCGTCTTGGTTGGCGCGGGATCGGCGGGCTGTTCTTCCATCAGCTTGGCGAGCTGGTCGACTTTCGGGTGCTCGACCGGCTTCGGCTTGGGCGGCGGCGTTCTGTCGTGCAGCTTGGCGGTGTCGGGATGCGGCGGCAAAGGTGGCTGCGGCACTGGTTTGACGACCGGCGGCACCGGCGGCACGGGTTTGGGCGGCTCAGGAGGCTTGGGGGCGACCGGCTCGGCCTC
>CALMOK010000046.1 GCA_937871825.1 uncultured Alphaproteobacteria bacterium
ATGGAGGCGACGCGGCCGCACCAGTTCGCCGGGCGCGCCAGCAACCGGCCCAGCAGCTTGAACGGGACCAGAGCGACGCGAAGGCAGGCTTGCGCGAACCGGCGCACGGCACCGGGCCGCTTCGGCTCGTCCTCCCCCTGCCCTTCGGCCTGCGCTTCGTCGGTTTTGCCGTTCTTGCGCGCGTATTTGCGGTCGTATTCGGTCTTCACCAGCACGTCGATGAGGATCGGCACCAGCGTCCGCGAAATGAAGTAGGACGCCAGCATGGCAAAGACGACCGCCAGGGCTTGCGGCGTGAACAGGAATTTCGGCGCGTCGGTGAGGAACAGCACCGACACGAAAGCGGCGCAGATCGACAAGGTCGAAACCAAGGCCGGCTTGGCGATGCCGGACGCGCCTTCCACCACGGCGTCGCGAAACTCCGAGCCGTTTTCCATCAGCCGGTAGGTGTTCTCGATCGCCACGGTGGCGTCGTCGACCAGGATGCCGACGGCGAGCGCCAGGCCCCCAAGCGTCATGATGTTGATGGTTTCGCCGAGCGCCGTCATCACGGCCAGCGACGTCAGGATGGCGAGCGGGATCGACACCAGGATGACGAGGGTGGACCGCCACGACCCGAGGAAGAGCAGGATCATCATCCCGGTCAGCGCGGCGGCGATCAGGGCCTCGCGCACCACGTCGGCGATGGCGCCGCTCACGAAGACCGACTGGTCGGCCAGCGGCTCGATCTTCATGTCCTTGGGGGCTGAAGCGCGGATCTGCGGCAGGTAGGATTTGACGGTGTTGACCACCGACAGCGTGGAAGCCTCGCCATTCTTCAAGATGGTGGTCAGGATCGAGTGGCTGCCGTTGGTGCGGACGATGTTGAGTTGCGGCGGCGACCCGTCGCGCACGTTGGCCACGTCGCGCATCAGCACGGGCGAGCCGTTGACGAGCTTGACGGGCACGAGGTTGAGGTCGGCGATGGCTTCGGGCGAAGCGTTCAGCCTCACGGGATATTGGTTCTCACCGATCTTGGACAGGCCGGACGGCACCACGATGTTCTGCGCCGTGATGGCGCTCGTCACGTCCTGGGGGGTCAGTCCATAGGCCTGGAGGGCATGGAGGTCGAGGTCGACCATGACCTGACGCGGTGCGCCTCCGTAGGGCGAGGGAAGCGTCGAACCCGGCACCTGCGTCAACGTCTGCCGGATGCGGTATTGCCCGTAATCGTAGAGCTTGGCCTGGCTTTCCGAGGCGGACGAGAGCGATAGCTGGATAACAGGGACCGAGGAAGCCGAAAATCGCATGATGACCGGCGGCTGAACCCCGGGCGGCATGGCGGCGCGGATCGAGTTCATCGCCGACACCACCTGGGTGATGGCGAGGTCGATGCTGACGTTCTGCTGGAAGAACACCCTCTCGATCGCCGTACCGGGAAGGGTGGTGCTTTCCATTCTCTTGATGTTGTTCACGTTGTTCGACAACGAGAATTCGCTGTACGTCGTGATCCGCTGCGTCATGTCGCGGGCGTTCAGGCCATTGTAGGTCCAGACCACCACCACGACCGGGATGTCGACGTTGGGCAGCACGTCCTTGGGAGCCACGATGCTGGCGCCGATGCCGCCCAGCATGACCAGCACGGCAAGCACGTAGAAGGACACGCGGTACTTCAGGGCATACAGCACAAGACCCATGGGCAGCTCCTCAGGGCCCTAAAGAAAGACGGTGCTACCACGTTGCGCGGGGTGGATGTGATCGCCGCGCATGCGACAGTTTGCTGCCCGGAACCACCATCCATGGGGAGACCGGGGTGAGTGAACGGAGTTGAGCCGTCACCCCGGGATGCGGGACGGCGCGCCATGGCCATGCTAGGGCGAGCCGCCGAAGGCCAAGGGGCGCGCCATCGGGATCAGGCCAAATTGGCCTTGACGGCGCAATAGCCGGTCGCCCCGCGGTAGGCCAGGGCGCCGCCGGCGACCAGGGCGGCAAGGCTCAGAAGCTTGTTGGGCCTCGGTTGGGCGGCCGCGGCTGCCAGGGCGAGCCCGACGACGACCGACAAGCTTCGCTCGCCCATCGACAAGTTGGTGTGCCCGGACGTGGTTGAAAGGGAGCCGCTGTTCGACATGGATCGATCATCCTTCGGGTTGAGGCTTCGCAGGGCATCTCGCGCCCCGCTTCGCCTTGCTTGGCGCCAACGCGCACCCGCCCCACTCCGTTGCGCCCGCGCCCGCCCCTCGATGGGCCGCGTCAGGCCGTCACCACCCCGATCTGCTTGGCCTTGTGTTCGGGCTCGACGTGAACCGTCACCACCGCCCCCTCGATCTCGCGCCGCAGGACGTTTTCGAGCCGGTCGCAGATGGCATGGGCGTCCGACACCGTCATCCGCCCGGCGACCACGAGGTGGAACTCGATAAAGGTCACCCGGCCGGCGACCCGCGTTTTGAGGTCGTGGACCTGGATGGTGCCGTCGAGATGCGCCGCCAGAACGACCCTGATCTGGCTGAGGGCGCCCGGCGGGACCGCCTCGTCCATCAGGCCGGCGATGCTGTCCTTCATGAGGCCCCACCCGGACCACAGGATGTTGACGGCGACGAAGGCTGCCACGAGCGGGTCCAGCGCGGACACGCCGGTGAGCACCACCAGGCCGACGCCGATCACCACCCCGATGGAGGTGAAGACGTCGACAAAGAGGTGCTTGCCGTCGGCCACCAGCGCCGGTGACCGGGCGGCCCGGCCTCGCCGCACCAGGACAAAGCCCCAACCGGCGTTGGCCACCGTGCCCACCAAGCTGATCAGCAGGCCGCCGAAGGGCGCCGCGATGGCGCGTGGCACGCCAAGCGCCAGATAGGCTTCCCGCAGGATCGAGACCGCGGCGAGGACGATGCACACCCCTTCCAGGATGACCGACAGGTATTCGGCCTTGTGGTGGCCGTAGGGATGGTTCTGGTCGGGCGGCATGGCGCTCAGGCGCACCGCCATGAAGGCCGCCACCGCGGTCACGACGTTGATGATGCTTTCGAGCGCGTCCGAATAAAGCGCCACGCTGCCGGTCAGCAAAAAGGCGGCGAACTTCAGACCGAGGACCACAAGCCCGACGCCGATGCTGCCGATCGCAAGTTTACCGACACCGTCCATGTCGCCCCGTCCCGCCGCCAAAGCCTTGGCGGCCCCTCGCCCGAGGGTTAGCGGCAGTTCACCCGCCGAACAAGCGCTGCAGGAGGTCGCGATCCCCCTCGCCCGCGTCGTTGGCCTGCCGGGACGGAATGTCCGCCGGCGGAACGAGCGCGTCCGGGTCGCGGCGGGAGGGCGCTTCGCGGGGGAAGGCCGCGGCCTGCGCGGGCGGGCTGATGACCATCGGCGCGCCCGCCCTGGGTTGGACCGGCCGGGGCGTGGCGGCGGACGGCGCCAGGGCGGAGGAGATGACTTGGCCGAGCGTCGTCGGCGGCGCGACGCCCGCCGGGGCCGGACCACCTATCACGGGATCACGTGGCGCAGGGTCACGCGGAAGCCCGGCGATCACGGGGCCCCCGCCCCCGCCGGGGGCCGAGGCGCCCCAGCCCGGTAGCGGAACCGGGGTCGCTCCCTTGAGGGCGGTTCGCATGAAACGGCCCCAGATCTCCAGCGGGAGCGTGCCGCCGGAAGCCTTGCGGGTCGGCGAGCCATCGTCGTTGCCGACCCACACGTCGGCCACGAGCGCGCCCGTGTAGCCCACGAACCAGGCGTCGCGCCAATCCTGGCTGGTGCCGGTTTTGCCAGCTGCCTGCCAGCCCGCCGGTACGTCGGCCTTGCGGGCCGTGCCGGTAAGCACGGTTTCGGCCATCATGGCGTTCATCATCCCCACGGTGGCGAGGTCGATCACCCGGCCGAAGCCGGAGCCCTTGCGCTGGTAGAGAAGCTTGCCGGCCGCAGTCTTGACGCGGGTGATGATGTGCGGCTGCACCGCCATGCCGCCGTTGCCGAACGGCACGTAGGCGGCTGCGAGTTCGAGGGGCGAGACTTCCGATGTTCCGAGGGCGATCGAGGCGTTCGGCTGCAGGTCGGAGGTGATGCCGAGCCGGCGCGCCGCCCGCACCACGGCTTTTGGCCCGACCTCGATCCCCAGCCGCACCGCCACCGTGTTGAGCGACATCGACAAAGCCTTGGTGAGCGTCACGGGGCCAAGATAGTCGTGGCTGTAATTCTCGGGCTGCCAGCCCTTGACGTTGATCGGCGCGTCGTCCCGCAAGGTATCGGGCGTCAGCCCCTTTTCGAGCGCCGCCAAGGAGACGAAGGGCTTGAAGGCCGAGCCCGGCTGCCGCTTGGCCGACACCGCGCGGTTGAACTGGCTGTCGGCGTAGCTGCGGCCGCCGATCAGCGCCTTGATGGCGCCGCTTGGGTCGAGCGCCACCAGGGCGCCTTCCGAGACGCCGTACTTTCCGCCCTTGGCGGCGAGTTCCTCGTTCAAAGCCCGGTCGCCCGCGGATTCCAGAGAGGGGCTGATCGTGGTGGTGACGACGATGTCCCCCTCGATCGCCCCGATGGTTTCGTCGAGCATGTCCATCACGTAATCGGCCGCGTAGTTGATGGCGCCTCCGCCGCGCTCCTTCACCGCCATGGCGGGGTTGGCCAGCGCCGCCTTGGCGGCGGCGTCCGGGATCATCCGCTCGTCGGCCATCGCGGCGATCACCTGCGCGGCGCGTTCGGTCGCCCCGGCGGGGTTGCGGTTGGGGGCGAGCTTGGTGGGAGCCTTCATCAGTCCGGCCAGCACGGCGGCTTCCGCCAGGGTGACGCTTTTGGCACTTTTGCCGAAGTATTTCTGCGCGGCGGCTTACACCCCGTAGGCGCCCGCGCCGAAGTAAACCCGGTTGAGATAAAGCTCGAGGATCTGGTTCTTGGAATATCGGTGCTCCAGCCAGAGTGCCAGGACGGCTTCCTGGATCTTGCGCGAAAGCGTGCGCTCCTGGGTGAGGAACAGGTTCTTGGCGAGCTGCTGGGTCAGGGTCGATCCACCCTGCATGCCGCCGCCACCGCCGGCCATGTTGCGCACGGCCGCCCGGGCGATGCCGAACGGGTCGATGCCGAAATGGGAATAGAACCGCCGGTCCTCGATCGCCACAAAGGCCTTCGGCAGGTAGGGCGGCAGATCGCCGAGCCGCACCGCGGCCCCGCCCGTGTCCCCGCGGTTCGCCATCACGCTGCCGTCCTCGCCCAGGATCGCGATGTTGGGCGGCCGTTTCGGCACGGCGAGCTGGTCGATCGGGGGCAGTTCGCGCGCGTAGAATGCGAGAACCCCTGCAAGCCCCACGCAGCCCCAGATGCAAACGATCAGGCACCAGGACATCAGGCGGACCAGCGGCGAGCGTCGCTTGCGGTTGGGCCAGCCTCCCCGCGCGGCCCCGGACGATCTTTGACGCTTGCGCCCGCTCACCGGCTCAACCGGCGCGACGGACACTGCGGGCGAGAAGCGGGGCTCGGCGCGCGCCCGGCTCTTGGGCTGCGGTGAGGCGGCGAGCGTCCTGTCGTCGTCCGACATCCGCAACGCGTCGGGCCGGCCCCGCGCGGGGATCGGCTCGAGGCGGGGTTCGCGGCGGCCGTCCTGGTCGTCGGCATCGCCGCCCCTTCCCCTGTATCGGCCGTTCCGCATGGTCGGGTTCCAAGCCTCGATGAACGGTCGATGTCGACGGTAATGCGGGCGGATTAAGGGCCGGTAAAATTGGGGGAAAAGGTGAACGGACCGGCGGCCGATGGGCGGCTCGCGATGGGCGGGGCATCGTGGGACAGGTCGGCTGAGGCCGGGATTATGGTTCCTGCCGCCAGCTCAAGCGGGTTTCTCAGCCAAGCATCCAGGCGAGCGCGCGTCGCAGTTGCGCCGCCCCGTCGCGCTCGAACCACCGCCCGTGCGTGAACACGACGCGTTGGGGCTCGAACGCGACGAGCCGACCGGCGGCGGCCTTGGCTTCGCGCCCCTTGAGCTTGACCACCGCCCGCAGATAGATGGGCGTCCCTCCAAGGGGCGCCGCCGAGCCCGCGAGCCGGATGAACGGGCGCATCACCATCGGCAGCTTTTCGGTTTCAAGATTTTGGACGAGGTCGGTCAGCACCAGGGTCCGGCTGGGCTTGTGAAAGAACGCCACTTCGGCGAAACCGCCCGCGCCGGGGATGACCACCTGCTCGACGACGTGCGCCCAGGCGGCCGGGGCGGCCGCGCCAAGGTCACGGTCGAGGTTGACGCCCGCCTCCCGCACCGGGCCGCGTTTCCGCAACCCGGGCGCCGCCCAGGTCACTGCGTTGGGTAGGTGGGTCTGCCACGCCTTGACGAAGGTCCAATGGACGCTGTTGGGGGCGACGAGGTGCTCCACCGGCCCAAGCTCCTCGAGTTGCGCCTTCAGCGTGAAGCCGAACCCGGTCGGGGACAGCAGCATCAGCCCGCCCGTCGGCAGCCGGATCACCGTCATGCGAATGGGAAGCGGCACGCCCCCTGCCCGGATCGGACCGCTGTCGACGATCCAGATATCGTCGGCGACCGGCTTCAACACGTCGAGGGGCGGATAGGCGACCTGGTCGGGTTTCATTGTTGGCTCTCCCGGCCTGCCGCGCGCCCGCAAGCCCGAAGGCATACACGTGCCCCGCCGTGATGGTTCCAGCGCGACGATTTTGTCGGGTTCGGAGAGGCCGACGTCCGGCAGGGATTGCCAATCGGCCGCCATTCGGCATAGAAGCCAAACGCAATGGTATCAGCCCGCACGTCGTCCATGGACCCGTGCGGTCAGGCACCGCACGCACGGGTCTTTCTCGGCCCTGGTGGGGGATAGTTCAACGGTAGAACAGCGGACTCTGACTCCGTCAATCTTGGTTCGAATCCAGGTCCCCCAGCCAATTCAGGCCAGAATCGCACTTCTTCCCTCTGAGCCTGGCCACGGATCTCACCGTGCCGTTTGACTGAGGGCGTCATAGGTCCACCGGCATGGTCCACCAGCACATGACGCGGGGCCGTGCATCATGCCGTTTCCGCATCAGCGCCGCCGTGGCGCAACCGTCCTATTCCGTCGTAAAATTCCTACTGATTTGCGCGACCGATTCGGGTGCGGCGAGATCGTCAGATCGCTCGGCCGCGCGACGCCGGGCGAGGCCCGGCGGATGACCCATCACCTCTGGTCGCAGACGGAGATGGCGTTCATGTTCATTCGCCGCGAAACGGGTCTGACGGGCGTGCAAATCGCGCGGGTCGTGAATGCATGCTTTTCGGACTTCAAGGATCAGATCGACCTCGCGATCGCCGATGTCCGTCCCGGCATCGCCAAAGACTGGTGCGACGAGGCCATCCAGGTTTCGGCCAAGCTGTCCGGCGCGACGGCGCTGCTCGACCAGACCCTGTCGCGCGGAAAGATGGACAGCATGGCCGAGGCGTCCAGGTCCGGCGCCCGGGCCATACTAGGAAAAACCCTGGTCCCGGGTTCCCTGGAGGAACGCCGGCTGAGCCGTTCGCTTATGCGGACATTGCGGAACGAGATGCGGGACGCCTCCGACACGTTCGCCGAACTCGGCCAACACCGCCCAGAAACGGGCGTATCGCCCCTGCGTCACCCCGATGAATATGATGTGAGCGCCGCGGATCACGAGGCGCTACGCGCCGCCAAGGTTGGTGAGAACGTTGCGGACACCCTGGTCCGTTTGAACCTCGCCGTTTGCGAAAATGGGAGCGCATCGGCATCGCCACGACCCGAGGCGGCCGCCCCGGGTCCGCACCACCGCAACGCCGGCAAAACGGTTTCGGCCTTGTGGCAGCCGTTCTGTGACAACAAGGTAACAATGAAAGAGTGGAAGCCCAACGAGGCGATCTCATCGAATACGACGCTAAGGCTCTGGATCCAGCTTCGGGGCGATCTGCCGCCCCGCATGTACACGGCTGAGGACGCCTCGTTGTTTCATCAGGCGCTATCGAAGCTCCCTTCCAAGTACTACCACAACAAGGAGTTCCGCCGGATCTACGAGAACGAAGGCGTCGAGAAGCTGATCAAATCTACCGAAGGAATGGTGATCGATCGGGTCACCGCCAAGACGTGGAACAGTCACAACTCGACGCTGAACGAGTTCTTCAAGTGGTGCGCGGAGAAGGGTGGCGCGCTGCCAATAGGAACGAGGTCCATCTGCTCAGGCGAATTCGTCAAGATCCTCAAAAGGAGGAATGCGAACCGTGGTGCGGACGCCACACGCGCCTGCTACCAGCAGGGCGACAGAACGAAGCTCTTCTCGGCTCCGAAGTACCAGGGCTGCGTTTCGAAAAGGAACTGGAAGGATGTCGGACCGCTGGTTTTCCGGGATCATCGTTACTGGATGCCACTGATAGCAGCCAGCCATGGCTGCCGCCGCGAAGAACCGGCAATATTGAAGGTCAAGCACGTCCAGAGGACCACATCTGATATTTGGTTCTTCAACTGGGACAACGACGAACTCGCTCCTTTGCTGAAAGACGTTGGCTCCCCTCGGGATGTCCCGCTGCACCAAAACCTTATAGCACTCGGTTTCCTTGAAGCCCGGGTCATCGGCCGCGATCCTGAAGCGGCGCTGTTCCCGGAGGCTGTCTCCTACAGTCAGATGGCGAGACACGCAGGCCCATTCGGCCAATGGTATGGGCACTTCTGCACTGCCTGTGGGGTCACGGACCCGGCGCTCGACTTCCACGCTTGGCGGCACGCGGTTGTGACCGGCTTGCTCGATGCCGGCGTTCCACCGGCGCATATTGAGGCAATCGTCGGTCACGAAAGTGGGCGGCGCCACTCCGTGCTGGGCGACTACGATCACGGCCGAAAGATGGATACCCTAAAGGAAGGTATCGATAAGCTCGCCGTGGGGATCGACATCGGGGCGCTCATGGCAGCTGTCGCCCGGTCCGATGCCGTGGATCGGTCTGCCGCTTGGCCCGACCTTACCGGTTCTACGATTGTGCCCAAAGCCAAGAGGCGAAACGGACGGTAGCGTAGGAGGTACTCGACCCTTCCAGCCCAATTTAAAACGGAGTTAATGACTTAGCGACACCTCACTACGGCATTGTCATGTTACCCTCCCGCAGTCGTGGCAAGAACAGACCCATGCCGATTCAGGCTCAAAGCGCAACGGCTTCACGCCATCGCTCCAGGGCCGCAGCCCGGAACGGCTTCAGGATTTTACGGGAGATGAGGTGGCGTTCGATGTTGAAGGTGTTGTGGGCGGCAGC
>CALMOK010000047.1 GCA_937871825.1 uncultured Alphaproteobacteria bacterium
TGCCCGCCGTCGATGAACACGATATAAGGGAGACCAGAGGAACACGTCAAGCCCAGACATCAAGGAAAATTTAGGCTACTTGAGTCCTGTAGGCAGGAGGACGTAGGGAGCTTCGGTTAGCTTGTAGCCTGCCGTCGCGTCGTGGTCGGATCCGCATCCAATAAAGGCTCGCTGGCAAAGCCTGCAAACAATACGGCCGGTTCGGCGGTCAATTTTAAGCTGAGCCCCGCATTCGGACGCAGACTAGCCAGGGATAGACCTCAAGACAGGCGGGACTGCCACAGGCCGGCCACAAACTAAGAGCGAGCTGAATATATTAACGGGTTGTTCAGCTATGGGCGGCGTTATGTTGACCGCAAGCCAAGGAAAGCGCGATGGACAGCACCGACGCCTCGACGACGAAAATCCTCCTGGCCGAGGACGACAACGACATGCGGCGCTTTCTCGTAAAAGCCCTGCAGAACGCCGGCTACGACGTTTCATCGTTCGACAACGGGCTTTCGGCCTATAACCGCCTACGCGAAGAACCATTCGAACTCCTGTTGACCGATATCGTGATGCCCGAGATGGATGGGATCGAACTTGCCCGCCGGGCGACCGAACTCGATCCCGACATCAAGGTCATGTTCATCACCGGCTTTGCCGCCGTGGCATTGAATCCGGACAACAATGCCCCGAAGGAAGCCAAGATCCTTTCCAAACCCTTTCACCTCAAGGACCTTGTTACCGAGGTCCAGCGACTGTTGGCGGCTTGAACGGTTGAGCGAAATTCGAAAGATCATCGAGCCGGACCGGGGCCTTCGGTCGTAAAGACCGGCAGGTGCAACCCGACGCCTTGGGCTCGACCCGCCTCATCGCCTCTAGTCTTGCCGCGTTGGTGCTCACGGCCATCGTTTTCATGGCCGTGCCGGACATCGATCTCGACTTCGCCAGGCTTTTTTTTCGAGGTGGCAACACCTTCGTGGGACAGAACGCGACGGGCATTGTGGCTCGACGACTGTTTTACTGGGCACCGTTCGTCGTTCTCGGGATCGGCGTTATGCTTTACCTCGGCCGGCACTTCGCCAAATGGCCCCTGCCCGCCCCGACGGCCGCCGGCTTAGGCATGATGGTAGTCAGCATCGCCATCGGGCCCGGGCTTCTGGTGAACACCGTTCTGAAAAACCATTCACACCGTCCCCGCCCCTACCAGGTGATGGAATTCGGCGGCCAGGACGCCTTCCAGCCCTACTTCCGTTTCGATGGGGCGTGCCGGCGCAACTGCTCCTTCGTTTCGGGCGAAAGCGCGTCGGCTTTCTGGACGGTGGCGCCCGCCCTCCTCGCGCCCCTGCCCTGGCGGCCGTTCGCCGTGGCGGCCGCGGTTCTGTTCGGCATCGCCGCCAGCCTGCTGCGCATGGCGTTCGGCGGACATTTCCTGTCCGACACGATCTTCGCCGGTCTGCTGACCTGGCTCGTGATTCTGGCCTGCTGGCGCTTGGTGACACGTTTGACGGGACGGTCTCCAAGCGAGGACACGGTGGCGAGGATCACAGCCGCCGAACCGCCACCGCCAGATCGGCAATGAACGGCGGTACCGGCAATCGGCGCAACGCCCCGGTGATCTCGGCCCGAAGCGGCGGCGAGGCTCGGCCGGTGACGGTGTCCCATCCCGTCACCGCGTAGGACCCCGGGCGAAGATAGGGCAGCACCATGGTGCCGGACACGGCCTCCGCCTTCGGGTCGAGCCGCCCCGCCACGATCGAATCACGCCGAAGCAGGTACACCACCGCCTGGTCGGTCGACGCGCAAGCAAAGCGCGCCAGCCGTTTCGGCTTCACGGGGCGGCCCGCCTCGTCGTCGATCACCATTTCCTCGCTCACGTTGCGCCGATCAAAAGCCAGCCAATCGATCAGCGGCATGAACCCGGAAAGCGCGCGCTGGGCGGCCCGCATCCCCGCCGTCAGCACGTGAGGGTTCCGATTGGGCCAGCGCATGCCCCCGCCGGCACCGCCCGAAGCCAAGTGGGCCCATTGCATGTGGCGGAAGTAATCGTCGTCGAAGACCGCCGGCAGGGTCTTCTTGCGATCCTTGTAGGTGTGGATCGGGCCGTGCTCGCTGTCGAAGAAGGGGCGCCCGTCGGCGATTTCCCCGAGGCACTGCCTGACGATGCGTCCCATGTCGACCGCGGGCGCGACCGTGTCGGCGGGATCGTCGATCGTGCCGTGCTGATAAACATGCAGGTTGGCGAAATCGAGCGCGGGATGGCGGAAGATTGCCTCTTCCATCTTCATGTGGGAGCGCCAGCGCAGCTCGGGACCGAACAGCGACACGGTCTGTGGATGGCTGCGGCCAAATAGGCGGAGTTCCAAATCGCGAACATGAGCGCTGAGGTCGGCAATGAATTCGGGAAACGGCTCGGCACTGTCACCGCCCTGGGCTGGATGAATCTCGTTCCACAAATCCCAAGCGAACAGCGCGCCGCTGCCGCCCCAACGCTCGACCGCGAAGCTCAGCCGCGCCTTGATGGCGCCTCGCGTTTCGGCGCAAAGCAGCGCCTGGGAGGGATGGGCGAGGGTCCCACCATTGGCCCGGTTATAGGGGTGGTGGCGGAAATGCAGCCACATCCAGAAGGTATCGAACGGCGTCAGCAAAATTCGCAGGCCGTGCTTTTCGCAGAGCGCGAACAGGTCGTCCCACAGCCGGACCATGTGGGGCGGAAAACGGCCGGCAGGCTTCTCGATGTAGCGGTGGCGAACCTGCGCGTATTCCAGCATCAGCCGCAGGCAGGTCACCCCCTGGCTGGCCAACCACGTGAAATGCCGATCGACGGCCGCGTGGTCGCGCCGGCGGAACAGCGGGTCGAGCTCGACCCAGGAAATTGAGTCGTTCTGCCCGATCGGGTGCCACGGCGAACCATCCTCCGTGATGAAATAGGGCGAGTAGGGGGCGACCGCGATCCAGGGCAGGCGGTGTCCGACAGCCAGCGAGGGTCCGACCGGAAAACGGAGATGGCGGATGGCCGGCTCGGCATCGGATGAAGTTGCATGTCCTTCGGCGCGCTGGCGTCGCGGTTCCGGCAATGGTTCGTCTCCGATTGCGCCGTTCGTCGACGCTCGATAGTGGATGGTGCAGGCGATCTCCGGCGCCGGAACCAGGATCTGGCTAGCCGGATGTAAGGCCAACGCGGTTCGGAGGGAACCACCTTCCTGGTCCGGCCGGTGATTGGAGCGTGGCCGGATCGAACATCGGATGGATGGGGGTTTCTTGAACGACGTCGCGGTTTCCAACATCTACGGCCGCATCACGGAAGACGTGCTGGCCATTCCTGCCAAGAGCCGGCAGTTTTCACCCCTTGTTCCGGGTTCGGTCTCGCTCGACGAGCAGGAGCCCGCATCGCTCGACACCATCACGGTGCTGGCGCCCGCCGCCACGGTGGAACGACGCGCCGTGCTGGCGCTGGCCTTGCGGGCGTTGCGTCCCGGCGCGCCGTACACGATGCTCGCCCCCAAGGACAAGGGCGGCTCGCGTCTCGGGGCGGACCTGCGAGCGTTCGGCTGCGGTTTCGACGAGGTGGGACGTCGTCACCACCGCGTCTGCACCGGCATCCGGCCTGCTGCCCTGACGGGCATCGAGGAGGCGATTGCGATGGGCGCGTCGCGCTGGATCGAAGCGATCGGGGCGTGGTCGCGGCCGGGCGTCTTCTCCTGGGACCGTCTCGACCCGGGTAGCGCCCTGCTGACGCACCACCTGCCGGGCCTCGCCGGTCGGGGGGCGGACCTCGGCTGCGGCATCGGCGTGTTGGCCCGGGCCGTGCTCGCCTCGCCCAAGGTGAGCGAGATCACCCTCATAGACGTCGATCGCCGTGCCGTGGAGGCGACGCGTCGCAACGTCGAGGACCCGCGCGCGGTGTTTCGATGGGGCGACGTGCGGCGGGATGGCGCCGGGCTGACCGGGCTTGATTTCGTGGTGATGAACCCCCCGTTTCACGATGGCGGGACCGAGGACCGCTCGCTGGGGCAAGGCTTCATCGAGCGGGCCGCGCAGGCGCTGCGGCCCGGCGGCCGCTGCTGGCTCACGGCCAACCGGCACCTGCCCTACGAGGGAGTGCTGAAACCCCTGTTCCGCACCGTGCAGCCCGTCGCCGACGCGGCCGGCTACAAGGTGATATCGGCCCAGAAATGAACAGGGCTCCGACGATGCGGCTCGATCGGCTGCTCGGCAACCTCGGTTACGGCTCACGGCGCGAGGTCAAAGGTCTCGTCCGAGGCGGCGACGTGCGGCTCGACGGAGCCTTGATCGATGATCCGGAGATGCGGCTCGCCATCACGCCGGACCTACGCGCCCGGATGACGGTGGGAACCGAGGCCCTCGATCCCCTGCCCGGCTTTGTCGCCCTATTGAACAAACCGCGCGGGGTCACATGCTCCCACAAGGAAGCGGGGCGGCTGGTGTACGAACTGCTACCGCCGCGCTGGCGAGCGCGCGAGCCCGCCGTGTCGAGCGTCGGACGCCTCGACAAGGACACGTCCGGCTTGCTGCTATTGACGGACGATGGCGCCCTGCTGCACCGGATCATCGCGCCGAAAGCCGCCGTTCCGAAGCGGTATCGCGTGACGCTGGCGCGGCCGCTTCGGGGTAACGAAGCCGCCGTTTTCGCGGCCGGAACGCTGCTGCTCGACAACGAAGCCACGCCGCTTCGCCCCGCCACCCTGGAGGTGACCTCCCCGACCGAGGCGAACCTGACGGTCACCGAGGGGCGCTACCATCAGGTGCGCCGGATGTTTGCCGCCGTCGGCAACCATGTCGAGACCCTCCACCGCAACCGGATCGGCAGCCTGTCGCTCCCCGATGACCTCGCGCCGGGTGCCCTCCTGGTCATGACGCCGGAGCAGGTCGGGTTCGTGCTGCCACCAAGGATCTGAAGCGGACTCGAAGCGTCGATCAACCACCCTCCCCGGCGGCGGACAGGAACGTGGATCGATTGGAGGTGGGCATGCCGAGCCGCAGCAGGCCTATGGTGCAGCGGCTTTCGAGGGTGAATGTCGCAGCGGCGACCAATAGGCAGACAAGGGCGAACCCACCCGATAACAGCGTGGCGGCCTTGGCCAAACCCACCGCCGTGGAAGCCTCGCTTTCAGCCAGCATCGCGCCCGTCAAACCCGTCAGCGTGCTGAAGCCAAAACCACCCACGGCGGAATAAAGGAGGTTCAAGGCGCGCACGATGTGGACGACACGCTTGTTGGCCAGCACGAGGGCAAGCTGCCGGTCGGGATAGGCCGACGCCGTCGCGTTGTCATGGCCGTGTAGTTCGGACTGCAAGTCACGCCAAAGGCCGATCGCCAAGTTGTAGCGGATGCTGGCTCCATTAAGCAGCACCGTCGACGCATTGGTCAGGATCGCCGGCCCGGCGATAAAGGAAAGCGGCAGGAAAGGGTTGTCGACCATCGTTGACGGTTCTCCGCTGCCAAAGCTTCGCGCTGCCCGAAGCTGGCGGCTATCGCTGAAGCCGGTTGGTCACCCTTGCCGATCTCCACAACAGCATAACACGGCCACCAACGGAACAAGCCGGGCATGAGCCCGGCTTGCAATGTCGCGAACGAGTGGTCGGTTGCAGGACTTCTTAGAAGTCCATGCCGCCCATGCCACCGCCGCCGCCACCGCCCATCGGCATGGAGGGCTTGTCCTTCGGGGTCTCGGCCACCATCGCCTCGGTGGTGATGAGCAGGCCGGCGACCGAAGCCGCGTCCTGAAGGGCCGTGCGAACGACCTTGGCGGGATCGACGATCCCAGCTTCGATCATGTCGACGTATTCTTCGGTCTGAGCGTTGTAGCCGAACGTCTGCGAGGAGTTCTCGACGATCTTGCCAACCACGATGGAGCCTTCAACGCCAGCATTGTCGGCGATCTGGCGGATCGGGGCCTCAAGAGCCTTCATCACGATGTTGATGCCGGCCTGAACGTCCGGGATCTCGCTCTTGAGCTTGGCAACGGCGGCCTTGGCGCGCAGCAGGGCCACGCCGCCACCCGGGACGATGCCGCCTTCAACGGCCGCGCGGGTCGCGTTCAGGGCGTCGTCGACGCGGTCCTTCTTTTCTTTGACTTCGACTTCCGTCGAACCGCCGACGCGGATCACGGCGACACCGCCCGCGAGCTTGGCCAAACGCTCCTGCAGCTTTTCCTTGTCGTAATCCGAGGTGGTTTCCTCGATCTGCGCCTTGATCTGCGAGATCCGGCCGTCGATGTCGGACTTTTCGCCATGACCGTCGATGATCGTGGTGGTTTCCTTGTCGATGCGGATCCGTTTGGCGCGGCCGAGCATCTGCAGGGTGACGGATTCGAGCTTGATGCCGAGTTCTTCCGAGATCATCTGACCCTGGGTCAGGATCGCGATGTCTTCCAGCATGGCCTTGCGGCGATCGCCGAAGCCCGGTGCCTTGACGGCCGCGACCTTGAGGCCGCCACGGAGCTTGTTGACGACGAGCGTGGCAAGCGCCTCGCCTTCGATGTCCTCGGCGATGATGACGAGCGGCTTGCCGGTCTGCACCACCGCTTCGAGCACCGGCAACATGGCCTGGAGGCTCGACAGCTTCTTCTCGTGGATGAGGATGTAGGGGTCCTCGAGTTCGGCCACCATCTTTTCGGAGTTGGTGATGAAGTAGGGCGACAGATAGCCCCGGTCGAACTGCATGCCTTCAACGACGTCGAGTTCGGTTTCGGAGGTCTTGGCCTCTTCAACCGTGATCACGCCCTCGTTGCCGACCTTTTGCATCGCCTGGGCGATCATCTCGCCGATCGACTTGTCGCCGTTCGACGAAATGGTGCCGACCTGGGCGACCTCGTCCGACGAGTTGATCTTCTTGGAGCGGGCCTCGATGTCCTTGAGAGCTTCGGTCACCGCCAGATCGACGCCGCGCTTGAGGTCCATCGGGTTCATGCCGGCGGCCACGTATTTGGTGCCTTCGCGAACGATGGCCTGGGCCAGAACGGTCGCCGTGGTGGTGCCGTCGCCGGCCTTGTCGTTGGTCTTCGAGGCCACTTCGCGCACCATCTGGGCGCCCATGTTCTCGAACTTGTCTTCGAGCTCGATTTCCTTGGCAACCGTCACACCGTCCTTGGTGATGCGCGGGGCGCCGAAAGACTTGTCGATCACGACGTTGCGGCCCTTGGGGCCGAGCGTCACCTTCACGGCGTTGGCGAGGATATCGACGCCGCGGAGCATGCGGTCACGCGCGTCGGAGGAAAAACGTACGTCTTTAGAAGCCATGATTTAGATTCCTGAACCGAAGTTCAATGCTGGAGAATTGATGATCGGACCGGGCTTCAGCCCACGACACCCATGATGTCGCTCTCCTTCATGATGAGGAGGTCCTTCCCGTCGATCTTGACTTCGGTGCCCGACCATTTGCCGAACAGCACCTTGTCACCGGCCTTGACGTCGAGGGGCGTCAGCTTGCCGCTCTCGTCACGGCCACCGGGGCCGACGGCGATGATCTCGCCTTCCTGAGGCTTCTCTTTCGCGGTGTCGGGAATGATGATGCCGCCTTTGGTCTTCTCTTCGCCTTCGAGGCGTTTCACGACCACGCGGTCGTGCAAGGGACGAAAGTTCATGTTGCGTGTCCTATCGATGCGGACCGGGAGCCTGCCAAGAGGCGCCGCACGGTACCGAAGCTTGAGGCTGCGTTTTGGCACTCTCGCCTTGAGAGTGCCAGCCAGCGCGCTTGATGTACGGGCGGCACCGGTGGCTGTCAAGGCGTCGCACCGTTGGCCTAACCAATGCCCGGCGTCAGACAAGCGGCAAGCACGGCGCAAAGCCCGATCAGCGAAACCAGCCACACGAGCGTGCGCACGTAGGCAAAGCCGAACGCGTAGATCGGCAAGTAGAGCACGCGCGCCCAAAAATAGGTGAGAACGCCGTAGCCGGCGACGGCGGTTTCCTTCCCGGCGTAATGGCAGATCAGCACCGCGGTGGCGAAGACCGGCAAGGTTTCCATGAGGTTGTTCTGAGCCCGGACCAGGCGGGCCGCCATGCCTGAATAGGGCTGCGCCTGGTCGCGCGCACCCATGGCCCATCCAGCGGGCTCCTGCATCCGCTTGGCCACCGCCGCGAGTCCCAGTTGCACCAGGGCCAGAACCAGCGTCCAGGCCAGGAAAGTCAGATTGTGCGTCACCATTAAGCTCCTGACGATCAGCGGCCAGCGTCGGCTGACCCCGTGATCGATCGGCAGCGTTAAGCCTTTTCAACCGCACGGGCTACAAGCGGTGTTTAAGGAAGGTTGCGCGCTGACGTACGAGGCCAAACCCTACGGAACGTAGAATTCGATCCCGGCAAGTGCGTCACGTTGTCTGCTATGAAACCGTTAGGTCCCGGCCGGTGTTTAAAACCAACCTTAAGTTAACTATGATGGCTAGTTGACGATTGACGACGCTGGTCCAAACGACATGACGATCTTATCGACCATGGTTGACGACTCGGCGGATGAATCGACCCGATTTGGCCCCGCGTCGGGTCCGATTGCTGGTTCGGTTCAAGAAAGGTCATGCCTCGCGGCTGATATTGCGAACGGCGCACCTCCGACGGGGCTGGACGGGATCATCTTCAAAAAGAAAATGGACTTCCGTCGGATCAGCATCCTGTTGGTCGATCACGACCCGCATACCGTCAAGGATCTTTGTCGCCGCCTGGAGGGTAAAGGCTATCAGGTTGACCTTGTGGGCGATCTGGAAAGCGGGCTAGTGCGGATCGCATCTGCGGTCTTGGATTGCGTCATTCTTGACGAGGGCGCTTCCAACAGGAACGGTTTCGCAGCCCTGACGCAGATCCGCGATCTACCCGACCCACCGCCCGTCATCTACCTGACTGCAACGGATCAAAGCGCAGTTGCGATCGCGGCTTTGAAGGCGGGTGCCGCAGATTATGTGGTCAAGGACGATAAGGAACAGTTCATCGACCACCTCGACGAAGCGATCCGGTCCGCCGTGATGACCATGGCGTCCCGTCGCCGGAACGCGCAAGCCGAGCGCGACATCAGGAAGGCGCGGGATTGGTTCGAAGCGCTCGCCGCCGAGCGGCAGGTCCTGATGCGCGAAGTCAACCACAGGGTGGGCAACAGCCTTCAACTCGTGGCCGCATTCCTGCACATGCAGGCAACGTCCTCGACGCCGGAAACCCGCGTCGCCCTTGGGGAAGCTAACCGCCGGGTCCTCGCCATCGCGCAGGTCCATCGACGGCTCTACTCGTCGGACGACGTTCAGATCGTGGCACTCCACCATTACCTTCGAGGATTGGTGGACGACATTCGCCAATCCGCCGACGCGGAGGAAACGGCCTCGCAACTCACACTCGACGCCGACGAGGTCGAGTTCGATCCCGATCGCGCCGTGACCATCGGCATCGTGGGCACGGAACTCGTCATCAACGCCCTGAAATATGCCTACCCGGACGGTCCAGGGCCGATTCACGTGGTTCTGCGTCGGACCAACGACGCGAACTGCCGCCTGACGGTGACGGACGTCGGGGTGGGAGGATCGGGGCCGAGCGCGTCGCCGCGGGCCGGAATCGGGCGAACCATCATCAAGGCAATGGCATCCAAGCTGGCCGCCACCGTCACCTACGATTCCGACCAGGACGGCACGCGCGTCACGATGGTCTTTCCAATCCTCGATCCGGCCGGCACGGCATCCGCCTGACAAGAGCCCGATTCGCGTGGTGAAGCGCCCTGCCGTGCCGTTGCCGATGGATTGTTCGCAGCTTCCGCCCGCCCTTAGTTCGCGATGAAAGTGTCCGCGAGCGTGGGCTTCCGAAGATGATGGCTGGTGCCGTCCCACAGGGTGAAGTCTCCCATGGCGAACCGTTTCACAAGCAGGCCGTGCGCTGTCGCCCGCCGATCCAGATCAACCTGCTGGGACGTCGGATCGACTCCATAGGCATAGTTGAGGATCACCAGGCTGCCGCCCGGCCGGAGAAGGCGCGCGGCATCCCTGAGGTGCGCGTCGACGACGCCTTGGCTGGCGAGGTGGAGATAGGGGAATACGTCGACAGCCAGAACGAGGTCGACCGAAGCCGTGGCGAGCGCGCCGAGATCTTCGCCGGCTGTCCGATTGACCCTGACGTTTTCAAGGCTCGAACATCGCGCTCGGGCATCCATCACGAGCTTGGCCGAAACATCCAGGCCGGTCACGAAGCGGAGTTTTGGGGCGAGCGCCTTCAGGAAACGCCCGTTCCCGCAACCGATCTCGACAGCGTCGTGATCTGGCCGCAGCAGGCCGTATCGGTCGAGCCAATCAACGATCTCAGCCGTGGCGGCGGCGAGGAGGTCCGGATCGCCGAGCGCGTAAAGCGCCATTCCGGCGTCGGGTGCGGTTTCGGCCAGACGATCAAAGGTCGCGGCCCATCGTGACGTAGATTGGTCCACGATCCCGGTCTGACCGGTTCCATGGTCGGCTGTGGCCAGAACGTCGTGGATCAGGTGCCACGCCTGTGGATGGGATCGCCACAGGGCCTCGACGGCGCGGAGGCGCTGTCCGGGCCCCGCGTCCTGAGAACGTCGGCGCGCTTGCGCCAGCGCCGTGTCGATGTGCGCCGGGGTGGTCGCCTCGATCAAGCCCCGCATCAGGACGATGTTGGCCGGCACCGAGGCGGCGACCCCCTCCTCGATCACGGCCAAAACACGCGATGTCGCCGACGACCGTTCAGCCATCGCCCCGCTCCACGGTGAGTCGGCTGTTCAGCCGGTCGGTCGCCCCCCACTCGTATTTGTAGCCCTCCTGCCCCCGCAGGAAATGAAACTCCCGCGCGCCTTCGCCCATCGCCTGCTCGATCGCCTCGCCCATCAACAGCGTGCCGGGACTCTCGAACGCAAAGGCGGGGTCGAACCCGCCGAGGTAGGCATAAGCGCGCCCGCGATGCGCGAAGCCGTAGTAGGCACCCGCGACCGCGCCATCGAGCCGCACCGCCATGAAGCGCAGCAGCCCGGCGGCAAGAAGGCGCGGGGCGGCGAGCCTGTGAAACCGACGAACATCATCGTCGGCCAACACACCGGCTTCCCCCCTGGCTCGCCACCTGTCGCCATGCAGGCGGAACAAGGCCTCGAGCAAGCCCGCGAGCGTTGGCCCGGTGGCAGGCTCGACCGACATGGTCCGGCGCTCGGCCCGTCGCCGGGCCATGCGGAGTTTGCGGAGCTTGGTCGGCGGAACCGCGCCCGACAGGTTTTCGGCTCGCTCCGGCAGGGCGAGAACCGGGCAAGCGTTGGCCTGGCTCACCGAACGGCGCCAACCAGAACCATGCCGTGGTTGGAGGACCTCCGCCCCGGGCGCCACGTCGTCCCAGGCGATCGTCGACCAGTGAAGGTCGAACCCGTTATAAAGCGCCTCGATGGCCCTCCAGGCGGCGTCGGCCTGGGCGGGGGCGACCAGGACGTCGAGATAGTCGCTGAGCGAGATGCCGAGCGGCAGGAGGCGTCGACCGTGGGCGCCGTCCTCCCGATAAAGCGGCACAAGGGCCACCAGCGCCCCGCCCGATCGCACGGTTGCGACCCGCAAGGGACCGGGGTGAAAGCAAGTCCACCAGGGGAGAAGCCAGGCGGGGCTTTGAAACGGCGTTGCCGCCGGGCAGACCCGCCACAATCCCCACCATTCGGGCTCGATGGCCCGAAGCGCGTCCTCGTCGACGATCATGTGGGCGGCGAGGCTCATGGCGCGGGCCGGGTCGCGAGACGCGCGTAAAGGGCGAGATAAGCGGCGATCATCGTGGTTTCGGAAAACCGCGCCCTGGCCACGGCCCGGCATGCCGCCGGGTCGATCGTGCTGCAGGTGCCGATCGCCTCCGCCATTCCCTCGACGGTGTCGACGAGGAAGCCCGTGCGCCCGGGCTCGACAGTGTCCCGCAAGGCCCCGTTCGGGAAAGCCACGACGGCCGTGCCGCATGCGGCCGCCTCGCGCGCCACGAGGGACGATGTTTCGGCGGCCAGCGAGGGAACCAGCAGGCACCGCGCCGCGGTCAACAGCCGCCGTTTCCGCGCCAGGCCGATCGGCCCGATGAAGCGGCGCGAGCCGTCGAGGCGGGGCGCGACCTCCGTGTCGAAGTAGCTCTGGTGCGCCGCGTAGCGGTAAACCTCACCCGCGATCAGCAGCGGCACACCGGCGCGCTTGGCGGCCTCCACGGCAAGGTGCACGCCCTTCTCCGGGCAGATACGGCCGAGGAACAGGGCGACGTTCCGCTTGGCATGGCGGGCAGCGAGGCGCTCGACCGGGACCCCGTTGGGAATTGGGGAAACCAGGGTCGCGTCCGGCGGGCAGGCCGATTGCTGGCTGTCGGACACGCAGTTGAACCAGGTATTCGCCCGGGTCGGGCACAGGGCTTCGGGCGGATACCAGTCGGGCGGCAGGTGGAGGGTGACGAGCACCGGCACGCCCGGTTCGGGCATGTAGGTCGGAAAATCGATTCCGTGCAGGTGAACGAGATCGACCGCCTGGCTCGCCAGGACCGAGGCGATGGCCTTCGCGGCGGCGTTTCCCGCCCGGGCCTTGGCGGCATCGTCCAGCACGCCCTGCTGCTTCGGGATGGGGTGGAGTTCGCCCGCCACTTTCGAGCCCTGCGGGGCGATCACGATGGATCGATGGCCGGCCTTGTGCAGGGCGCCGTCGAGGGTCGCCAAAATCTGCTCCGAGCCTCCCGTGCTGTCGGGCGAAACTTCCGCGAGGGGGTAAGCGACGGACAGGATCGTCAAGCTCACCGCGACGACCCATCGTTCGCGAGGGCGGCATCGGCGCGCCGCACCTGGTCCAGCCAATCGGCGGCCGAGAGACCCCAACCGTACCGCTCGTAAAGCAGCACGCCATTGTTGGGCAGGGCGCCGAAATCGTAAGGCGGCGCAAGGCGGAACTGCTCCTCGCCGGTGAACCCCGCCAGGACGCCCGCCTGGGTGGCGTGGGCCGCAACCATGTGGCGCCGCATGCGTCGCTCGTCATCGGTTGCCTGCAGGGCGACCACGTCCCCGGCTCCCCCGGACGGCGCAAAGGCTTGCCTGATCCAGTCCGTCGCGCCCGCGCGGTAGAACGGCATGTCGACGATGGTCGGCGCGTCCGGCCCGAGCAGGCGGACAGCGCGGTGAACGGCAAAGCAAGTGGCATCGTGGTCGGGGTGACCGCCCTCATAGGCATGGGTGAGCACCACCGGCCGCCCCCGCAAAAGCGGCACCAATCGCCGGGTGACCTCCTCGAGGCTCCAAGCCGCCCCCTGGTCGGCGATGCCCAGATCGACGAGTTGGCCCGGCGGGATACCCGCCAACGCCATGGCGGCTTCGAGTTCCCGCCGACGGACGCGTGCATATTCCCGAGGCGAGGCGAACCCAAGCCGGGCCGCGTCCGCGCCATCCCGGGGCGATCCGTCGGTCACGTGGACGACGGTCGGTCGCTCAAGCCGCGACAGCAGGACGCCGCAACCTAGCACCTCGTCGTCGGGGTGCGCCAGCACGGCGACGACGCCACCCGTCGCGCCTGCCGCGCCCGCCACCAGGGATCGGAGGGAAAACGTCAAGGGATCGCCTCACTCGCGTGGCCGACATCACTCGGCCAAGCAGGCCCGACAACTCGGCGCGGGCTCCGCCCAGCCCCATCTTGACGCTCCCGCGCCGATCCCACAATCATCCCGCTATGATCATCGCGCCCGCGCTGCCCACCGACGTCGACGGCCTCGTAGCCCTGGTCAATTCGGCCTACAGGGGCGAGGCCGCGCAGGCGGGCTGGACCCACGAAGCCGGCCTGATGGCCGGGCAACGCACCGACGCAGCGAGCCTGCGGACCGCGATGGCCGGAGGCGCAACGATCCTTGCCGCGACCGAAGCTGAGGGGCGCCCGGTCGGCTGCGTGCTGGTTGAGCCGTCGGACGACCGCAATTGGTATCTCGGCATGCTGACGGTTGATCCGGCGCGTCAGGCCGCCGGGCTTGGTCGAGCCCTGCTGCGGGCGGGCGAGGGATGGGCGCGGGAGCGCGGCGCCACGCGGATCACCATGACGGTGATCCATCTCAGGACAAGCCTGATCGCCTATTACGGGCGGCAGGGATATCGGCTGACCGGGGATGTGCAACCCTTTCCCTATGGCGACGAGCGGTTCGGGCTGCCGCTGCGCGACGACCTGCATTTCGTCGTTCTCAGCAAGACGCTGGAAGACGCGTCGTCGGAACCGGCTTGACGGACGCCGTCCCCACATAGCGGCGCACCATGGTGGCGCAGAAATCGGCGAACTCTTCCGGAACCTGCGGAGGGCTGGTGTGGTGGGGTTCGATGCCCCGATGTTCGGGCGTGAAGCAGAAGGTCACCGTGAGGTCGAAGTCCCGCAGCTTGTCCATCAGGCGGTCGAACCATCGGTCGGCGTCGGGCCGGAAGGAATCGGCCCAACTGAGGCCGGTCCGCAGGTAGGTGACCCCGAGCCGCTTCATCCAATCCACGGCCTCGTCGAGCCGGTGATCCTCGAAGTGGAACCATTGGCAAAGGCCGACGTCGGGCGTCACGGCGGCGAAATGGTCGGCCGCGATCTTGGGGGAACCGTCCTGGCGCAGGATGCCCATGTGGAAGTGCCGGTAATAGGACGATCCCTCGGCTTCCTTGTGGCGCGTCGTGGCTTCCCATTCGCGGGGCAGGTCGTACAAGCTGTACCAGTGGATGCGCGGCACCTTGCCCACCAGCAGGTCCGCCGTGCGCTTGAGCCCCCAGTCCTGCACTTCCTCAGCCCCGAAGGTCGAGATGCCGACCTCGCTGACCCAGATCGGCTTGTCGGTCACGGCCGCGATCTCGTCGATCTTGGCCGGCCAGTCCGCCAATGGCCACAGGTTCCAGTCCAGCGGGAAGCCATGCACCGCCACGACGTCGATATGCTCCATCACGCCCTTGGCGGCGAGGTTCTGCACAAAGGTCGGATCGATGGGAGACATGCCGCCCAGCACGCGCGGCAGCGACGCGTTCTCCGCCCGGATGGCCTGACAGGCGAGCTTGGTCATCTCGGCGAACTTCGACCAGCCAGGGTCGATCGCGGGGTCCCAATGCGACTTGTTGTTGGGCTCGTTCCAGATCATCGCCGCTTCGATCATCGCGGACCTCCCTTGGCCGGATAGGCCGCCTCGACGAAAGGCCCCCGCCCCGCTTTCCGGCACAGAAAAACCTCCGGGTCGGGATTGGCCAGGATGTCGAAGCCGGACGAGCGCAGCATGGCGGCCGAGCAGGCGCGGTTGGGAGCCCACCAATTGGTCGGATCACCCGAATAGTCGTTTTCGATGAAGTGCATCTTGGGGTAGCCCGGCCGCTCGAACTGATCGACCTGCCAAAAATCGTAATCCGTCACGACGGGCTCGACCTCGTCCGACCCCCGCTGAAGCGACTGGAACAGCATGAGATCCTTGGCGACGTTCTCGTAGATGAGGTCGAGCGCCAGAAGCGGGTGGCGCAGATGGTAGAGCACGCCCATGAACACCACGAGGTCGAACTGTTCGCCCAGGGCGCCGACGTCGTAGACCGAGAGTTGCCGGAACTCGATGTCTAGCCCGCTCACGGCGGCGGCGAACCGTGCCTGGGCGAGGTAATCCTCGTCGAAGTCGATGCCGAGCACCCGCTCGGCGCCGCGCCTTTTCATCTCGAGCGCGTAGAAGCCGCCGTTGCAGCCGATGTCGAGCACGCTTTTCCCCGTGAGGTCGGCGGGGATGACATGTTCGAACCCCTTGAACTTGACGTTCGGGTAGTCGCCCAGGAAATGGTCGGGCGCCGTCCAAACCCCGTTGAGGTTCAGGTTGTGGAACCAGGGCCCGAGGGCCGAGGCCCTGGCGGCGATCTCGTCCGCGTCCATCCGTGTCGTCATGTCATTCGCCCGCACTCGCCAAGGTGGTGTGTCGGCTGCCCGGCCCGCCCGGCCCGGCCCCGTTGAGCAGACCAAGGGCCGCCCGGTAGCCGTTGAGTGTTCCAACGTCCACGTAGGACGTCCCGGCCTTGACGCCGACGGCCCGCCCGCCGGCCGCCAGATAGGCGTTGACCAGCGTTCCGAAATACTCATCCGCGCGGTCACGGGAAAGCCACAGCGCGTTCAGGGCGTGGAAGATCGCCCCCGGCATCTTGAACGCCCCCCAAACCCAGGGGGTCGCGGGATTGGCTCGCTTCACTTCGATCTCCCGAACCGAGCCATCGGGCTCGCACACCACGGCGTCGAAGAACTCCGGATTGTCGACGGGAAAGAGCAGGAACGACAGGTCGTCGGCCGGCAACGCCGCGAAGCCTGTTTCGGGGAACCAGATCGTGTCGGGCAGGCCGACGATGACGGCCTCGTCCGCCGCCACCAGGGGGGCGGCGCGAAAGATCGCGTCGCAGAGCCCGCTCGGCTGCGGCTGCACCACATAGGCCACCGCGGCCTCGGCGAAGCCGCCGCCGAAATAGGCCAGGATGTCGGATTTGCCGGGCGAGATCACCAAGCAGATCTTGTCGGCCCCGCCCAGGATCATGCGTTCGAGCAGGTATTCGCTGACCGCGCAGGGCCGCTCCACGCCCCCATCGAGCCGGCTTCCCACGGGAAGGAGTTCCTTGGAGAACGCCAAAGGCTGAATGCGGGTGCCGCGCCCCGCCGCGGGAACGATGCCCCACATGGTCAGGCGGCTCCCACGATCTGCGCTTGCGGGAGCGGTTCGCGCGCGGCCTCGACGGCGCGCTCGAAGGCCGCCGCCCGGTGGGCGGAGGTGTGTTCGGCGAACACCCGCTCCTGCCCGGCCCTTGCGACCCGTGCCAAGTCGGTGTCGGAAAGGTCGATGGCCGCCAACGCCTCGGCGGTAGAGCCGGCGACCAGGACTTCGCGCCCCGGTTCGAAGAAGGCGTCGAGCCCGGGCCAACTATCGGTCAGGATCGCGACGCCGCAGGCCGCGGCCTCGAAGAGGCGACCCGACGGGCACCACCCCATGGCGGCCATGGCGGCCCGCGTGATGTTCAGGGTCATGCGGCACGAGGAGAAAAAGGCCGCATGGTCCGTGGGGGGCAGGTGCCGCACGAAGAAGATGTTGGGCTGCCAGGGAAACTCGGTGGGATATTGAGCGCCGCCGATCAGGAAGCGGGCGTCGGGCCGATCGCGCGCCGGGTCGATGAACAGGGTTTCGAGCGCGGCTTGCCGGTCGGCTGCATAGGTTCCGAGATACGACAGGGCTGCGGCGAACCGATCGTTCCGCGCGACTGGATGATGCAGTTCGGGATCGGCATGGCCGTAGAGCGGTGCGACCCGGCGCGCGCCCAGGCGGGTCCGCAGCGCGTCGAGGGCCGTCCCGCCCGTATAGCTCAAAACAAGGTCGTAGTCGGCGAAACCGCGCGGCCCCACGTAGTCGGGGCGGCTCTCGGCCGACAAGCGCGACAGGGTGACGGGCGTGTCGAGGTCGTAGAACACCCGGAGGACGCGCGGCGCTTCCGCGGCAAGGTCGGCAGCCGCGAGCGCGTCCGGGCAATAGGACGTCACCACGGCGATGTCGGCGTCGCGCAACGCCTGCATCGCCGACGCTCGAACCGCGTCCCAGTCCGGATACAGCACGAGCCGCCCTTGCGGCAGGTCATGCAGGTCGCGATTGGCGGCATAATAGGATACGTCGCGCTCGAAGAACACGACATGGTGCCCGGCTCGCGCCAGGGCCTTGACGAGCCCCCGCCAAAGCGTGGCATGGCCGTTGCCCCACGAGGACGAGATGGTCAAACCGAAGATGACGATCTTCACGAGGGGGCGATCTCGTTCATGCGGACGACACGTCCGGCCCCCGGTTGCCACATTTCCAAAGTGGTGATCGAGGCCGGGTCGATGACGAGACGGTCATGGCGGTCGAGCGACATCCCGATCAGCCAAGCCACCATCGCCTTGATGACGTCGGAATGGCTGACGAGGACGACCGGGCCGCTGTCAGCGGCGGCCACCTGGTCGAGAAGGGGCGCCGCCCGGCGCTGAACCGCCGCCATATCCTCCCCGCCGGGCATGGTGTTGCTGGCGCGCTCCGAATTCCAGGCCGCCCAACGCGGATCGCTCGCCAGATCATCGAAACCGAGGCCCGTCCATTCGCCGCAATCAATTTCCAGCAGGTCGTCGGTCGTCTCGACGGCGAGGCGATGCTGACCGGCGAGGATGGCCGCGGTTTCCTGCGCACGCTGGATGGGGCTCGACATGATCCGGGCGATCGGCCAGCCGGCGAGGTGGTCGCGCAGTCGCTCGGCCTGCCGCACCCCATCGGCGCTGAGCGGAACGCCCGGAGCGCGGCCGACCAGCACTTTGTCGACGAAGCCGTGAGCCGCGTGCCGAACCAGGTGGATCGTCGTCATGGCCTTCTCCGACGTCAGGCCACCCCGGCGATGAACGCTTCGGTTTGGCGGCGCGCTTCCTCGTCGGTGAACTGCTGGGGGGGAGACTTCATGAAATAGCTCGACGGGCCGATCAGGGCGCCCCCGATCCCGCGGTCGAGCGCCAAGCGGGCGCACCGGACGGCGTCGATCACGATACCGGCCGAGTTCGGTGAATCCCAAACTTCCTGCTTGACCTCGATGTTCAACGGCACCCCGCCGAAGGCCGTTCCCTCAAGCCGGATGTGAGCCCATTTCCGATCCGTCAGCCACGGCACGTGATCGCTCGGCCCCACATGGATGTTTCCAGGCTCAAGGGGCACGTCGAATTGACTCGTCACCGCCTGGGTCTTGGAAATCTTCTTGGATTCGAGCCGGTCCCGCTCCAACATGTTCTGGAAATCGGCGTTGCCGCCGAAGTTGAGCTGATAGGTCCGATCGAGCCGGACACCCCTGTCCTTGAGCAGGTTGACGAGTGTCCGATGCAGGATCGTCGCCCCGACCTGGCTCTTGATGTCGTCGCCGATGATCGGCAGGCCCTTCTCGGCGAAGCGCTTTTCCCATTGCGGGTCGGACGCGATGAAGACCGGCATGCAATTGACGAAGGCGCATCCCGCCGCCAAAGCTTGCTCGGCGTAATATTCGGCGGCCTGCTGGGAGCCAACCGGCAGATAGGAGACGAGCACGTCCGTCTTGCTGTCGCGCAGGCTCGCCGCGACATCCACGGCAGGCTGCTCGGACTCCGACACCGTTTCGCGGATGTAACGACCCAACCCGTCAAAGGTCGGGCCGCGCTGAACGATGATCCCGCTTTCGGGCACGGTCGCGAAACGCTGGGTATTGTTGGGCTCGGCCTGCAAGGCGCTCGACAGTTCCCGGCCCACCTTGGCGGCGCTCACGTCGAAGGCGGAGGCGATCTCGATATCCTGGATCTCGTAAGGCCCGACGGCAGAATGCATCAGGCCGGCGACGGGCTGATTGCTCGGCGGCGCTTTGTAATAAGTCAGCCCCTGGACGAACGAGGATGCACAATTGCCGACGCCGACAATTCCACACCGCAGCTTCCGATGTCCCAAATCACCATATCCCACGGGCGCATCCGCCTGGGGCGAAGCGGCTGCAATGTTCACCAAGCGAGCCCATGACTTTC
The DNA here is from genome assembly GCA_937871825.1 of uncultured Alphaproteobacteria bacterium. Taxonomy (GTDB): domain Bacteria; phylum Pseudomonadota; class Alphaproteobacteria; order Rhizobiales; family Beijerinckiaceae; genus Lichenihabitans. The sequence goes on from CALMOK010000047.1 coordinate 19,465, forward strand.
ATGGACCAGCGACAGGGTGCGCGACGACCCGCGCAACCAAAAGGTACTTACGGCATGTGCCGGCTTTTGCAAACGTCTGATGACGGACAAGGGGGATTATTCATCGGCCTTCCCTGTTGACGACATCGGCCCATCGGCGGCCGCCTCATATCAACAGGCGTGATACAAACATCACAATCACGACCAATTGAGCCAGACCGCCAATTGGATCTTGCTTTAACGCCACGAAGGCGCATTGTCAGTTGGCGCGACGAGCTTCGCCGTGTGCCCTTCTTGGGCGTTTCCTCCCTAGACTTCGGATCGCTTTGGCGGTCCTTTTTTTTTAGCCCAGGCCCATCGCGGTAATTTGACCGGAAAACGGCGAAACACAAGCCGTTTGGTGCAGGAATTCAGCCGAAGCTCTGATTTTTTTGCAGCTGGACCCGAAGATGCCGGCAAAATAAGCAGTTTGAAGGGCCGTCGATCCTCGCAATGCTGGTTTACGGTGATCACACGGTTCAACTGTCGATCCAGCAAGGGTTGACACGTTTGACAGAGGTCGTTCGAAGCGCCCCGACCGGTATCGCAGGTCACGCCCACCTCGTGGCAGCCCTGATCATGGCCGGGCAGATGGCCCAGGCGGTCGCAGACGACCCCTGTCTCGGTGGTATCGACGCGGGCGCGGCCGAGCGGGCGCTGATGGGGATGACGGCGCGACTTGCCTTGGCGGTCGGCCGATCCTGGGACGACGGCTTTCCGTCCGGTGTCGCGATCCCCACGGTGGACCCTGGCCAGATCGGCCTCGATCCCGAGGCGACCCTGACGCTGCGCCTGCCCGAAGGCTTCGCGCATTACGCCCTCTACCCCGAAGCCTACTGGCGGGCCGGACGGCTCTGGGGCGGCGGACGGGGCGGCCCTCGTGTTGTCGGCATTCGCAGCATCGGGACCACGCTCGCCGCCATGGTGGCCGCAAGCGTCGGAGCGGCCTTGCCGGTCACGGTGCGGCCCGTCGGCCATCCCTTCGATCGCACACTCGGGGACGACCCGATCTGGCCCGACGGCGATCTCCCGCAGGGCGACATCGCCGTCGTGGACGAAGGGCCAGGCTTGTCGGGCAGCTCATTCGGCGCCGTGGCGGACCGGCTCGAGCGAGACGGGGTCGAGCGCCCGCGCATCGTGTTCTTTCCCAGCCACAGCAACGAGCCCGGATCCCAGGCCGCCGCCCGGCATCGGGACCGATGGCGGACGGCCCGCCGCCACGTCGTGAGCTTCGAGGACCTCCTCCTTCGTCCCGATCACCCCGCCCATCGCCTCGACGACTGGTTCGAGGACCTGACCGGGCCGGCCCTCGCCCCCTTGGAGGACATCGCCGGCGGCCGCTGGCGCCAGCACCATTCATTTGGCGGGAAAGCCGTCCCCCCAGCCGATGGGTTCGCCGAACGACGCAAGTTCCTTTTGCGGGCGGAGAACGGGCGTTTCCTGCTGAAGTTCACGGGGCTCGGCGATCATGGGCTGCGGGCCTTGGCTATGCAGCAAAGGCTCGGCGACGCGGGGTTCGCGGTCCCGCCCTCGGCATGGCGGCACGGCTTCGTCGCCGAGCCCTGGCGTAGCGAGTGCGTCCCGTTGTCGGTCGTTGAGTTCGATCGGCGGGCCACCCTTGCGCGGCTCGCCGCCTATTTGGGTTTCCGCGTCCGCAGCTTCCCGGCGGACGGGCGAAGCGGGGCCACCCTGCCGGCCCTGCTGGGGATGCTGGCGGCCAACACCGGCGAGGCGGTGGGCGAGTGGGCCGGCACCGCGATGATCGAGCGCTGGCGTCCGCGATTATCAGCGCTCGCGCCCCGGCGGCAGCCGATCATCACCGACAATCGCCTCCATCGATGGGAGTGGCTTGTCACCCCTGATGGTCACCTCCTGAAGACCGATGCCGTGGACCACCACGCCGGCCACGACCTGATCGGGTGCCAGGATGTCGCCTGGGACATCGCTGGCGCCGCCGTTGAATTCGACCTGACCGAGGATGAGCGCCGCTGGCTGGTCGAGGCCGTGGCTCACGCTGGCGGCTTGAGCGTGTCGGCCGAGTTGGTTGGCTTCCATCTCGAGGCCTACGCGGCCTTCCAGCTCGGCGCCGCGCGGTTGGCGGCCGACCGGAACCCGGAGGACGACCGGCGGCGCTGGACCGCGCAGGCCGAGCGCTATCAGGCGGCGCTCAGGCGAACACTGGCTTGAGGCGAGGCGCCCGAGGCCGGCGGGATGCCTCGCCCTGATGATCATCCCACGGGCCGAATGCCCATCATTCGGGCAGTTCAGGCGGCATCCCCCAAATTTCGGACTTGGCGCGAATGATGCTGCGCGTCAAACTCCGGCAACAACGGTGGGAACGGTGCGATGGGTTCGAATTCAATGCCGACAGTGGCTCGGCGTCCAGGCATGGGTGGGCGGCCATGAGGATCCGTTGCGGTTTCGACATCGCCTATTCGTGCTCAATGCCGACCCCGATGCTGTTTCTTCTCAGCGTGCATCCGTCGCGCGAGCATGACCTGTTGACCCCTCAGGCGATCACGTTTTCACAATTCATCCCGTCGCGCAGCTACACGGACGTTTACGGCAACAGGGTTACCCGCATCCTGGCCCCGGTCGGCCTCACGCGACTGACGGCGGATTTCCTGGTCCACGACAGCGGCGCTCCCGACCAGATCGCCCCGGACGCGCGGGAAGTGCCGGTTGAAGACCTGCCCGACGACGTGCTGGTCTTCCTTCTGGCGAGCCGCTACTGCGACACCGAGGCCCTGAGCGATCTCGCCTGGTCGCTGTTCGGCAACACGCCGCGGGGATGGGCACGCGTCCAGGCCATCGTGAGCTATGCCAACGACCGCATCACCTTCGGCTACGAACATGCCCGCTCCACCCGGACGGCGAGCGAGGGGCATTCCGAGCAGATCGGCGTTTGCCGCGATTTCGCGCATCTCGCCGTCACGCTTTGCCGCTGCATGAACATCCCGGCGCGTTACTGC
>CALMOK010000048.1:0-1834 GCA_937871825.1 uncultured Alphaproteobacteria bacterium
CCGGATGCGCTCGCCGGATAGATCGTGGAGGCGGGCCGCCATGTCGCTGCCCGGTTTCAGGAAGCCTGCGCTGTCATCGCGCCAGCGAGACTCCACCGCCGCACCCGCGCGTTCCACCTCATGGGTGACGAAATGCTCTTCGAGGGCAACGATCCTCATGCTCCGCCTCCGATGTTCCCCCGCTGGGCGACGGGGCGCTGACAGCTGCGGTCGAGGAAGGAGAAACAGAGGGCGATCACTTCCCCATGGTCCAGCGGCCGTCCGTTTCCCATCCCAGATGCGACCGGTCGCGTCCGTCGTCGTCGGAATGCTCGGCAACCGGCTGCGGCGGCCCGAAACGGTTGTCCCTGCCTCCAAACGGACGGGCTCACGAAATCGCCATCCGCGAGCAGTTTGTGACAGATGATGCGCGGGCCGCCGCTGCGCGCTATCGTGAATAAGTGCCGTCCCCTCATGCGCCTTGCCCCATCATAAGGGACAGGCCGCCATCGATCACGACAGTCGCGCCCGTGATGTATGCCGCGTCGGGAGAGGCCAGGAAAACAGCGAGCTTCGCCACCTCCTCGGGGGTTCCCGCGCGGCCTGAGGGGATCGCGCGCTCCATGTCGGCACGGCGCTTGGAATCGTTCGCTTCTGCGTTCATCGGCGTTAAAATCATGCCAGGCGCAATCGCGTTCACCGTGATACCGAGCGGTGCGCACTCGATTGCCATGGTGCGGGTGAGATTGGCTTGGCCGCCCTTCGCCGCCGTGTAATCCGCCCCGCCTGCCCGCATGGCGAAAGCGTGGATGGAGGTGATGTTGACGATCGCGCCGGCTTCGCCCTTGTTCCGGAGGTCGCGCACGAACCGTCGCGAGGTCAGGAAGTTGCCCGTGAGGTCGGTGCGGAGCAGCCGGTCCCATTGCGCGAATTCCATGTCGGCGACCGCGACACCGGATTGGTTGAGCCCCGCCGAGTTGACGAGGATGTCGGGAACCCCGAACGTTCCGGCAACCGCGTCAAAGGCGCCCTCGACCTGCGCCTCGTTACCCACGTCCGCCGCGATCCGCTTTCCGCGACGTCCGCGCGCTAAGACCGCTCTTTCCACCTCCATGGCGGCATCGTCGTCCGCGTGGATGAGGATCGCCACATCCGCTCCAGCCTCCGCCAGCGCCAGCGCGCAAGCGGCGCCGATGCCCGAGGCTCCGCCGGTCACGACCGCGATCCTGCCGGCCAGCAGGCCTGCCGCCGTCATGCCGCTTGCTCCGAAGGCAGGAAGGTTTGCTCGCAATACTGTCGGAGCAGTTCGGGCCGACCCGCTGGTCCTCGAAACGCGATGTGGCCGTCCGGGCGGACCAGCACCAGGGCCGGCGTGCCGTTCAACCCATACGTGGCGTGCGCCGCGCCATCGAGGTCGGACAAGCTGTCCCTCGCCGCCGCCTCTTCAACCATAGCTTCCGGCGCGGAGACGATCAGGGTGGATCGTATGAAGCTGTATGGAGCGACCTCCGCCGCCGCCTGCCGGAGCAGCGGCTCCGCCGCGGGATCGCGACCGTCGAAGGCGAGCAGGTTCCAGCCCCAGCTCCGGCCTTCCGCGTTGTAGAGCAGCGGAAACAGCGTCGTGCTCTTCCCGTCGAAGGCGATGAGGTCGGCGTCGGGAGCCCGGTCGCCCGCATGCGGGACGCCTCGCTTGAGTGCCTGCTTGAGCTTGAGGTGGTCCGCGCTCAGCGCACTTTCACGATACGCCACCGTGAGCTGCTGAAGGTCGTCGCTGCCAAACAGCTTCGATCCAAGGTTCGGGATCACCTGGCCGGCGATGTCGAGCGCCGCGTCGGCGACCCGGCTCCGGTAGACG
>CALMOK010000048.1:1862-7963 GCA_937871825.1 uncultured Alphaproteobacteria bacterium
CCCGTCGTTTGACGCTCGTCCAGCTCGGCGTGCTGCTTCTGGCGCTCCTCGCCGTAGGATTCCAGCACCGCCGGTCCGGCATGGCCGGCCAGCGTCATGGCCAGCCGCCAGGCGATGCACAGGGCGTCGTGCATGCCTGCGTTCATGCCCTGTCCGCCGATCGGCATGGTCCAATGGCCGGCGTCCCCCGCCAGAAACACGCGGTCCTTGGCGTAGCCGGGCGCGACCCCGTGCTGGAACTTGTTCTGGCTGAACCAGATCGGGTCGGAAAAAGTGAGTGTCGCGTCGCCGGTTATTTCTCGGGCGTGCGCCTGCGCTTCGTCCAGCGTGAAATTGCGATCGGGAAGATGGCTCATGTCCTCGAGGAAGAACATGCGGTGATAGCCTTCCCAGACCGGCAGGACACCCGCGAAACCGTTATGATAAACAAAGAACCACAGCTGGTCGGCGTCGGTCGAGCGCTGCCACTTCAGCTTCGCGTCGATCGACCAGTTCGCGCGATCGGGCATCTTCGTCGTCTCGAAATCCAGTCCAAGCGCCTTGCGGGTGAATCCCTTGTCGCCATCGGCGCCGACAAGGTAACGGGAGCGGACCGTTTCGGTCGGTCCCGTCGGCTTGCCATCCTCGTCCACGTCGACGACCGTCACGGTGACGCCGTCCGCATCCTGCGTGAGCGTCGTCACCTTGCGCCCGCGTTCAATCGGGGCTCCCTTCGCGGCGGCCCGCTCGCTCAGGATCTTCTCGATCACATCCTGGCCACTGTAGAGCACCTTGGGAAACGGGCTCTTGACCTGGTCCAACGGCACCTGGTCGAGCGGCTTCCCGTCGAGCAGGGCGGTCTGTTTCTCGATCTCGTAGGAATATTCGGCGAGCGCGTCGCGCACGCCGATGCCATGCAGAAGTTCCTGCACGCGCGCCCACACATTGTTGGCACGCGAGTTCGGTTTGGGCGTCGTCCGCTCCTCGAACACACGCGTTTTCACGCCATGATGACCGAGGGCGCAAGCGGTGGTGAGGCCGATTGGTCCTGCCCCGATCACGATCACGTCCGTGTCGAACGTTGACGGGCCTGTTTGCGCCATTTTCACGATCCTTGGGTTGCAATGGTGGTGGTTGGCATGGCTCCGACCACCGGCCGCCGCGATCATCCGCGCCGAAATCCGGTCCTTGGTCAGGCCGCATCCTTGTCGTCGAGGTCTTCGACCGTGGGCGCATCGGCGAGCAAAGCGTCCATCTCGGTCAGGACCGCCACCGCCGCCGCGAGACGGTCACGTCCGATCCGGTCGATGATCAGCCTGTTCAACGGAACTTCGCGTGCCTCGGCGGCCTGCAGTGCGGCTCGACCCGCGGGCGTCAGGTTGACCAGCTTGGCCCGCTGATGATGCGGGTTGGGTGCGAAGCGCACCAGGTCTCGCTCGGCCAGCAGGTCAACGACGCGTTGCACCGATTGGCGGGACAAACCCATGTTGCGGGCGATGTGCGCCACAGGTAGCGGAACGGGAGAGTACCCGAGTGCGCCCAGGACCTGCCACAAGGCCGATGTCAGCCCGAGGTCCGCGACCAAGTGATTGCCGTTCTCGATGATCCGGCCGTTGAGCTTGAAAACCGCGATCACCAGGTCGCGGACGACCAGGTCTTTTCCCAATTCGCCATGCTGGTCGCCTGTTTTCATGACAGACGAATAGACGATTGTCAGAATGCTGTCAATAGAGCGTTTTCGGTCGCAAATAGGTATTCGGCCTTGTCTCCCGCGTTGGTCTCGTTGGTATCGCCGGCGATGCCAAGCGGCGATGGCGAAGCAACTGGCAGCGATGCCGGTCGCGCCACGTTCGGGCCCCTGTTCGCCCGCAAGCTTCAGGACCGGCGACCGCGCCCGACGGGCTGCCGGCGTGGACGAAAAGATCGGTGGTCCTTCCTCAAACCGCGTCGGCCTTTGGTGAACGTCCGCCCCGGCCCGATCCAGGGTCGATGACGTTTCGGTGTAAAGTTGTCACATGGCCGTCGATGCCGATGTTAAGTCTTGCGGAGGAACCCTTCGATAAACTCAGCCCACGATGGTTTCGCAAAGGCTCTCCGCGCCAACGGGAAATCTCAGCGACGTGCTCGATCATCCGGCGAGCGCGCGTTCAACGCCCGGGGGTTTTGCATGACGCTTTTGATGCCGCGAGCCACGCTCGACGCCGCGCTCGTCATGGATCCGCAATTGAGAGAGGACGTTGATCGGGCGGTGAAGAGCGCCGCCTATGCGGCCGAATGCCCGATGGCACTCTTCTTTGCCAAGAACGCGGATGGGTTCGAAGCTTGCGCGACCGTTGGGTGCGACCCGTCGATCGTCGCCTCGGTTGATCATCGGATGCTCCAGGAGATCGCCGACATCCGGAACGGCGGGTTCCGCATCGCCAATGATCTTCTGGTTGCCCCGGACACCGACAGGCTGTTCGCCGCCGCGGTCCTGCCGGTGCGCTTCTTCGCGGCCCTTCCCGTTCTCAACGGTGATGACGCGACGCTCGGGGTCCTTGTGGTGGCCGACGGTTCGCCTCACGCCGGCCTGAGCGCGGCCAAGACCTATGTGCTGCGTTCGCAGGCGGCCCAGATTTCGGCCTTGCTGGAATTGCAAGTGCTGCGAGGGATGTCCGCCGTGGCGATGGCGAGCCGCTCCGCATCCGAGCGGCTTCGTCTCCTGGAATCCGTCGTGGTCAACGCCAACGACGCCGTCTTGATCACCCAGGCCGAGCCCATCGACCTGCCTGGGCCCCGCATCATCTACTGCAACGCGGCCTTCACGAAAACGACCGGCTACTCCGAGGCCGAGGTGCTCGGGCAAACGCCGCGAATGCTGCAGTCGAGCTTGACGGATCGGGTGACCCTGGATCGGTTGCGGGCCGCCCTGCAGGCCTGGAAACCCGTCGAGGTGGAGTTGTTGAACCGCCGAAAGGACGGCACGCCCTTCTGGGTCGAGCTCAGCATCGCGCCCGTCGCCAACGAGAAGGGCTGGTTCACCCACTGGGTCTCGGTGCAGCGCGACGTCAGCGACCGGAAGACGGCCGAGGAGACGGCCATCCGGGTCCGCATCGCCGAAGCCGAGAACGTGGTTCTCGCCGCGGAGATACAGGAGCGCAAGCGGGTCGAGGAGCAACTCGTTTATGCGGCGTTCCATGACGATCTCACCAAGCTGCGCAACCGCGCCTACTTCATGGATCGCCTCGCGGGCGCCCTGGAACTGACGAAGGTCCAACCCGGATTCAGATGCGCCGTGCTGTTCATGGATCTTGACCGCTTCAAGCTGGTCAACGACAGCCTCGGCCATCGGGCGGGGGATCTCCTGCTCATGGAGGTGGCCCATCGCCTGAGGACATGTTTGAAGCCGCAAAACACCATCGCGCGGGTTGGCGGCGACGAATTCGCCATCCTTCTCGAGCAGTTCGAGGAGATGGACGACGTGATCGCCCTGACCCGTGGCGTTATCGCGACGATGCGACGCCCCCTTTGGCTCGGCAATCAGGAGATCTTCACCTCGTGCAGCGTCGGCGTCGTCGAGGCAACGCGAAGCCACGCGTCACCCGAGGAGCTGCTGCGGGACGCCGACATCGCCATGTACCAGGCCAAGCGCCGCGACACGGACGGCTATGCGATTTTCGCCGCGCCCATGCACGAGAGTGCCGTGGAAGCACTCCACCTTCAGACCGATCTCCGCAATGCCCTCCTGCGGAGCGAGTTCTTCCTGGATTTCCAGCCGATCTGCGACGCGGTCACCTCGGAGGTCGTCGGCGTCGAGGCCCTGATCCGATGGCAGCACCCGCAACGAGGGCTGGTGCAACCGGACGCCTTCATCCCGATCGCCGAGGAAACAGGCCTGATCCGCGAGATCGGGCGCTGGGCTTTGAAGGAATCATGCACGCGCATGCGCGCCTGGCAAAATCGGTTTCCAGGTCTGGATCTTCGTTTGAGCATCAACACCTCCGGGGTGGAACTCGAGGATCGCAATTTCAAGTCGGAAGTTCTGGAAACCTTGGCGAGCAACGGCGTCGCGCCTGAGAGCGTTCAGCTCGAAGTCACCGAAAGCATCTTTCTCCGGCAGCCCGCCCTGATCGGCAAGGTTTTGGGCGACATTCGCGCGACGGGCATCAAGATCGCGCTCGACGATTTCGGGACAGGCTATTCGTCGCTGAGCTACCTCGACCGGTACCAGTTCGACACCATCAAGATCGACCGGTCCTTCGTGGCCTGCATGTTGAGCCGGCGAAGAACGATGGCGATCGTGGAAGGCATCGTCGGGCTTGCGCAGGCGCTGGACCTGGCGGTCGTGGCGGAGGGGGTGGAGACCGTGGAGCAGCTGCACGCCCTGGGCCAGACCGGCTGCAGCTTCGTGCAGGGTTACCTGCTTGGACACCCCATGTCGGCTGAAAACCTCGAGGCTGTTCTGTCCGAAAAGGCCGCCCGAAAGGTCGCCGCCGCGGCCTGACCCAAGGCGCGCTGGGGCATTGTTGCGGCGGTCGAGGATGCCTCGACCGAGACGGTCGCGCGGGCGCAAGGTCGTTGTCGCCGAAGCCAAGGTCCTGTCGACCTTCCACGCCGCCAAATATCGCGACCTCGCTTCGGCGCTTCGAAGCAGCGTGCGATCGAGCCATTCCTTGACTGGAAGGGCAGTCGTGATCCGGAAGGGAGATCATGACCGGAGAAACGCCACTCCCGCATGCCGTCATGCGGCGATAGGCGACTTGCGCGGTTGAAGCCACATGGAGGCGGCACCGATGTCCCGGGCAACGCCAGCGCTTATGTGCGCTAGTGGACCGACGGCCACGATCTCACGATAGGATGGTGCAGGCTCCCAGTTCACGTGATCGGATCGTCCGATGTTCAGCCGACTGGCTGAGGCGACTTTGATTCGGTGCGAGATCAAGATGCCGCGATATTTTTTCAACTGCCCTGACGATGCTCTTCCTCACGACAAGGAAGGTGTTGAACTTCGGGATCTCGCAAAGGCAAAAGCCGAGGCCATCGTTTTTGTCGGTGAAAGCCTGAAGGACAAGCCTCAAGACCTTTGTCGACACGCGAGTTTCCAGGTCGATGTCACCGACGACAAGGGGTTGATCCTGTTCAGCGTGGTGGCGATCACGGTCGATGCGCCGGTGATCGAAATCGAACATCTTGCTTCAGAGGCACCGCTGCAACGCGCTTTCAACTAGCCTCGACTTCACACTTAGCCAAAATTTCCACATGGCCCGGTTTGAGCCTTACCTTCGGCAAACACTGGGGGAGATGCCCGGCGGACACCAAACTTTTCCGCTTAGGGTGCCACCGGTTCTTGCCAGGCTGCAAAGTCGAGGTTCCGCCGCCTTCCGCCTATGTCTTGGAAAGGCCGCCGGTTTTCACCTCTTCCCACTTGATCCCGGTTGATCCCGGGTCATGCCACCAGATCTTGCCGGTCACACACCCCTCGTAAGCTTCCCTTACTTGTCCTAACCCAATCGGTCCCGTCGATCACATTCTACCTTGAAATTTGGGTGGGCCGGGCAGGACTCGAACCTGCAACCAGACCGTTATGAGCGGCATGGTCGACCCATATGTGCTTGATATTGCACGACCGATCAATCGGTGTTGGCCAGCTTCGTCACGTTTTGTTCACGGGGTTGCGTTGGCTTTCGTTGGCGGTATTAGGTGGCAAACACACCAAGCTCTGCCTGCCATTTTCGCCTGCATCGGGCTAGCTTTTAGTAGCTGGTAAGAGCCTTGCGCCGTTCTCGCTCGCGGCGGGCTCTTCGCAAGCCGCCGTGACGGGCCAGCCTTCTTGCAATCTGGCAGATCCTATATAATTTCGTTTGTCTCCCGGCCCCTCCGGCTACGAGACGCGACATGGGCCAGCGGATCAGCGCTGGCCCAACTTTTTCGTGTCAATGTCCGAACCAAGATCGTCAACACTTCCGATCAACCGCGACGAGATCGAAAAAGGTAGTTGCGGGATACGAGAAGGGGCTGGAGCAAGCCCGCTTGACCTGGCCCACGTAGATGCGGCTCAACATCCTCGAGCGGTTCGCCGGAGCACCAACCGAGACCAATGCACTTCGGAGCCACCGCCCATGACGCCCACCATGCTTCCTGCG
>CALMOK010000048.1:7973-10106 GCA_937871825.1 uncultured Alphaproteobacteria bacterium
GCGCCCCGTGACGGCTCGACCATCCTGGTCACGGATCGGGAAGGGACAGAGACCGAAGCCGCTTGGTCGACCGACGAAGCCTTCGCGGTTGACGATCCACGCACGGCGGGCGGTTACTTCCAAACGGAGTCCGGCTATCTCGCGCTTGACGAGGTCGTGTCGTGGAAGCCTTCGGTAGCGCAGGCGATCCGGGCGCACGGTGGCTGAAGGCACGCGCCGTCGATAGGCCACTCTAACCGGTGGACCCTACAGTTCGGGCCGTCAACCGTTGGCACGTGGCGGCGGCGGCGCAGGCACCCTGTCTGGGTTGTGAGGGCTGTAGATGGACAGCTTGTGCCCACCACTCATCGCCCCGGGCACTCCTTGGGTGTTATGCGCGACGACCTCGACGTCGGTTGACCCGCACGCGCCGCATCGAAACCGGCGGTTGTGCGGAATGTGGACGAAGACCATGTCGTCCGGCAGGCCGAGTTCGTCGAAGGTGAAAAGCTTGCGCTGCGAGCATTTCGGTGTGCGGCAATGGATGTGGAAGGACATGATCCCCTGATCCTTCACATGCCCGATCGTCGGCGGTGGGCCAGGATCGCGTTTGGGCCAGGGATGAAACGGTTTCGGGAAGTCGTTCGGCAGGATCGTGAGCCAACCCTGTTTTGCCAGGTAGAACCGCAGCGCATCGATGACGAGCTTGGCGGTGGCTGGCGTGACCCGGAATCCTCGGCTGCGAGCGCCTTCCATGCGCCCGATCAGATCGCGGATGTGATCCTCGCCGAACATAGGGAAGGATCATAGGGCGTGAGAACGAAAAGGGAACGTTAAATCTGCTCATCACCCGCGCTGCGGGTGGAGCTTGGCGGACCTGCTGGCCGTGTATGTGTATATCCGAATTTGGGCGCGATACAGATAACCGTAGTCAGAGCGCGGCGCAGTGTTGCACAGCTGCCTCATTCAGTTTTTAATTTTCACAATTCGGACTTTTTAGTGTTTTAAGTCCTATCTTGATGCAAAATATGGTGCGTAACTGGGAATGAGCATCCGATGGACAAAATTCGTCAGCAGGAAGTGGACGCTAACTACGATGCGTTCCTAAAGGAGTTACCTAGCTTGGTTTTGATGCAAAATAATAAGTTTGCTCTCATGAAAAATCGAGAGGTACTAGGTTTTTATTCCAGCGCGGAAGACGCTGCAATGGCTGCAGAAAGCTTTATTAAAGATGGAATATTTTCCATTCAACATGTTACTCAGGCTAAAGTAGACTTAGGATTTTTCAACTATGCCGTCGCTGTGCATTAATTACAACCCTGCTGTTGGTCCGCTAATCCAGGTTGGCATATTCTTGTCGACAAACATATTGCAAGACGCAATGAGTTCGACTTCACCCGCTAACATCAACAACTATTTAGCATTAATTGATACTGGCGCATCGCATACCGCTATAAGCCAAAAAGTTATAAATGACCTGACTTTGCCGCCGGTGGGAAAACAACAAGTGGGAGGGGTGCATGGCGCACAATCAGTAAACATGTATCAATTTATAATAGGTCTTATATTTCCCAATGTTCAGCTGCCAAGCGGGGCTTTTCAGGCAAATATAACAGCCTTTCCTGTAAATGGAACGGAGTTTATAGCCCCGAGTGGATTTGATGTTCTTCTTGGTAGGGATGTCCTGTGCAAAGGTGTATTCTCAATGTCCTTTGATGGACATGCGATATTCAGCGTTTGATATCTTAATCCTGCAATTACAGCCCGGCTTCGCCTCTCTCGCTCTTCCGCGTCACGCTGGTCGGCCACGATCCGCGCGGCGCGCTCGAACAGGGCGGAACACGGCCACGCAACGACGAATATATCAGCACGCCCTCGACCTTGCTCCCGGGCGCCGATAGCTTCCGTCCGATGTGCAACCTCTACAGCATCACCAAGGGCCAGCAGGCAATCATCGCGTTCACGAAAGCGTTGGTGGATCGTACCGGTAACCTGCCGTCGATGCCCGGCGTCTTCCCCGACTATTCCGCTCCGATCGTGCGCAACACCGGCGCGGGTCGCGAACTCGCCCTGGCTCGGTGGGGTATGCCGACGTCCAAGCAGGCCCTGTTCGAGTCGGCAAAAAAGCGCGCCGAGAAGTTGGAAGCCAAGGGC
>CALMOK010000049.1 GCA_937871825.1 uncultured Alphaproteobacteria bacterium
AGCACCTTCATGGTCATGTCGATCTCGGGCTTCGTCATGTTGCCCTTGTCGGGATACTTGTACTGGCCCGTGGCCTCGATCACCATGGCGGCGTCCATGATGCCGATCGACGGAATGTTCAGGATGGCGGCCTTGCCTTTGAACTCGGGGTTGAGCAGTTCGGCCCAGGAGGAGATCGGCCGCTTGATGAGGTCGGGCCGGATGCCGAGCGTGTCGGCGTTGTAGGTCGTGGGGATCAGGGTCGCGAACTCGGTCGGCGAGGTGGCGAACTTGGTCGAGTGCGCCCCTTCAACGAACATCACCTTGGAGGGCGCGGTGCCCTGGCTGCCGATCTTCTTGCCGCCCGGCAGCTCGCATTTGGTGATCACCGGCGTGATGTTGTCGAATTGGGTGATCCGCCTGGCATCCATGGCCAGGAGGTTGCCCGACGGTACGAGCTTCTTGAGGGCGAAATACTCGGTGTCGACGATGTCGTAGGAGGCCGGTTGGGTGATCACCCGCTTGGTCACGTCGTCGGTCGTCACCGCCACATATTCCAGGGTGATCCCGGTGTCTTCCTTGACCTTCTTGGCGATGTCGGCGGACTGGTTCACGGCCGTACCGAGATAGCGCAGCACCTTGGGCTCGGCGGACCAGACGGCCGGAAACCCCGTGATGGCGCCCGAACCCGCCGCCACGCCCACCGCCGCCGTGCCCCTCAGCATGGTGCGTCGCGACAGCCGGACGCCCTCGAATGTCGTATTGGTCATGTGCTTCCCTCGTTGGAGCGGGCCGCGACGGCCCGCGTTCATTTCCAATCGGGCGGCGCTCAGGCCGCATCCAGATGGTGGACGTCGGTTTCCCCCCAGGACACCGCGATCGGGTCTCCGGGTTTGAACGGCAGGTCGTCGAACGCCGCCTCGTCGACGGTGGCGGTGAGTTCGCGGCCCCCTTCGGCATCGAGGGCGAGCTGCAGGTAGGTGCCCTGGTATTCGACCGAGCGGACGACCGCGTTGAGGGCGCTGTTCTGCCCCGCCGCCGGGCGACGCAGCACGAGCTTGTCGGCCCGCACGGCGATCGACCCGGTGTCCGTCGGGATGACGTTGTGGCCGCCGATGAAGCGCGCCACGAATTCGGTCTTCGGCCTGTTGAACACTTCGCGCGGAGAGCCCGACTGTTCGATGCGGCCGTTGTTCATGATCACGATCAGGTCGGCCAGGGCCATGGCCTCGTCCTGACTGTGCGTGACATGAACGAACACGATGCCGAGCTGGCGCTGCAGCCGGCGCAGTTCGATCCGCATCCTGACCCGCAGGAAAGGATCGAGGGCCGACAACGGCTCGTCGAGGAGGACGATCTGCGGCTCGGTGATCAGGGCGCGGGCGAGCGCCACCCGTTGCTGCTGGCCGCCCGACAACTGGCCGGGCAGCCGCTCGCCGTAGCGCTCCATGTCCACGGTGGCGAGCAGCGCCCGCGCCCGCGCCTGCCGGGCCGTCTTGCCGACCCCCTTCATCTTGAGCGAGAACGCGACGTTGTCGACGCAGTTGAGGTGCGGAAACAGGGCGTAGCTTTGGAACATCATGGCGGTGCCCCGCCCGGCCGGCGGTCGGTCGGTGATGTTGGCGGCCCCGAACAGGATGTCGCCGTCGCTCGCGGCCTCGTGGCCGGCGATCATCCGCAGCGTCGAGGTCTTGCCGCAGCCCGACGGGCCGAGCAGGCAGCAATAGGAGGCCGCCTTGATCTTGAGGTCGATCGCATCCACCGCCACGGTCTGCCCGTAGCGTTTGGTGAGATGAATCAGTTCAAGATCCGCTGGCCGCATTTGACGTCCCGTTGCCTGTCGCTAGGACGAAGCAAGGCACGTGCCATGGGGTCCGGCAGACTGGCTGCAACGTCCCTGGGCCAAGGCTGCTGCAAGCCGGATGGCTTACCGCCACGGAGGCGGACGAATGCTGCCCAAATGGGCAGATGATGGGCAGGGCGGTGTACGACCGGCAGCTGCGTCTTGCAGGACGCGGATTAGGGCGCTGGCCCAATGATCCTGGCAAAGATGTCGAGCCTTCAGCTCCGTCTTGCGGACTTTCCCGCTCAGGGGAGCCGACCGGATCCTTCAATCGTCGGTCTGGCTCGCCACCACAAAGGTGCGGTCGGTCTCGGTCCAGATCAGCCCGAGGTCGAGTTGGTCGCCCTGGTGGTATTCCACCTTGCCGGCCCGGTAGGTGTCGCCGCGCTGAACCGAGGCGCGCAGATACTCATCGGCGTCGCTGCTCATGGCTTTGGCGATGGTTTCCACCTTCGCCCGGTCCCATCGGAAGGCCGCCACCAGCGCGGCCTGTTCGTATTCGATGAGGGTCGCGGCGAGCTTCTCGTTGACCGGTGCCGTCACGCGGACCTCGAAGCGGCGGAACTCGTCGCCCTTGCACTTCAGCGTGCCGTCGACGTTTTCCCCGGTCGACAGGACGCGGACCTCAAGCCCGTCCTCGTCGCCGAAAAAGCCGCGGGTTATGGTCAGCGGCCGCTCGAACGTCGCCCGGCGGTTCGGGGTCGCGTTGATGAAGTCCTGCATAAAGGATGTGCAGTTGAAGGGCGCCGCTTTGAACTTGGCAAAGGCCGGTCCAGGCATCGCTCCCAGGCAGAGGGCGAGGACGTAGAGGGCCTTCATGCGTAACTCCACCAGCGGGGCGCGACGGGGTGACATGGCTTCAGCCGTCCATCTTCAAAGCGGCGATGAAGGCCTCCTGCGGGATCTCGACCTTTCCAAATTGCCGCATCTTCTTCTTGCCGGCCTTTTGCTTTTCCAGCAGCTTGCGTTTGCGGCTCACGTCGCCGCCGTAGCATTTGGCCGTGACGTCCTTGCGCAAGGCCCGGATGGTTTCGCGGGCGATGATCTTGCCGCCGATCGCCGCCTGCACGGGGATCTGGAACATGTGCTGGGGGATCAGGTCCTTGAGCTTGTCCACCATGGCCCTGCCGCGCATTTCCGCCCGGTCGCGGTGCACCAGCATGGACAGCGCGTCGACCGGCTCGGCGTTGACCAGGATCGACATCTTGACGAGGTCGCCGGGCTTGTACTCGGTGACGTGGTAATCGAAGGAAGCATAGCCCTTCGAGATCGACTTCAGCCGGTCGTAGAAGTCGAACACGACCTCGTTGAGCGGCAGGTCGTAGGTCACCATGGCGCGCTTGCCGACGTAGCTGAGATCGATCTGCAGCCCGCGCCGCTCCTGGCAGAGCTTCAGGATGCTGCCGAGGTAATCGTCGGGCGTCAGGATCTTGGCGCGGATCCAGGGCTCGCGGATCGCCTCGATGCTCATGATGTCCGGCATGTCGGCCGGATTGTGCAGGTCGAGCTCGGAACCGTCGCGCAGCGCGAGATTGTAGACAACCGACGGCGCGGTCGCGATGAGGTCGAGGTTGAACTCGCGCTCGAGCCGCTCCTGGATGATCTCGAGATGCAGCAGGCCCAGGAAGCCGCAGCGGAAGCCGAAGCCCAGCGCCGCCGAACTCTCCATCTCGAAGGAGAAGCTCGCGTCGTTGAGGCGCAGCCGGCCCATGGCG
>CALMOK010000050.1 GCA_937871825.1 uncultured Alphaproteobacteria bacterium
CGGCCCCCAAGGCGGGCGGCGTCGGCCACGCCGTGGTGCAGGACCGGAAAACCGGGCAGGTGACCGACCCCGAAGCGATCGGGGGCAAGAAGACCTTTGCCGACATGGGCGCCTTTCTCGACGCCGCCAAGGCGAAGGGGCATGAGTTCACCGTTGCCGGCCACGCGGCGGGCGAGGAGGTGCGGGCCGTCCTGGCGAGGCCGCAAGGCGAGCGCGCCGCCTTCATCGCCCGCACCGATCCCTCCCTTGTCGCCGTGGCGGGCCAGCAGTTCGCCGAAAACGCCTTGGTGGCCGGCAACTACCAGGGTGTTCACGACGACCCTGTTGGTCCCACTCCAACGCCCGGCCCCAATGATTATCCCGGTGCGCCTGCGCTTCCTGGTACGCCGGCCGGCACTCAGCCCTCCGAGGTGCCGCTGGTCGTCAACGACGTGGACCCGGCCGACGGCACCATCCTGAAAGGGTTGATGAACGTCCAGAAGGACTGGGACGACCTGGGGCTGGGCAAGACCTTCAAGCCCACCGACGTGCCCAAGGACGATCACGCCAAAACTGAGCTCACCTTCATCGAGAACAACCCCACCCTGTCCAAGGTGTTGGGCGGGGAGGACGGCAACATCTCGAAAAAGGACGTCGAAGTCCTGATCAAGAAGGACCAGGCCAACGCCAAGGACCTGCAGGAGGTCGGCACCAACGACCCCTTCAAGGACCTGACGGGGATCGACGACCAGCAGGCCAAGGACATCCGCAAGCCGCTCCAGGAGGCCAAGCTGCTGGCCTCGCATTGGGACGACTGGGGTTTCGCGGGCGGGCAGCCCTGGGATCCCAAAACCATGCCCAACAACCTGTCGAACGAGGAGCAATCCGCCCTCAAGGACGTCGAAACCGGCGCGCTCGGCAAGGCCCTGACGGCCGATCACACGACCGGCAAGCCCGACGACGACGGCACGATCACCAGGAAGGACGTGCTGCACTCCATCGACAAGCTCGACAGCAGCGCCAAATCAGCCACGTCGAGCTTCGAGGCTTTCATCAAGGACAACAAGGCGCCAGATCCGATCGCCAAGCAGACGGCATTCGATGCCTTGGTGCTTCAGGCCCATGCCCCCATCCTCGACGGAGCCGGCCGGGACGCGAAACTCGACAACAAGTTCAACCTGGACGACCTGAAGGCCATCGTGACCGATCCGGACAACAAGGGCCTGCCGGATGCCTTGAAGGGCGCCGCTGGCCTTTACGCCGACACGGGTCACTTCGATGGCCTTTCCAACGCCGGGCTCGACCCGTCCAAGACCAGCGACGGCTCGGTGAGCGACGTCAACCTCACCGCCTTTTTGTCCAAGGGCACCAGCAAGAGCGAGGACGACACCGATTTCGGACTTCAAAGCGCCGCGACCCAGCAGGCGGTCACCGACGCCGGCGGCGACGCCACCAAGGTCGGCGCGGACTACTTCACGGGTGGCCAAACGCAGGCGAGCGGGGCCGACAAGACCGCGGCCTTGTTCCAGCTTTCCGATACGATCGGGCGCTATAAGGATGGCGAGGCCACCTTCTTTCCGACCAGCTCCCAAAACCCGAAGACCTATACCGGCGAAGGACTCTCGCCGGGCCAGCAACGCGACGATTTCGTCAAGGATGTGCAGAACCGGATCGACAAGCTCAGCGGCGATCCCGACGTCCAGAAATTCACGGTCGAGAAAGTACCCGACGCCTTGCACGGCATCGTCAACAGCGATCCCAAGCTGAAAACGTTTCTCCAGGAAAGGCTGGACGACAGTTCGGGCAGCAAGGCACTGGGCGAGGCCTTCGATGCGAAGGGTTCCGACGACAAGCCCCTCAGCACCACGGAGGCGCTCGCCGCCTTCACCAGCAAGCCAAGCTTCTACGCGGGGGCGCTCGACGTCAAACCCGACCTCAGCAAGGCCCTTGGCGGGACAACCAAGGAGATCCAGGACAAGGTCAAGGCCGGCTACGATGACATCACGTCGGGAAGGGATTACGCCAACCTGCTGGGGCAGGGCGTGCCTGACGACAAGGCCATCATCCAGACCGCCACCAACAAAGCCGTCTACGAGAGCGTGCTGGATCCGCAGGACGTGGACGAGGGGTCGGACAAGTTCGACGACTCGGTCAACAAGGTGGCGCGCGATAAGCTCACCGACGGCTTGTCGATGGGCGACATCTATGGTGGCCTCGGCGTGAGCGGCGCGGACGATCCGAGCCTGCAGCAATTCGTCAACAACAACCTGATCTCCATCACGGGTCCCAGCACCGGCGGCATCACGGCGTCCCAGGTCCTTCAAGGCGTGCGGAGCATGGACGACATGATCCGGGGCGGAAGCAAGTTCGAGGACGCCTACATCAAGCTGCAGAAGAGCCTCAACAACGGCACACCCAAAAGCGGCCTGCCGGCCAACCTCACGGATGCCTATAAGCGGGGCTACATGCACGGGGTCTCGTCGCTCATCCTTCTGGGTGCCCTTGGCGCCCGAACCGCAACCGGCGACCAAGGCAGCAGACTGGCGACCGCGACCCAGTCGATCGTGGCCGCTGGCCTGCTCACCGAGGGTGGCGCGAAATATTTCAAGGAGAAGCTCGCCGAGATCAACAAAACGCCGGGTGCCGTCCCCAAGGACGATTTCAAGGCGTGGACCTCCGCAGCCAACGACGTCGAGAACGTGGGCAAATCGGTCGGCGGCGTGGTTGGCAATGTTCTGGGCGTGGTGGTTGGTGGCTTGTTCGCCAAAAAGTCCGCCCAAGGCGGTGATATCGGCGGTGCGGCCGCTCAGGGCGTCTTCGCGGGCTTGAACGGGATCAGCGCGATCGCTGGTGCGGGCGAAGTGGCCGCCTACGTCGTGCCTCGGGTTTTCTCCTCGGTCGCGGCGGCTTCGACCGCTTCGCTGGGCGCCTTGGCGGGCACGGTCAGCGGCGTTGTCGGCGGTGTCGCGGCCGTTGGTGGCCTGATCTACGCGATCGTCAAGGACATCCAGGCGACCGAAAAGCAAGACCGCCAGCGCGACGAGTGGTACGATACCATCACCGACGATTTCAAACCGTTCGGGGTCACCGTGCCGGATCTGAGCATCCTGGCAAGAGATCCCAACGACGACCCCAACGCGCCCGCCCCGCCCGATTTCATCGGCTATTGACCGTCACGCCGGTTCGCCACGATGGCCTTGATAGGACAAGTTGGCGATACCTGGCCGATCGTTCAGGCATCCGCTCGCAAGAAACGGGTCTGCGCTTGCGTGCGGACCGGAATCGGATAGGTTGCGGCCATTCGATCGGACCCGGTGCGACTCCGGGTGGCTCTTGCGGCCGCCAATCCGCCGGACCACGCAACAGACCCATCGGCTCAAGGCCCGGCCCACCAGGCCCTTCATGGCTGTCCCTTGCGAGACTTTTCAATGCGTCTATTTTCACGCCAGGACTGGGTGCGCAACCCCGTGTGCGAGGCCTTGGCCGGCGCCGTGGCCACCTTCGCGCTGATCCCGGAAGTCATCGCCTTTTCGTTCGCCGCCGGGGTCGACCCGCAGGTTGGCCTGTTCGCCTCCTTCGTGATTGGGGTCGTGATCGCCTTCGCGGGCGGCCGGCCGGCGATGGTTTCGGCGGCGGCCGGCTCGGTGGCGCTGGTGGCCGCCCCCCTGGTGCATGCCCACGGCCTCCCATACCTGCTCGCCGCCGGCCTGTTGGCGGGATCGATGCAGATCCTGTTCGGCCTGCTGCGCTTCGGCGCACTCATGCGCTTCGTGTCGAAATCGGTGCGCACCGGCTTCGTCAACGCGCTGGCGATCCTGATCTTCGCCGCCCAGGTCCCGCAGGTCATGGGGGGCGGCCCCCTGACCTATGCGGTTCTGGCGCTCGGCCTCGTCCTGATCTACCTCGTGCCGCTCATCACCACCGCCATCCCGTCCCCGCTCATCTGCATCCTGGTCCTGACGGTCGGCTCGGTGGTGCTGCACCTGCCGCTGAAAACCGTGGCCGACCTGGGTCGCTTGCCGGACGCCATGCCGCTGTTCGCTTGGCCGGCCGTGCCGTTCAGCCTCGACACGCTGCGGATCGTGGCGTTGCCGGCGCTCGCCATCGCCGCCGTGGGGCTGCTCGAATCCATGATGACGGCGAGCGTCGTCGACGACCTGACCGAGACCCCAAGTTCGAAGAACCGCGAATGCGCCGGGCTCGGGCTCGCCAACATTGCCTCCAGCCTGTTTGGCGGCATCGCCGGTTGCGGCATGATCGGCCAAACGGTCAGCAACGTGAAGTACGGCGGCCGGGGGCGGCTCTCGACCCTGTTCGCCGGCGCCTTCCTGCTGGTGCTCACCGTGACACTCCGGCCCTGGGTTTCGCAGGTGCCGGTGGCCGCCCTGGTGGCCGTCATGGTGATGGTGTCGATCGACACCTTCGATTGGTCGTCGCTCCGGACGCTCGTGCGGCACCCGCGCATGTCGAGCTTCGTCATGGTGGCGACGGTTGCCGTCACGGTCGCCAGCGCCAACCTGGCGCTCGGCGTCGCGGTCGGCGTCATGCTCAGCGGCGTCTTTTTCACCTTCAAGGTGGCCAAACTGCTGCGCGTCACCGTTGAGCCGGGTCCGGCCGCGGACGCCATGGAATTCCGGGTCGCCGGCCAGATCTTCTTCGCCTCCGCCGACCTGTTCATCGAAGCGTTCGACGTGCGCGAGGCGGTCGGCCGAACGGTGGTGATCGACCTCACGGCGGCTCACTTCTGGGACATCACCGCCGTCGCGGCGCTCGACAAGGTGCGGCAGCGGTTCGCCGTCCACGGTGTTCCGGTCGAGGTGGTGGGGCTGAACGAGGCCAGTTCGACCCTGGTTGAACGGATCGATCCGTCTGCGGCGCTGGCCGGCAAGGCCTGACGCCGCCGGCCCGTGATTGCCGAGCCAGCCCGCCCCTGTTAAAGGATGTCAATGTCTCGCGACGCCGCTCGGGCTTGACCGTCCCGCAAGCGGTGTTCAGCTTTCCCAAACCTTTGATCCATGACCTCCACCGACGATCCCGTCGCGCGCCGGCGCACCTTCGCCATCATCTCCCACCCGGACGCGGGCAAGACCACGCTGACCGAAAAGCTGCTGCTGTTCGGGGGCGCCATCCAGCTCGCCGGCGAGGTGCGGGCCAAGGCTAACCGGCGACAGACCCGCTCGGACTGGATGGACATCGAGCGGCAGCGCGGCATTTCGGTGGTGACGTCGGTGATGACGTTCGAACATGCCGGCTGCGTGTTCAACCTGCTCGACACCCCCGGCCACGAGGACTTTTCCGAGGACACCTACCGGACGCTGACGGCCGTCGACTCGGCCGTGATGGTGATCGACGCCGCGCGCGGCATCGAATCCCGAACCCGCAAGCTCTTCGAAGTCTGCCGGTTGCGCGACATCCCGATCGTGACCTTCATCAACAAGATGGACCGCGAAACCCGCGACCCCTTCGACCTCCTCGACGAGATCGAGAAGGTGCTGGCGCTGGACACCGCGCCGATGACCTGGCCGATCGGGCGCGGCCGGGCCTTTGGCGGAACCTACGACCTTCGCCGCGGCATGATCCGCAAGCTCGACGCCGACGTCGACGCCGCCATGATCCCGGTTTCGGGGCCGCGCGATCCCGCCATCCGGTCGCTTCTGCCCGCCATCGAGGCGGACGCCGCGATCGACGAGTTGGAGATTGCCGCCGAGGCTTGCCGCCCCTTCGACGAGGCGGCCTATCGCGAAGGGCACCTGACGCCCGTCTTCTTCGGCAGCGCCCTGCGAACCTTCGGGGTCGCCGACCTTATCGCGGCGCTCGGCGAGTTCGCCCCCGCCCCCAAGGGCCTGCAGGCGGAGAACCGCTTCGTGGACGCCCACGAGAAGAAGATGAGCGGCTTCGTCTTCAAGATCCAGGCCAACATGGATCCCAACCACCGCGACCGCATCGCCTTTGTGCGCGTGTCCTCCGGCAAGCTCACGCGCGGCATGAAGGCCAAGCTGGTGCGGACCGGCAAGCCCATGGCGCTGAACGCCCCGCAATTCTTCTTCGCCCAGGAGCGCGCGCTGGCGGACGAGGCCTATCCGGGCGACGTGGTCGGCATTCCCAACCATGGCACGTTGCGGATCGGCGACACGCTCACGGAAGGCGAGGACCTGGTGTTCCGGGGCGTGCCGAGCTTCGCGCCCGAAATCCTCCGCCGGGTCAAGCTGACCGACGCCATGAAGGCCAAGAAGCTGCGCGAAGCGCTCCAGCAGATGGCCGAGGAGGGCGTGGTGCAGACCTTCGTGCCGCACGACGGCTCCGGCGCCATGGTGGGCGTCGTGGGCGCCTTGCAGCTCGACGTCCTGGCCGAGCGCCTGCAGGCCGAATACGGCTTGCCGGTCTCGTTCGAGCAAAGCCGCTTCGAGATCTGCCGGTGGGTGACGGCGGCCGACCCGGCCGAGCTCGCCCGGTTCATGAACGCTTATCCATCCTCCACGGCGAGCGACCTCGACGGCGCTCCGGTCTTCCTCGCGTCCTCGGCCTTCACCTTGAAATACGAGCAGGACCGTTGGGACGGGATCACCTTCTCGGATATCAAGGACTACCAGCGCGCCGCTTGATTCCGGCAACTTAAGGTTGAGCCCGATTTAAGCGCCGCTCCGGCCGTCGTTCGTGTTATCGCCGTCGCCGGGGTGCCGGGAAGGCCAAACGGTGTGACGGGTTCACCGCGGGAAAGGGCGACCATGCAGCGGATATTGCCGATTATCATGTGCGGGGGCGCCGGCACGCGGGTCTGGCCCGAGTCGCGCGAAACCCTGCCCAAGCAGTTCATTCCCCTGATCGGGACGCAATCGACCTTCCAGGCCGCCCTCGACATGCTGCGGGACCGCACGCTGTTCGACCCCGCCATCGTGATCACCAGCACGGATTACCGATTCTACGCCGCCGAGCAGATCGCGGAGGTCGGCGTCGAGGCCGAACTGGTGCTCGAGCCGGTCCGCCGCGATTCCGCGCCCGCCATCGCGGTCGCGGCCGAGATCGCCGCCGCCCGGAACCCCGGAACCGTTGTGGCGATCTTCGCGGCCGACCACGTGGTCGAGAACCGGGCCGAGTTCGTGCGGTTGTGCCGGGAAGCCGCCGAAGCGGCAGCGGCGGGCTCCATCGTCACCTTCGGCATCAAGCCGACCCACCCGGCGACCGGTTTCGGCTACATCAGGCCGGGTGAACCCGTGGCGCCGGGGTCGACCGTGCTCGCCGTCGAGGCTTTTGTGGAAAAGCCGGACGCCGAAACCGCCGCCGGCTACGTGGTCGAGGGTTACCTGTGGAACTCGGGCAATTTCGTTTTCCGCGCCGACGTCATGCTGGATGAAATGCGGCGGTTCGTTCCCGAACTGGCGCAGGTCGCCAGCGAGGCCGTGCAGGCGGGCACCACCGATCTGGGCATGTTCAAGCTGAACGAGCCGGCCTTTTCGCGCGCCAACAAGATTTCCATCGACTACGCCGTGATGGAGCGCACGAGCCTTTGCGCCGTGCTGCCCGCCGACATGGGCTGGTCGGACATCGGCAACTGGCATGCCGTCTGGGAAATGTCGGATCGCGACCTCCAGGGCAATTCGGTGCGCGGCTCGGGGATCCTGATCAATTCCAACAACGTCCACATCCGCTCGCCCGACGTGCTCACCGCCGTGGTCGGGGTCGACAACGTGATCGTGGTGACGACGCATGATGCCGTGCTGGTGCTGAACAGCCAGCAGGCGCCGCGCGTCAAGGAACTGGTCGAGCAGCTCAAGGCCTTGAAGCGGCCCGAGGCCGACGAGCATCGCAGGTCGTACCGGCCGTGGGGCTACTACCAGGGGATCGACCGGGGCGATCGCTACCAAGTCAAGCGCATCGTGGTGAAGCCCGCCGGGCAACTGTCGCTCCAGCGTCACCACCACCGCGCCGAACACTGGGTCGTGGTGCGCGGCACCGCCGAGGTCACACTGAACGAGACCGTGCGCCTCGTGCACGAGAACGAGTCCATCTATCTGCCCATCGGCAGTGTCCACCGCCTGGCCAATCCCGGCAAGATCAACCTCGAACTGATCGAGGTGCAAACGGGCAGCTACCTCGGGGAAGACGACATCGTGCGGCTCGAGGACGCCTACAACCGGCTTTGAACCGCGCCGATCCGGCCCTGTTCCAGGCTTTCCACGCTCGACGTCTCCTATCGGGCGTTGCGGAAGGTGGATGGGGACAGAAGCGTGCGAACCAGGATGGAAATGTCGAACCAGATCGACCAATTGTCCACGTAGTGAAGGTCGTGAGCGATCCGTCCCTCGATCTTCTCGGGCATATCGGTTTCGCCGCGCCACCCGTTGACCTGAGCCCAGCCGGTGATCCCGGGCCTGATGGTATGACGGCGGGCGTAGCGGGCGTATGTACGTGCGAAGAGCTGGTCGTGGGCAAGAGCGTGGGGACGCGGTCCGACCAGCGACATGTCGCCTTTCAACACGTTGATGAGCTGCGGCAACTCGTCGATGCTGGTTCGGCGCAGCACCCGCCCGACCCGCGTCACCCGCTCGTCGTTGGCGGTGACCTGTCGCAGCGCGGCGCAATCCTCCAGCGTCGACATCGAACGGAATTTAAGGATGCGGAACGGCTTCTGATTCAACCCGTAGCGTCGCTGCCGGAACAGGAGGGGTCCGGGGCTGTCCAGTTTGATGGCGGCCGCCACGACGACCAGGACGGGGCTGATCAGAACAAGCGCCGTCGCCGAGGCCACCACATCGAGCACCCGCTTGCAAAGAGCATCGTGCCGCGACAGCGGGCTGCCTTCGATCCGCAAGCTGGCGACCGGGCCGGCATCGGCCTGAACGGCACCGAACCCCGGGGGCAACGGCACGGGGCCGAGATGGATGACGACGGGCAGCCGGCGGAACGCTTCCACGCAGTCCGTCACCAGGCCGGGGTCGGTCCAGGGCAGAAGCAGGAACACGGCGTCGGGTCGCAGCAGGCGGGCGCTCGCCGTCGCCAAGGCGAGGTCGTGCTCGCCGTGGATACCCTGCTCCCGCAAGACCTGCGCGCCGACGATCCGCATGTTGGCTGAACGGCCGCTCGGAGCGTCCATGAAGGCGCGCACGGCGTCTTCCAAGCCGAACAGGAAGGCGGTCCCGGCCACCACTTGGCCGTCCCCGACCTTCTGCCTCGCGAAACGGCCGACGGCCCACCGCCACGATACCAGGGCCGGGACGCCCGCCACGAACAATGAGGCCGCTCCAGCCCGCGAAAACTTCGCGGCCATGTCGGTCATGAAGGCGATCGCCAATGCCGCGCAAAGGGCGAAACCCCAACTCGTCACGACCGATGCCGTCCAACGCTCCCACTCGACAAGGCGCGCGAGCTGGTAATCGTGCCGCGCCGAACTTGCCGAAAGGAAGCATCCCGCCAAAAGGGCGCCGGCCAGACAAGCCGGTTCGACGGGCGTTCCAGTCGCCCAGGCGACCAGCAGGGTTACCGCCATGATGGCGAGCCCGTCCCCGGCCGCCGCCGCGATCTCCAGGCTGGCAGGCTTCAGCGGCTGCGGCCGTGAACGGAACATGGTCCAAGCCGGACGCCGGGCCAGGATGTTCGCCGACCATCGGCGCGGGTTGCTGGGGGCCGAAGCTTCTCCGTATACCAAGCTGCTGGCCTTCTTTTGGAACGGAACCGGTTGGATCTGGCACGGGCTGATGCGCGATGATCCAATCCCCCTCCAAGAAGGCAAGCCGCGTGCCGCTTGTCGCGCTCTACGGCGAGGGCCGCCATAAAAAAACCGGCCTCAAGGGCCGGTTTTCCTTTACGACTTGCATCCACGATTGCCCCCGTCGTAGGGAACGATCGTAAACGATCGAACGATCAGAGTTTGCGATCTGCCGCGTCACTGACCTTGTCGGCGACGTTCTTGACGCCATCCTTGGCTGTGCCGACCGCCTTCTGGGCGTCGCCCTTGGCTTCCTGGGCAAGACCCTCGGCTTGCAGCTGGTCCGAGCCCACCACCTTGCCGACGCCCTGCTTGATGTTGCCGATCGCCTCGTTGCCGAGACCGGCCGCCTTGTCGGATGTTCCGCTCATCGAATGAACCCTTTCGCTGTACGCATGGGTTAATTCGCCGCACCCGCAAAGGTTCCGGTCGGCCTTGGCATGGGGCGAAGCCCATCGGGTTTGGTGGACAAGCAATGACAACATCTCGCGTGCAGCATGGCCGGACGGCATCCGATCCAACGAGTAAACGCGTCAGCCATGATCGGGTGCGGCACCCATGCCGGCTGGGGACGCTCGACATGGCTGCCTTTTTCAACGAGTCTGGGGTTGTCCGGCCGGCGCAGCCGATGCCGACCTCATCGAACGGACGGGACGGTGGATCTCAACACAATCCAGACCGTCGTGACGCGGCCGACCCGCGCCGACCTAGGCGGATGGCGGCTAGGTGATGCTTGGCTGGCCGGCGGTAGCTGGCTGTTTTCCGAACCGCAGCCACATCTCCGGCGGCTCCTCGACCTCGGGGGGTTCGGCTGGCCTTCCATCAAGGCCGACGCGGAAGGCCTCACGCTCGCCGCCACGTGCCGCATCGCCGAACTCCGCGGTTGGGCGCCACCACCCGACTGGACGGCCACCGCCCTGATCGACGGGTGCTGCCGGGCGCTCCTCGGGTCCTTCAAGGTCTGGAACGTCGCGACCGTCGGCGGCAACATTTGCCTCGCCCTGCCGGCCGGACCGATGACGGCGCTCGCGGCCGCGCTCGACGGCGTTTGCACGCTTTGGAGCGCCGATGGGCAGCGGAGCGTGCCGGTTCTCGATTTCGTGCGGGGCGAGCGCCTGACCGCGCTCCGTCCCGGCGAAATCCTGCGGTCGATCCACCTGCCGGTCTCCGCCCTGCGCCGCCGCGCCGCGCTTCGGCAGATTTCGCTCAGCCCGCTCGGCCGCTCGGGCGCGCTGCTGATCGGCACGATGGGCCGGGCGGGCGACCTCGCCTTGACGGTGACGGCCTCCACGGTGCGGCCGTTCCGCTTCGATTTTCCGGCGCCGCCCTCGGCCGACGGGCTCGGCACCGCGCTGGATGCCATTCCCCCGGCAGCCTACCACGACGATGTCCATGGCCGGCCGGATTGGCGCCGCCATGTCACGCGCCTGCTGGGGCGGGAGATCGTGGCCGAACTCGCCGCAGGGGCGCGCGCATGAGTTTCACCATCAACGGAACGGCCGTCGAGCGTGCCCCGCGCCCCGGCCAATGCCTTCGCACCTTTCTGCGCGATCTCGGTTGGTTCGGCGTCAAGAAGGGCTGCGACGCCGGCGACTGCGGGGCCTGCACGGTCGCGGTCGACGGGCAGGCGGTGCAAAGCTGCATCTACCCGGCGTTCCGCGCCGAAGGGCGCGCCGTCACCACGATCGAGGGTCTGGCCGGGGAAGACGGCCGGCTGCATCCGGTGCAGCGGGCCTTCCTGGACGCCCAGGGGTTTCAATGCGGCTTCTGCACCGCCGGCATGATCATGACGGCCGCGCATCTCGACGACGCCCAGCGTCGCGACCTGCCAGCCGCCCTCAAGGGAAGCCTTTGCCGGTGCACGGGCTATCGCGCCATCGCCGACGCCGTGGCGGAACGCGTCCACGTGGAGGAGGGGGGCGTCGGTTGCAACGCGCCTGCGCCGGCCGGCCCGGGACTGGTGACCGGGGCGGCGGCTTTCACGCTCGATGTGCGGATCGACGGCCTGACACACATCCGGCTCGCCCGGTCGCCGCACGCCCATGCCCGCGTGCGCTCCATCGACCGGGCGGCCGCGCTGGCGGTGCCGGGCGTGATCGCGGTGCTGACCCACGAGGACGCGCCGCCCACCCTATACTCGTCCGGTCGGCACGAGCACGAGGCCGACGACCCTTTCGACACGCGTCTCCTCGACGACGTCGTGCGGTTCGTCGGGCAGCGTGTCGCCGCCGTGGTGGCCGAAACGGAAGGGGCGGCCGAGGAGGGCGTGCGACGGCTCGTCGTCGACTACGAGGCGCTGCCCGCCGTTTTCGACCCCGAGGCGGCCATGCTGCCGGGTGCGCCGGTGCTCCACCCCCGCCCGTCGGGCCTCGGCGAACCCGACGTCGGGGTGCCCCCATCGCCCAGCAACATCCTGGCGACCGTGAAAGGGCGCATCGGCGACGTGGATGCCGGGTTCGCCGAGGCGGACACCCTCTTCGAAGCGCGGTTCGACCTCCAGCGCGTCCAGCACGCCCACCTCGAAACCCACGCGGCGCTGGGTTGGCTCGACGCCGACGGCCGCCTGGTGATCCGCTGCAGCACCCAGGTGCCGTTCCTGACGCGCCGGGCGCTTTGCCGCCTGTTCGACTTGCCGGCCGACAAGGTGCGGGTCCAATGCGGGCGCGTCGGCGGCGGCTTTGGCGGCAAGCAGGAAATGCTGGTCGAGGACATCGTGGCGCTCGCCGTGCTGCGGACCGGCCGCCCCGCCGTGCTGGAATTCTCCCGGCAGGACCAGTTCATCGGCGCGACGAGCCGGCATCCCATGCGGATCGACGTCAAGCTCGGCGCGCGGGCCGATGGGGAACTGACCGCCATGCAGCTTCGCGTGGTGTCCAACACCGGCGCCTACGGCAACCACGGCGCGGGCGTACTGCACCACGGGTGCAACGAATCCGTTTCGGTCTACCGCTGCGCCAACAAGCGGATCGACGGCCATGCGGTCTACACCAACACCCTGCCGGCGGGCGCCTTCCGGGGCTACGGACTCAGCCAGGTCACCTTCGCGGTCGAATCCGCGATGGACGAACTGGCCCGCCGTCTCGGGCTCGCCCCCGCGGCGATGCGCCGACGCAACATGGTCCGTCCGGGCGACCCCATGATCTCGGTCAGCGCCGACAAGCACGACGTGGAATATGGCAGCTATGGGCTCGACCAGTGCCTCGACGCCGTGGAAGCGGCTTTGGCGGCACCCGGCGGCCTGCCGGCCCCGACGGGCGCCCAATGGGTCACCGGCGACGGCCTCGCCCTGGCGATGATCGACACCATCCCGCCGCGCGGCCACTTCTCGAACGCCTCGATTCGCCTGCGCCGGGACGGCCGCTTCGCATTGGCGGTGGGCACGGCCGAGTTCGGCAATGGCAGCACCACGGTGCTCGGCCAGATCGCCGCGACCGCGCTGGGCACGGCGGTCGATCGGATCGTGATCGAGCAATCCGACACCGACGCGGTGTCCCACGACACGGGCGCCTACGGGTCGACCGGCGTGGTGGTGGCGGGCCGCGCGGTGCTGCGCGCCTGCGAGGCGCTCGCCACGCGGATCCGCAAGGCGGCGGCGGACCAGATGGGCGTTTCCCCCGCGTCCTGCCGGCTGGAGCGCGACGGCGTCCGCAGCGGCACGGCCCTGCTATCCTTCGCGGACCTCGAAGAATCCGGCTCGCCGCTCGCCGCCGAGGGCTTCTTCGATGGAACGCCGCGCTCGGTCGCCTTCAACGTGCAGGGCTTTCGCGTCGCGGTGAACCGGCACACGGGCGAGATCCGAATCCTGCGCAGCGTCCACGCCGCCGACGCGGGGCGGGTCATGAACCCGATGCAATGCCGCGGGCAGATTGAGGGCGGGGTGGCCCAGGCTTTGGGGGCGGCTTTGTTCGAGCATCTCGACATCGACGCGGAAGGGCGAGTCACCACGACCACGCTGCGCAACTACCATATCCCGGCCTTTGCCGATGTTCCCCACACGGACGTGATCTTCGCAGAAACGGCCGACACGGTCGGGCCGCTCGGCGCCAAGTCGATGAGCGAGAGCCCCTTCAACCCGGTGGCGGCGGCGCTCGCCAACGCGGTGCGGGACGCGACGGGGGTCCGCTTCACGAGCTTGCCGTTGTCGCCCGACCGGATCTACGCCGCGCTCCAGCCGTCCGCGCCCAAAGGCGTGGCGACGGCCGAACCCGCCCTCAGCGCGGGTTGCGCTTGAGCCAGTCCACCACGGCGTCACGCGCGCGGGCGGGCGTGTAGCCGGGCAGGGGGTCACCATTCTCGTCGATCAGTCCGGCTTCGAGGTCGGCCGCCGCGATGTACCAATGCGCCTCCACCCAGGCGGCGACATCCTCGCCAGGGTGGGCCTTGCGCAGGCAGACACGCTCCGTGACGGCGCGGGCCATGGCTTCGAGATTGGTGATGACGATCCTCCCGATCCATCTGGTCGCCGTGGCATCAGTGTGCGAAACACTCCCAACCGAATGGATCGGAAAGGTGTCCCCCATGCGTTTTCTTTCCGGGCTGGTGTTCGGCATCCTGCTCACCATTACCCTGGCCTATGCTCATGATTCGTCCGTGATGGCGACCACGCCCGACGGCGCGCAGCAGCAACTGGTGAACTGGGAAGTCTTCGGCCGCACCGTCGTGGTCGCCCGCGATTGGCTGCAGGATCAACTCGGCCGGCTCAACGCGCAGTTCCGTAAACCGAACTGAACGACCGCGCCCCAGGTGTCTTTGTCGCGACTTCGGCCAATCTTTCGATCGACGCGCCGCGTTGAGCCCATCATCGATGGAGGCCAACATGTCCGACTTCAATAGGCGAACTCTTCTTGGCGCGGCCGCGGGGCTGATCGGCACCGGGGTGGCGCAGGCCGCGACGGCGGCCGAGGACCCCCACGCGGTCGGCAGCGTGGCGAACGGGAAAGTGGACCTGCCGCCCCTGCACGGCGAAACGGAGGCGGGATCGCCGCCGCCGAACTTCGATCCCCTGGCCAAGCGCATCGGCGTCGCCGTGGTGGGCCTGGGGCATTTGTCGCTTGAACAGATCCTGCCCGGCTTCGGCCAAAGCAAGAGCACCAGGCTGGTGGCGCTGGTCAGCGGCCATCGCGAAAAGGCCCTGGCGGTTGCCGCCCAGCACGGCGTGCCGGAGAAGAACATCTACGACTACGCGTCGTTCGATCGCATCAAGGACAATCCGGACATCGACTACGTCTACGTGGTCCTGCCCAATTCCATGCATCTCGAATTCGTGACCCGGGCCGCCCGGGCCGGCAAGCACGTGCTTTGCGAGAAACCGATGGCGACCTCCTCGGCCGAGGCCGAGCAGATGATCGCGGCCTGCCGGGACGCCAAGGTCAAGCTGATGATCGCCTACCGGATGCAATACGAGGCGACCCAACGCTCCACCATCTCCATGGTGCGCAACAAGGAGATCGGCGATCTCCGGATGATCGAGGCCGTCAACGGGCAGAACGACGTGCCGGACCAATGGCGGCAGGTTAAGGCGCTCGCCGGCGGCGGATCGCTGCCGGATGTCGGCATCTACTGCTACAACGCCTTCCGCTACCTGACCGGCGAGGAACCCATCGAGGTCACCGGCCGGCTGACCCAGCCCAAGGACGACCCGCGCTTCCGCGAGATCGAGGATCTGGCGCAATTCACCCTGATGTTTCCGTCCGGCGTCATGGGCGTGGGCACCAGCGGCTACAGCATCCACGAAACCCGGACCATGCGGGTGATCGGCAGCAAAGGCTGGGTGGGGCTGGAGAACGCCTTCGCCTACAACAACATCACCCAGATGGTGTCGCGCAAGATCGGGTCGGTGAACGGTATCGACCACCGCCAATACCCGCCGAAGAACCAGTTCGCGACCGAGATGGACCATTTCGCCGATTGCATCCGCGCCGACCGGGTGCCCCACACGCCGGGCGAGGAAGGCCTGCAAGACATGCGGATCATGGAGGCCATCTACCAAGCGGCGGCCGGTGGCAGCCCGGTCAAGATGAAGCAGGCGGCGGGTCTCGACGTGACGCGCGGGCCGGCTCCCGTCGAGGAGAAGGGCTGAGTCCAAGCCACGCTAAGCATGGTCCTTGGCCCTTAAAGTCGGGGGTCGACCCTTCTCCCCTGGGGTTCGCGAAGCCGGGATAAGGGTCAATCGCAAAAGCCCTCATCCAACCTTTGGCCACCCTCTCCCCAAGGGGAGAAGGATCACGCCCGTTCTGCCGGCCTTCAGCCGCCCACGAAAGCCTTGAAGGCGTCGGCATGATCGGGGTGCCAGCGCGACAGGGCCGGCCGGTTCCCGATGATGTCGCCGATCGCCCAGGCCATGCGCTTCTCGTCGAGGCTCCGGTCGACGTCGTTGTCGGGGCACAGGATGTAGAAATCGTTCCTGTCAAGCGATTGGAGCATGAAGTCGACGACCTGGGCGCCCGTCCAGGCCGCGGCCGGCTTCTCGCCCGCGCCGGTCATGCCCGTGAAGGTGAAGCCGGGGATTAGCAGGTGGGCGGTGACCTGGCATCCCGGGATCTGGCGCAGTTCATGAGCGGTGCTTTCGGTGAACACCTTCACGCCGGCCTTGCTGACGTTGTAGCCCGCGTTGCCCGGCGGGGTGGTGATGCCCTGCTTGGAGCCCGTGTTGATGATGGCGGCGGGCGTGTTCTGCGCCACCATGGCCTGCCCGAAGGCCTGCACGCCGTTGATGACGCCCCACAGGTTGACGCCGAGCAGGTCGCGCCAGGCCGGGCTCGGCTCGAGCGCCTTGCCGACCACCCCGACGCCGGCGTTGTTCATCAGCACCGCCACTTCGCCGAACCTGTCGTAGGCCAGGGTCTTCAGCGCCGCCACATCTTCGAAGCGGCTGACGTCGGTGGCTGCCGCGAGCACGTCGGCCGCCCCGCCCGGCGCGTTGACCAACAGGGCGCGCTCGGCCGCTTCGAGCGCCGGCCCTGCCCGGTCGGCGATGCAGACCTTCATGCCCCGGCCCAAAAATGTTCTGGCGGCCGCGAGCCCGATGCCGCTCGCCCCGCCCGTGACGACGGCGACCCGTCCTTCGGCGAACGCCGGATGTGTGGTCATGCGAATCTCCATCATTGGTGCCCGGCGCCCGCGAAGGGTCGCCCGGGGCTGGTGAAACGTCCGGCCCGGACCGATCGTTGCCGGCCTGCCTCGATCAGGCCGACAGCCGCTTCAGCCCGTGCCGGATCAGCGCCGCGACCGCCGCGTCCTCGCCCAGGACGGCGATCGCGTCGGCCACCGCGCCGGTTGTTTGCGGACGGCCGTAGCCGAGGTTGATCAGGGCCGCCACCGCATCGTCGGCGTTGCGGGGGAGCGGCGCGCCGTCGGCGCCCGGCATCGGCAGGGTGTCGGGCACGCCGAGGTCGGGCGTCTTGTCCTTGAGTTCCGCCACGATGCGGGCGGCCAGCTTCGGCCCCACGCCGGGGCTGCGCGCCACGCTGGCCCGGTCGCCACGCCCGATCGCCACGCCGAGTTCCCCCGGTGCCAGAATGCCGAGGATCGCCAGGGCCACCTTGGAGCCGACGCCCTGCACCCCCTGGAGCAGGCGGAACCAGTCGCGTTCGGCCTCGGAGGAGAAGCCGTAAAGCCGGATCAGGTCCTCGCGCATCTGCGTGTCGATCGACAGGGTCGCGGCTTCGCCCTTGGGCGGCAGGGCGCGCAGGGTGCGCGGCGAGCAATGCACCACGTAGCCGACGCCGTGCACGTCGAGGATCACGTGGTCGGCTCCCTGGCCATCGACGGTTCCCTTGAGGCGGCCGATCATGACGCCTTGAGCCCGAGCCGGGCCGCGAGCGCCTGCGAGGCGCGGTGCTGGGCATGGGTAACGGCGACGGCCAGCGCGTCGGCGGCGTCCGCGCTTGCCGCCGTGCTGCGCGGCAGCAGCACTTTCAGCATCATGCCGATCTGCTGCTTTTCGGCGTGGCCGGTGCCCGTCACGGTCTTCTTGACGAGGTTGGCCGAATATTCGGCCACCGTCAGCCCCGCCAGCGCCGGCACCACCAGCGCGATGCCGCGCGCCTGCCCGAGCTTCAGGGTGCCCTGCGGGTCGCGGTTGACGAAGGTCTCCTCCACGGCGGCCTCGCCGGGCCGGTGCGCCTCGATCACGGCCTGCAGCCCCACGTAAAGCTGGCGCAGTCGCTCGCTCAGCGCGTCCTCGCCCACCGAGTGGATGGACCCGCAAGCCACGAAGGACAGCTTCGAGCCTTCCGTGTCGATGACGCCCCAGCCCATGTTGCGCAGGCCGGGGTCGATGCCGAGGATGCGGATGACGGGCATCGTTGAGTGCTCATTGCTCTTGAGAAGGTTTCGACTGTGATCCTGGAGCGGACTCGCCCGAAGGCGCGTGCTCGGTCGTTGATCCAAGGCGCTTGGCGATGGACGTCGGTGTCGGCATGTTTTTATCGAAAAAGTAGAACGCCGCGATGATCAGTCCGATCATGATCGGTGCAAGCACCGTGGTCAGTACCGCAATTGCAACCTGCTTCCACAATGCGCCTGCCGCTTTGACCTCTGTTACGATAACGGACCGGAGTATTTCCTGCTTTTCGGCCTCGATCCGGTCTTCGAAATAGGCATTTGCCGCTTCGACAAAGAAAACCTGTGCGCTCGATCGCATGCCGTGAAACTGGGAATCTGTGATGTTGCTGATCCAGGTATCAATATCAGCCTGTTGAGGAACTTGGCCATCATGCTGGCTTTGAAATAGTTTGATCCACTCACGTTTTTCATGAGCGAAGACCGCGTAGGTCAGAAAATCGATCTGAAGAGGTGTTTCATTATCCGATATGACGTGTTCGAAGACTTCACGGTCATTTTTTGGCATAATGGCTCTCGAAGGTACCGGTCTTCTTGGTTGCCTTCGCGAACGCCTCGGAAACTCTCTCGGTGGTCGAGCGTCCCTTCTGCGACAATGCCGAACCTGCTGAAGATTTGATTCCTGCGCCCAAGCTGCCCGTGCGCGAAGACCCGCCTCTTTCAGAATTCTTTGTAGCATCAACCATTTGATTTCCCTTTTTGCTGAGCATCAAATCTGTTTGACTCTACAGCGATGCAGAAGGCTAACCTGATGAAATCCATGTTTCATTCAAGCATGGCTCAGGCATCCATCTTGGCCACCAGCGCGTCCGACACCTCGAAATTGGCGTAGACCTTCTGCACGTCGTCGTTGTCTTCCAGCGCGCCGACGAGCTTCAGGATCTTCTCGCCCGCCTCGTCGTCCACCGGAACCGAATTCTGCGGGCGCCAGATCAGCGCGGTGCGGCGCGGCTCGCCGAACCGCTCTTCCAATGCCTTGGCGACGTCCTTCAGCCCTTCCACCGTGGTGACGATCTCGTGCCCGTCCTCGGAGGAGGAGGCGTCATCCGCCCCGGCCTCGATGGCGGCCTCCATCACGGCGTCCTCGGACGCCACCACCGTGTCGAACTCGATCACGCCGACCCGGTCGAACATGAAGGACACAGCGCCCGTTTCGGCGAGCGCGCCGCCCGCCTTGGTGAAGTAGGAGCGGACTTCGCCGGCCGTGCGGTTGCGGTTGTCGGTCAGGGCCTCGACGATCACGGCGACGCCGCCCGGCGCGTAGCCCTCGTAGCGGATCTCGTCGTAATTCTCGCCCTCGCCGCCGACGGCCTTCTTGATGGCGCGCTCGATGTTGTCCTTCGGCATGTTGTCGGCGCGCGCCGCCAGCACGGCCGCGCGCAGGCGCGGGTTCATGGCGGGGTCCGGCAGGCCGAGCTTGGCCGCCACGGTGATTTCGCGGGCGAGCTTGGAGAAGACCTTGGACCGCACCGCGTCCTGCTTCCCCTTCTTGTGCATGATGTTCTTGAATTGACTATGTCCGGCCATGGCGGGTCCCGATGCGGCTGGCGCGCGCGGCGCCGATCTTCTGCCCCGAGATTACCGCCATGCGTCCCCGAAGGGAAGCAAGGCCGCCATGGATCGTTGTTCGATCGACGCCCGTTGACGGACCGCCGCCCCTCAAACCCCGGGCGATGGACAGAAGCGAACCGGCGGTGAGCGCGCGTGCAGGACAAGTCTTTCAACAATCCCCTCAAGGGCCTCGGCTTCTCGGCGATGGGCTACGGGTTGTTCTCGCTCCAGGACGCGGTCGTCAAATGGCTGGTCGAAACCTACGCCGTCACGCAGATCCTGTTCATCCGGAGCCTCGTCATCGTTTCGGTCGCGGGCCTTGTCGGCGGGCGCGGCTCCGTGGTGGCGCTGGCCCGCAGCCGCAACAAGGTCGCCCTCGCCACCAGGGCGGCCCTGATCCTGGTCGCCTGGCTGTTCTATTATTCGGCGGCCCGCAACATGGGCCTGGCGCAACTCACCTCGCTCTATTACGCGGCCCCGATCGTCGTGGTGGCGCTGTCGGCCGTGATCCTGAAGGAGAAGGTGGGATGGCCGCGATGGCTCGCCGTGACGGTCGGCTTCTGCGGCGTGCTGCTGGCCGCGCGTCCCGGCGGCGGGGTCGATCCGGTTTCGGCCGGCATGGCCCTGCTGGCGGCGGTGTGCTGGGCGCTCAACGTCATCCTGGTGCGCCTGATCAGCCGCTCCGAGTCGACGTCCGCGCAGATGCTGGTCAGCAACACCCTGTTCGCCCTGGCCTGCGCCCTCGCCCTTCCCTGGACGTGGAAGAACCCGGACCTTTTCTCCCTGGCCCTCATGCTGGGTCTCGGCGCCGCCGGGGGCTTGGGCCAATTCCTGCTGTACGAAGGGTTCCGCTACGCCCCCGCCTCCATGATCGCGCCCATCGAATACACCGGCTTCGTGTGGGCCTTCATCCTCGGCTACATGATCTGGGCCGACATCCCGCACCTCAACGTCGTCGCCGGCGCGCTGCTGATCGTCGGCGGCAGCCTCAGCCTCGTCCTGTTCGAGCGGCGGAGCGCCTTGCGGCAAGCCTGACGGACGGGCGCTTGGCGGCGCCGAACCCGTCCGCCGCCGATCAGTTCTTGCGGGCGACCGTGAAGCGCGCGGCCTCACTCAGGATGGCGGTCCTGTCGCCCAGGCAAAGATCGTCGAGCGCGGCCTGCGCGTCGGCGGCGAGCGCGTCGCGCCGCGCCTTCGCGCCCACCAGCCCCAGCGCCGACACCAGCGTCGCCTTGTTGCGGCCCGCGTCCTTGCCGGCGGCCTTGCCGAGGGTGGCGGCGTCGCTTTCGGTGTCGAGGATGTCGTCGGCGACC
>CALMOK010000051.1 GCA_937871825.1 uncultured Alphaproteobacteria bacterium
CGCGTGCCCCCCCGATCGGACCCATGAAGGGAATACCCGAAATCGTCAGGGCCGCCGAGGTGGCGACCATCGCCAGGATGTCGGGGTCGTTTTCGAGGTCATGGGCGAGAACCGTCACGACCACCTGCGTGTCGTTGCGGTAGCCTTCGGGAAACAGCGGGCGGATCGGCCGGTCGATCAGGCGGGAAACCAGGGTTTCCTTCTCGGAAGGCCGCCCTTCGCGCTTGAAGTAACCGCCGGGGATCCGGCCGGCCGCAAAGGCCTTTTCCTGGTAGTTGACCGTCAGGGGGAAGAAGTCCTGGCCCGGCTTCGGGCTCTTGGCGGACACAACCGTCGCCAGCACTGTGGTTTCGCCGTAGCTGGCCAGCACGGCGCCGTCGGCCTGCCGGGCGACCTTGCCGGTTTCGAGCACGAGCGTGCGCCCGGCCCACTCGATTTCTTCGCGGGAAATGTCAAACATCGTGATCTGTCTTTCGTGGCGGACACGGGAATGTTGAGCGGCCACGGGCAGAACGGCGAGGGGCTGTGCCCGACCGGAAATGTCCGGTGCGGAGGCGCAGCGCCTGGCGATCCTGCCATGGCCAGGGTGTGTCCTGGTGGAAGGGGGACGCCGGCGGCCCATACCGTCGACGTCGCGGATGCGGGCCCATGAGCGGGCCCGCCAAAGGGGCAGCTTGGTTTCCGCCTCGTCGAACGTCGCTTAGCGCCGGATGCCGAGGCGCTCGATGATGCCTTTGTAGCGCGGCTCGTCGTTCTTCTTGACGTAGTCGAGAAGCGACCGCCGCGTCGACACCATCTTCAGCAGCCCGCGCCGGGAATGGTTGTCCTTGACGTGCGCCTTGAAGTGATCGGTCAGGTTAGTGATCCGTTCGGTCAAGATCGCGATCTGAACCTCCGGCGAGCCCGTGTCGCCCTGCTTGATGGCATGTTCGGTGATGAGCGCTTGCTTGCGCTCGGCTGTGATCGACATCGCTTGATCCTTTCGTTCGATTCAATATCGCCGTGGGTCGAACCCTTCGGCTGTCCTGAGCCATTTTGAGCCGGGCCGGGATGTCGTCCAGCGCGCCGAAAACAGCAAAACGCGCAGGCAGGTGCCGACGCGTGAGGCGCTTATAAACGTCGCTTCCCCAAAAAGCCATATGTTGGCGTCGTTCGCGCCAGCATGGGGCCGACCGCGTCTTCAGGTCGTCGCCGAGAGCGGGGTCGCCACGTCCTCGAGCGAGCGACCCTCGGCCTTGACGGCGAAAAAGGCCGCCACCACGGCCGCGCCGAGCATCAAGGCGGCGCCGAACACATAGCCGTAGAAGACGCTTTCGCGCGATCCGCTCTCGATCAGCCTGCCGAAGACGTAAGGGGCCGCGACCCCGCCGAGCCCCGTGCCGATCGCGTAGAAGACCGCGATGGCGACGGCGCGGATCTCCAGCGGGAAAGTCTCGCTGACGGTGAGATAGGCGGCGCTGGCCGCCGGCGAGGCGACGAAGAAGATCGCCATCCAGGCAAGCGTCTGGGTGGCGGCCGTGAGGTGCCCGTTGACGAACAGCACCCCGGCGCCGAGCAGCAGGAGCCCGGACAGCCCGTAGGTCAGCACGATCATGGGCCTGCGCCCGACCGTGTCGAACAATCGCCCCAGCAGCAACGGCCCGAGGAAATTGCTGGCCGCGAAGGGCAGGATGTACCAGCCGATGGCGTCAGTCGCGACGCCATAGAATTTGGTCAGCACGAGCGCGTAGGTGAAGAAGATCGCGTTGTAGAAGAAGGCCTGCGCCGCCATCAGGGCGAGGCCCACGAACGTCCTCAGCCGATAGGTGTGGAACAGGGTCGTCCAAACCTGGGCGAGCGGCGTGTGGTCCCGCGTGCGGAGCCGCATGGCCTTGCGGGGATCGGGGGCGGGCAGGGACGCGTGATCGGCGGCATGCGCCTCGATGCGGTCCACGATGGTCTTGGCTTCCTCCTCGCGCCCGTGGGTCACGAGCCAGCGCGGGCTTTCGGGCAGGAACGTTCGCAGGAAAAGGACCAGGAGGCCGATGGCCGCCCCGACGAGGAAACAGGCCCGCCATCCCATGTCGGTGCCCAGGAGCGCGGGGTCGAGCAGCACCAACGAGGCGCCGGCGCCGGCCGCCGCGCCCACCCAGAAGCTCCCGTTGATGCAAAGGTCCGTGAAGCCGCGATAGCGGGCCGGTACGAATTCCTGAATGGTCGAGTTGATGGCGGTGTATTCGCCGCCGATGCCCGCCCCGGTGATGAACCGGAAGATGAAGAAGCTCCAGCCATTCCAGGCGAAGCCGCTGAGCGCCGTGGCCACCAGATAGGTGGCGAGGGTTATGAAGAACAGCTTCTTGCGCCCCAGCCGGTCGGTGAGCCAGCCGAAGAACAACGCCCCCAGAACGGCGCCGCTGAGATAGGCGGTTCCCGCCAAGCCGACATCGCTGTCGGTGAAGCGCAGCGCCGGGCTTGCCTTCAAGGCACCGGCGACCGAGCCCGCCAGCGTGACTTCGAGGCCGTCGAGGATCCAGGTGATGCCGAGGGCCGCCACCACCAAGGTGTGAAACCTGCTCCAGGGCAGCCGCTCCAGCCGCGCCGGGATCAAGGTGTCGATGGTTGTGCCGGTTTCCTGCATGCGCCTGCCCCCCTGGCGTTCAGGACCCCCCGTTGGCGACGGCCGCGGGATAAAGGTCGAGATAGGACTGCAAGTCCGGCATGGCCTTTCGGGTTGCTTCCCGCCCGATGGCAATCAGCTCGGCGGCCCGCTGGAATTCGAAAAGTCCGATGTTGCCCACCTTGGCGTTGATGAGGATGTCCGGCGGGTCACCCGCCAAGCGCGAGCGGGCGATGCGGTCCTGCGTGATGTTGAAGGCGTCGACCAGCACGCTCGCGATCCGGGGTGCGGTTGTCCGAACGGAGGCGGCCGCTTGGGGTCGCGCCATGCCGCCCATCGCCCACCAGCGAGCCGTTCGACCGCCAGCCGCCGATGGCGCGGGCTCGTCCGCCACGAAGGGTTGAGCCTCGGGCGCGGCTTTGTGCCGAGCCGGGTTCTCCGCCACGAGGTTGACGGCGATCACGATGTCGGCGCCCATCGCCCGGCACACGCTGATGGGGATCGGGTTGACGAGGGCGCCGTCGATGAGCCAGCGGCCGTCCACGTGGACCGGCTCGAACAGGCCGGGCAGGGCGTAGGAGGCCCGCACGGCATCAACCAATCGGCCCCGGTTCAGCCAGATCTCATGGCCGGTGTGCACCTCGGTCGCCACCGAGGCGAAGCGGATCGGCAGGTTCTCGATGGCGGTGTCGCCGAGGTCCCGGTCGAGCCGCGCCTTCAGCCGGCCCCCGGCGAGGAGCCCGAGCCCCGACAGGGTGAAATCCATGAGCCCGAACACCCGGCGCCGGTTGAGCGACAGCGCGAAGGCCTCCAAATGATCGAGCCGGCCCGCGCAAAAGCAGCCACCCACGACCGCCCCGATGGAGGTGCCCGCCACGATGTCGGGCGCGAAGCCGTTGGCGAGCAGTTCCTGCAGGATACCGAGTTGCGACCAGCCCCGGGCCGCGCCGGCGCCGAGCGCGAGCCCCACCTTCGGCCGGGCCCGGCGTTGCGGCATCGGGTCCGCCTCGACCCGGGCCGGAATGGTCCAACCGAACGGGAAGGCCCTCATGTCGATCCCACCTGCGACGTTACGTCAACGATCCCGCATGATGGCGCGAAATCCTTGCGATGCCGTCGCCCGGCGCATGACATCCATCACCATGCTGAACGCGGCCTAACGCTCCGCCTCAACCAGGTGGAGACTCGCTTCGGCCCGACCGTCGGCGACCACCGCGCGGTAGAAGCACGAGTGGCGTCCCGTGTGGCAGGCGCGACCGTCGCCGCCGACCTCGACGATCAGCAGAAGCGCGTCCTGGTCGCAATCGGTCCGCATCTCGACGAGCTTTTGCACCTGGCCGGACGTGTCGCCCTTGCGCCAAAGGGCCTGCCGCGAGCGGGACCAGTAATGGACCACGCCCGTGTCC
>CALMOK010000052.1 GCA_937871825.1 uncultured Alphaproteobacteria bacterium
GCCGTTTGCGGA
Source organism: uncultured Alphaproteobacteria bacterium (assembly GCA_937871825.1). Taxonomy (GTDB): domain Bacteria; phylum Pseudomonadota; class Alphaproteobacteria; order Rhizobiales; family Beijerinckiaceae; genus Lichenihabitans. The sequence goes on from CALMOK010000052.1 coordinate 13, forward strand.
ACACTCGACGCCCTGACGGCAGCCCATCCGCGTGCCATGGCGGCCGCGCGGGCGATCGGCTTGTCGGGGCAGATGCACGGGGCGACGCTGCTGGGCGCCGACGACGCCGTGCTCCGCCCCGCCATCCTGTGGAACGACGGCCGGGCGTCGGCCGAATGCGCCGCCCTCGAGGCCGCCTGCCCCGACGCGCGGCGCATCACCGGCAACATCGCCATGCCGGGCTTCACCGCGCCGAAACTGTTGTGGCTGCGCAAGCACGAGCGCCACGTGTTCGACGCCGTGCGCAAGGTGCTGCTGCCCAAGGATTTCGTGCGCCTGCGTCTGACGGGCGAATATCTGTCCGACATGTCGGACGCGTCGGGCACCTACTGGCTCGACGTCGGCGCGCGCGCCTGGTCGGCCCAAATGATCGAGGCGACCGGGCTCGATCCGAGCGCCATGCCGGGCCTCGTCGAGGGTTCGGCGCCCGCCGGTCGCCTGAGGGCGGCGCTTCAGGCCCGCTGGGGGTTCGAGCGCGCGCCCATCGTCGCGGGAGGGGCGGGCGACAACGCCGCCTCGGCCTGCGGAATCGGTGCCGTCACGCCGGGCTCGGCCTTTGTGTCCCTCGGCACCTCGGGCGTGCTGTTCGTGTCCAACGCGCGGTTCTCGCCCAACACGGACGGCGCGGTTCACGCGTTCTGCCACGCCTTGCCGGACGTTTGGCACCAAATGGGCGTGATCCTGTCGGCGACCGATAGCCTGAACTGGCTGTCGCGCCTGCTCGACAAGCCCGCCCCGATGCTGGCCGACGAGGTTGGCACCGCGTTCGAGCGCCCCTCCGACGTGACCTTCCTGCCCTACCTGTCGGGCGAACGGACCCCGCACAACGACGCGGGCGCGCGAGGCCTGTTCGCCGGGCTGGCGCAGGTGAGCGACCGACGGGCGGTGACACAGGCCGTGCTGGAAGGCGTGGCTTTCGCCTTCGCCGACTGCCAGCGCGTCCTCGGCGAGGCGGGAACCGGTTTCCGGCGCGCCTTCGCGGTGGGCGGCGGGGCGCAGTCGCACCCCTGGCTGCGCATCCTGGCCAGCGTGCTCGATCGCCCGCTCGACCTGACGGCGGAAGCCGAGATCGGGGCCGCCTTCGGGGCGGCGCGTCTCGCCATGGTGGCCGAAAGCGGCGCGGCGGTGGAGAACGTCATGGCCCCGCCCCGCGTCGCCTCCACGGTCGAGCCCGACCAGGGCCTGGTGCCGCTCTACCGGGAGAAATACGAGCGCTTTCGCGCGCTCTACCCCTTGAGCCGGGCGGCGACCCGGCCGGGGGAACAACACCGATGAAGCGCTCGACCGTCAACGCCGCGATGCGCCACGCCACCGCGACCTTCGCCCGCTTCGCAACCGTGCCGCCCCCTTGGGCCACGAGGTCGCCAGCCGAATGGACCGCCCATCCCGAGCAGGCCCGCTTCTGCGCCGAACACGGCATGGGCTGGATGATCTCGGATTTCGGCAGCGGGGATTTCGCCCGCCGGGGCATCATCCTGCTGGTGACCCGCAACGGCATCCTGGGCCGGCCCGGCGAAAGGGTCTACGCCGAAAAGCTGATCGTGATGCGGGACGGGCAGGAAGCCCCTTTCCATTACCACCGCACCAAGATCGAGGACATGGTGGTGCGGGGCGGCGGTGCGCTGGGGATCGACCTCGTCGATGTCGACCGGGCGGGCCAGCCGATCGAGGCGCTGGTTCGCGTCCTTGTCGATGGCGCGACCCGCACGGTTGCGGCCCGCGCCCCAGTTGTGCTGCAATCGGGCGAAAGCCTGACGTTGCCGCCCTTGCAGGCGCATCGCTTCTACGCGGTGCCGGGAAGCGGTGACGTGCTGGCCGGCGAAATCAGCGAAACCAACGACGACCTTGCCGACAACTATTTCCTGGAGCCGTTCAGCGCCGCGCCGATGGAGGAGGACGAGCCGCCGTTCTACCCCTTGTGGCGCGACCTGACGGCCGGCCGTTGAGGCGGACGGCCAGCCCGTCGTCAGCCCCCGCCCGGCCGCAGTGCCTCCGCCATCCACAAGGCGTTGCCGAGCGCGTGGCCCGCGGCCGTGTTGTCGAACACGCACCAGACACGCGCGCCTCGTTCGCGATAGACGAGGAGGCGGCGCTCGACGGCTCGCAAGGCGTCCGCCTCGTAATCGGAGGTGTAGACCACCGGCGAGCCATGCAGCCGCAGGTAAACGAGGCCCTGCCAACCGCCGGGTTCGCCCGCTCCGGGCGCCGGTGCCGGATCGGCGGCCACGCGCGCCACGCCGTGGGAGGCGAGAAACGCGTCGACCTGCGGGGTGAACCAACTCGGATGGCGCGGCTCGAGCGCGAGCGCGAGCGCGAGCGGAACATCGATCCGGCGCCGCAGGACATCCAGGAACGACGCCATCACCGGCTCGTCGAACGGCAGGCTCGGCGGTAACTGGACCAGCAGCACGCCGAGCTTTCCGCCAAGCCCGCCCACTTCGTCACCGAAACGCTCGACAACGTCGTCCACCTCCTTGAGCCGCCGCTCGTGCGTGACGCTTTTCGGCAGCTTCACCGAAAACCGGAAATGTTCGGGCGTGCCGGCGGCCCAGCGTTCGTAGGTGGCGCGGCGGTGCGGGCGATAGAACGAGGAGTTAATCTCGACCCCGTTCAAAACCCTAGCGTATCGCTGAAGGTGGGTCCCGGTTGTCGCAAAACGGTCGTCGTGTCGGGACGATAGGCTCCAGCCGGCCGTGCCGATAGTGACGGTCCCGTTCGTCATGGAACGCCGTGTGACGCAAAACGCCATCCGGCCCTTGTCAACATGATCATGATCGTATAAACATATCTTTATATGTTGTATTCGAAGACCGACATGACGAGCTACCTTGCCCTGAACACCGTGTTGACGGCACTGGCCTCGGCCGGGGAAGAAACACGGCTGCGCCTTCTCGCCTTGCTGACCGAGGCCGAACTGACGGTGAGCGAGCTTGTCACGATTCTAGGTCAATCGCAGCCCCGCATTTCGCGCCACCTCAAATTGCTGACCGAGGCGGGGTTGGTCGAGCGTCATCGCGAAGGCGCCTGGGCCTTTTTTTCCGCCGCGCACCGGACGCCCGTGACGGATCTCGCCCGCACGATCGTGGGCCGACTCGACCCGGCGGACGCCGTGCTGTTGGCCGACCGCGCCCGCTTGGCGGAAGTGCGGGCGGCCCGGAAAGCGACGGCCGAGCGGTATTTCGCCTCGCAGGCCACGCAATGGGACCGGCTGCGCTCGCTGCACATCGCCGAGGAGCGGGTGGAAGCCGCGGTTCTGGAGGCCGTCGGCCCCGGGCCGTTCCACGCGCTGCTCGATCTTGGAACCGGCACGGGCCGCATGCTGGAGCTGCTGGGGTCGCGCGCGTCCCGCGCGATCGGCATCGACCAGAGCCACGCCATGCTGAACATCGCGCGGAGCCGCGTCGAGCGGACCGGGCATCGCAACATCCAGGTCCGGCAGGGCGACCTTTACGCGCTTCCGGTTGAACGCGACGGGTATGACCTCGTCGTCCTCCATCAGGTGCTGCATTTCCTCGACGATCCCTCGCGAGCCTTGCGGGAAGCCGCGCGTGCGCTGCGGCCGGCCGGCCGGTTGATCGTGGTGGATTTCGCGCCGCACGACGACGAGGCGCTGCGCACCAACCACGCCCATCGCCGCCTTGGCTTCGCCGGGCCCGAGGTCGAGGAGTTCATGGTCCAGGCGGGGCTTCGCGTCGATGGGCACCGCGACCTCACGCCGATGCCCGGCGAGGCCGACAAGCTTACGGTTTCGATCTGGGTCGGTCGCGACCCGCGCCTCCTGTCGGACGCGCATCCCGCCTTCCAGCGCCAAGAGGTCGCCTGATGTCCGCCATCCCCCGCCCGAGCCGGTCCCATCGCCTCGTGACGGCGACGCCCATCCGGGTTTCGTTCGAATTCTTTCCACCCAAGACCCCCGAGATGGATGTGGCGCTCTGGGATGCCGTGACCCGTCTCGCCCCGCTCGATCCTGATTTCGTGTCCGTCACCTACGGGGCGGGCGGCTCGACGCGCGAGCGCACCCACACCACCGTCGCCCGCATCGTGCGGGAAACCGGCTTGAGGCCGGCCGCCCACCTGACCTGTGTGGGCGCCACTAAGGCCGAGGTCGACGCCGTGGTGGGGGATTACTGGGCGGCGGGCGTGCGCCACATCGTGGCGCTGCGCGGCGACCCGCAGGGCGGGGCCGGCAGCCCCTACGAGGCGCACCCCGACGGCTACGGCAGTTCGGCCGACCTCGTGCGCAGCATCCGGAACGCCGGCGCCTTCGAGGTCACGGTGTCGGCCTATCCCGAAAAGCATCCCGAAAGCCCGAGCCTGGACGCCGACATCGACGTGCTGGCCGCCAAGGTGGACGCGGGGGCCACGCGCGCCATCACGCAATTCTTCTTCGACAACGAGATCTACCTCCGCTACGTCGACAAGGTGCGGGCGCGGGGCATCGACATCCCGATCATCCCCGGCATCGTGCCGGTGCAGAATTTCAAGCAGACGGCCAGCTTCGCGGCGCGGACCGGGGCGTCCGTCCCGCAATGGCTCGCCGACCGGTTCGAAGGGCTCGACGGCGATCCAGCGACGCGGCGGCTGATCGCGGCGGCGGTGGCGGCCGAACAGGTGTTCGACCTCGTCGACCACGGGGTTCGGGACTTCCACTTCTACACGATGAACAAGGCCGACCTTGTTTACGCCATCTGCCACCTGCTGGGGCTGAGGCCCAAGCTGGAGCAGGTCGCCGCCTAGCCTTCGCCTGCCGCATCGCGTCCAGTTCGCCCAGCCGACGCCGTCCGCCACAAATGAGGGTCAAAACCTTGTCCGACACCGCACACGCCCTTCGCACCGCCGCCCGTGAGCGCATCCTCGTGCTCGACGGCGCGATGGGTACGGTGATCCAGCAATATCGCTTCGACGAAGCGGCCTTCCGGGGAACGCGGTTCGGGGATTGGCCGCGCGACCTGCGCGGCAACAACGACCTCCTGATCCTGACCCAGCCCGACACCATCCGGGACATCCATCTCCAGTATTTCCTGGCTGGCGCCGACATCGTCGAAACCAACACCTTCTCGTCCACCACCATCGCCCAGGCGGATTACGGCATGGAAGCGCTGGCGGAGGAGATGAACCGGGAAGGCGCGCGGCTGGCCCGTGAAGCCGCCGACCTCGCCGAGGCGCGGGATGGGCGGCGGCGTTTCGTGGCAGGCGCGATCGGCCCCACCAACCGCACGGCCTCCATTTCGCCGGACGTCAACAATCCCGGCTACCGCGCCGTCACCTTCGACGAGTTGCGCGTGGCCTACGGCGATGCCGCCCGCGCCCTGATCGAGGGCGGGGCCGACGTCCTGATCGTGGAAACCATCTTCGACACGCTGAACGCCAAGGCGGCGCTCGCCGGCATCGACGAGGTGTTCGCCGCCATCGGGCGCAAGCTGCCGGTCATGATCTCGGGCACCATCACGGACCTGTCGGGCCGCACCCTGTCGGGCCAAACCCCGTCGGCCTTTTGGACCTCGGTCCGCCACGCCTCGCCCTTGACGGTCGGCCTCAACTGCGCGCTCGGCGCGCGGGAAATGCGGGCGCACCTCGCCGAGATCAGCCGCGCGGCCGACACGCTCGTCTGCGCCTATCCCAATGCCGGACTGCCCAACGAATTCGGCATGTACGACGAGAGCCCCGAATATATGGCCGAACTCGTCGGCGAGTTCGCCGAGGCCGGCCTCGTCAACATCATCGGCGGTTGCTGCGGCACCACGCCCGACCACATCCGCGCCATCGCCGAACGGGTGAAAGGCGTGAAGCCCCGGGTGGTGCCGACCGTCGAGCCCCTGCTCCGGCTGTCGGGCCTGGAGCCTTTCACCCTGACGAGCGACATCCGCTTCGTGAACGTGGGCGAGCGCACCAACGTCACCGGGTC
>CALMOK010000053.1 GCA_937871825.1 uncultured Alphaproteobacteria bacterium
GATCTGCACCGCGACGACGATCAGCAGCAGGGCCGAGATCGTGGGGATGGGCGGCGGCATCGGCAGGCAGTTGGGCAAGCCGAGGAGAACCACGAGGATCGCGAACGAGCGGTCGCTCAACGCGCCGAAGATCGTGCTGATCGTGATGCGCTCCCCAGGCTCGTCGGCAAGCCTATTCAGCACCTGGGACATTCGCATGGAAAACAAAAAACCCTTCTGCAGTCGTTTCCTTTAGCCGGCCTCCAGCCGCATGGGAAGCCCGCCCGCGCCACAAGCGTCTCTCGATCCGAACACGGGGGGCTTAATCGCCCGCCAATGGGCGGACGGCGGGCGCTGGTTCCTGCGATCCGGCCCCGACCCTAATGCAGCGGGCCGACCACGCCTTCGGCGGCTTCCACCACCGCGTTGTCCTGCACGAGGCGCAGCGCCGCCGCCATGTCGGTGTGCCACCAGCGGTCGCCATCGAGCGCCGGCGCAACCACGGCCCGCACGGCCGCCAGGGCGGCGCTGGTTCCACCGGCCAGCGGAAAGGCGGCGGCGAGGTCCTCGATGAGCGCCAAGGCCTGCGACGCCATCAGCATCTCCACGGCCACGATCTGCTCGACGTTGGCAACCACCGTCCGCGCCTTGCGGGCGCACCAGGTGGAGTTGGAAACATGGTCCTCGCTATTGCCCTTGCCGGGGATGCTGTCCACCGACCCGGGCGTCGACAAACCTCTGTTCTCCATGACGAGGGCCGACATCGAGCATTGCACGGTCGGGAACCCCGTGTTGAGGCCGCGCTTACCCGCGTTCAGGTTGCGGGGAAGGCCGAAGCTCATGTTGGGGTCGATGAGGCGCGCGAGCCGCCGCTCGCTGATCGAGCCGAGATCCGTCATCGCGATGGCGAGCAGGTCGGTCGCCTGGGCGAGATATTGCCCGTGGAAATTGCCGCCGGAAATGATCTCGTAGTCGGTACCCGGGCGCGGGAAGATCAGCGGGTTGTCGGTCGCCGAGTTGATCTCGATGCCGACGATCCGGTCGATGTAGTCGAGCGCGTCCATCACGGGGCCGTGGACGTGCGGGGCGCAGCGAAGGGAATACACGTCCTGGATGCGGGGCGCGAGCGGGACGGCGGGGTCGCGCTTTTCTTCCGGAAAGACGAGTTGCCGGGCGGCTTCGGTGGCGCGTCGCGAGCCGTTCAGCAGCTTGCGGACGTTTTCGGCCGCGCGCACCTGCCCGGCCTGTGGCCGGGCCGCGTGGATGCGCGGGTCGAAGGCGTTCACTTCCGCCCGCATCGCCTCGACGGTGAGGGCGAGGGCCACGTCGGCGTTGCGCAGGATGCGGCGCGCGTCGGCCGCGGCCAGCACCGCGAGGGCGAGCGACACGGTCGAGCCGTTGATGAGGGCGGAGGCATCCTTGGCACCGAGCTCGAACGCGACCGGCAGTCCGGCCGCCGCGATGGCGTCGGGTGCCGGCATGCGGCGGCCCTCGTAGACGATCTCGGCCTGCGGAAAAGCCGCCAGGGCGCCCGCGATGTAGGCGAGGGGCGCGAGGTCGCCCGAGGCGCCGACGGATCCCTTGCTGGGAATGACGGGATGCAGCCCGGCGTTGAGGAAGTCGAGCAGCCGGTCGACCACGCTCACCTGCGGGCCGGAGAAGTTGGACGCGAAGGCGTTAGCGCGCAGCAGCATGGTGGCCCGCACGACGTCGGCCGGCAGGGGTTCGCCCACCCCCGTGGCGTGCGCCATGATCAGCGTTTCCTGGTAGCGGGGGATGTCCGCCACGCTCACGCGCGTGTCCTTGAAGAGACCCACGCCGGTGTTGAACCCGTACATCAGGGGGGCTTCGTCGTGCATCCATTCGGCTTCGATGAAGCGGCGGGTGTCGGCAATGGCGGCGCGCGCTTCGGGAGCTAGTTCGGCGAGGGCGAAGGTGCCATCGGGACCGGGACGCGAAACCCGGAGGACGTCGGGCGGCTCCAAGCTCTGTCCATCGATGATGACGCTCATGCGCGGTGTATCCTAGGTTCTGGCATCAAACCGCGAGGGCGGGCTTGCGGCCGGCTTCGGTCCGCGCACGAACAAAGGCCAGCACGGCGGGGTCGGTGAAATCCTTGACGGTGATGTGGACGCCGGCGGCGCGGAGGTCCGCTTCGTCCACCGACGTCAGCAGGCCGACGACGCCTAGTCGGGCGGCAACGGCCGACCCCGCGCCCGACGGCGAATCCTCGAACGCCACCGAGGCGGCGGCATCGGCGCCCAGCGCGTTCAACGCCGTCAGGTAGGGCAGGGGATGTGGCTTGGCGTTGTCGAGTTCTGGACCGATCACAAGCACGTCGAAGCGGTCCGCGAGACCGGTGGCGTTCAACAGCAGTTCGGCGTTGGCACGGGGCGCGTTGGTGACGACGCCGCAGGCGACATCGTTGGCCCGGGCCCAGGCGAGGAGGTCCATCAATCCCGCGACGGGTTCCACCGCGCCCACCAGGGCCCGATAGGTCGCCTCCTTTTCATCCATGATGGCGGCGTGCCGGTCGGCGGGAATATGGGGGATGAAAGCCGCGGCGATGTCGGGATTGGCCTTTCCAATGATCCGCGTCCGGTAGACGTCCCAATCAACCGAAACGCCGTACGGCATGAAGACCGTTTTGAACGCCTCGAAATGCAGGTGATCGGTTTCAACGAGCGTGCCGTCGAGATCGAAAAGTAAACTGGCGGTCATGAAGGGAAGCCGGGCCATGGTTGAAGGCGATCAGGGTGCGTACCTCGTTCCCTACACGGTTCGCACGGCGCTGAATACGAAAGCGCCGGCAACCCAGGCCTGCTGCCGCACCGGGCGCCGGCGCCGGCCGAAGGCGGGTGGGGCGCCCGGGCGTTCTTGCGTCGCGGTGGAAAAAACAGGTGGATCGCCCCGCGATCGCCGATCGGCGCTTCGATTTTAACACAATGCAGACTGGCGTCTGATCATTCTGCCTGACCCGACCGGACGGACCGTCATTGGAGCCGACCCGGAAAGGCGCGGGGCGACGCGCTCGGCCCTGCCAGGAGTGGGCATGTCAAACGTCAGATCGATGCCGGTCAGTCCGGTTCCGCGTTCCACCAGGAAGAACCCGCCGGGCGGGGCGGACCATTTCCGCCACGCGCTCGACGCCGTTCAGGTCGGTGTCCTGACCTTTAACAGAAGTCTCGGCGTCCTGTTCGCCAACAAGCGCTTCGCCGCCATGCTCGACATGGACATCCAGCCCAACCCGGGCGTGACCACGCTGACCGATGTCCTGGATGCCTGCGCGGTGTTCAAGGGTGCGTCGGCTCAGCAGGTGCTCGAAATCTGCCTCGCCAGTATCGCGGCGGACGAAGGCGGCACCGGCATGCTTCCCATGATGGTGGAAACGGGCGAGCGGACCTATGCCGTCCAGGCCAGCAGGATTGCCGACGACTACTGGATGGCCTCGTTCGACGAGACCACCGAGCGACGGGTCGCCGCGGCGAGCGCCGTGCAGTTGGCGACGCTTGACACGCTCACGGGCCTGCCGACCCGCCAGCACTTCCAGGACCGGATCCGCCACATCATGGTCCTGGCCGCCAAGGACGAGCCTGAGCCCGCCCTGGTCATGCTGGTCGACCTCGACCGGTTCAAGACGGTCAACGACACGCTGGGCCATCCGATCGGCGACGCGCTGCTGCGCCTCGTGGCGAAGCGGTTCGGTTTCATCTTCCGCCAGAACGACATGGTGGCCCGCCTGGGTGGCGACGAGTTCGGCATCCTGGTTACCCCGGCGCCCGACCAGGAAACCGCCGCCAAGCTCGCCCGGCGCATCGTCGACGTGCTTGGACGCCCCTACCTGATCGACGGGCACCTCATCAACATCGGCGCCAGCGTGGGCCTGGCCTCCGCGGGCCGCGACGGGCTCAACTACGACCAGTTGCTGAGGAGCGCCGACCTTGCGCTCTACGCGTCCAAGAACGCCGGCCGGAACACGTTCAGCTTCTTCGACATCGGAATGGATCAGCGCGCGGTCGCGCGCCGCAACCTGGAAATCGACCTCAGGCGGGCCCTCGCGCTGCGCCAGTTCGAATTGCACTACCAGCCGCAGATCGATCTCGACCGCGACACCCTGGTGGGGTTCGAGGCCCTGATCCGCTGGAACCACCCTGAGCGGGGCCTCGTGTCGCCCCTCGACTTCCTCCCCCTCGCCGAGGAGATCGGCCTCATCGTCGCGTTGGGGGATTGGGTGCTGCGCGAAGCCTGTCAGCAGGCGGCGCGGTGGCCCGAGGAGGTGGCGGTCGCCGTCAACGTGTCGCCGCGTCAGTTCGACGATGCCGGCCGGCTGGTTGGTTCGATCGCCAAGGCTTTGACGGCCAGTGGCCTTCCGGGCGGCCGGCTCGAGATTGAGATCACCGAAGGCGTCCTGCTGCGCAACGATGCGGACGTCCTGACGGCCTTGCACCAGATCCGCGCCCTTGGCGTCAGGGTGGCGATGGACGATTTCGGCACCGGCTACTCGTCGCTGAGCCAGCTTCACAGCTTCCCGTTCGACAAGATCAAGATCGACCGCTCCTTTATGACCGATCGAGGCGATGTGGACGGGCAGAACGCGATCATTCGCGCCATCACGGCGCTTGGCGTCAGCCTCGGCATGGCGACCATCGCCGAAGGTGTTGAAACAAGCGAGCAACTTGCCCGCATTCGAACGGAAGGCTGCACGTCGGTGCAAGGCTACCTGTTCAGCAAGCCCGTGCCGGTAAGCCAGATCGACCAGGTCATGCTCGATCTCGCGGCCCGCCGGTTCGCCCTGCCACTATCCTAACCTCTCGGAAACCACGATGACACTGCTGTACCGCGTCCTTTACTGCAGCCGTAACTTGATGTCGGGCGACGCCGACGCGGTGCAGTGCGAGATCCGCTCCATCCTGTCCAAGTCGCGGGCCAACAACGAGCGAGATGGCCTGACCGGCGGCTTGCTCTTCAGCGAAGGTTGCTTCGCACAGGTCCTCGAAGGTCCGATCGAGGCCGTGGAGCGGGCTTTCGAACGCATTCAATGCGACGATCGTCACGAGGAGGTGACGGTTCTGCAATCGGGTCCCGTCGAGGCGCGCGATTTTCCGAACTGGTCCATGGCCTTCACGGGGCGCGACCAGTTCGCCGATCCCCTGGATGCCGCCGCGCTGAAACAGGCGTTCGGCAGCCGATCGCCCAATGGCGACGCCGTGCTCGGCATCCTGCGCGGCGTCGTGGTGCGCGAGGAGGATTGGCTGGCGCCGGTGGCTTGAACCCTCGCGTCTGCCGTCCCCATTACGCCATCGACGCGGGAAGTAAGACGGTTTCGCTTGGCCGGTCCGATCAAAGGCCCGCCGAAGGCGCGGCCGGGCAGGCATCCCCTCCGGCGGGTTCGCCCGGCCGCTTGAACACATATTGCCGGCTGCAGGCCGCCACGTTCGGCGGCAGGCTCGTCTGCTCGAACAGGTCGCTGCCCTGCTTCAGCATGGACCAGAACGGCAGGTTGGCGTCGTCCGCGTGCCGCTGGAGGTTTTCCGCCGTCATGCGGAACGGATAGGCTTGGAACTGGACGGCACCCTGGCCGGCCGCCATGGCCTCGTAGACGAGACCATAAATCTCGTCGACCCCCTCGTTGGTCATGGCGTAGCACCCCACCGACCGGCAGCCGCCATGCACCATCAGCGAGTCGCCGGTCCGGCCGAGTGAGCGGTCGTAGGCGTTCGGGTAGCCGATGTTGAAGGCCAGGTACTCGCGCGAGTGCGGATTCAGCTGGCCGGGCGTGATGGTGTAAAAACCTTCGGGCGCCTGGTGGTCACCTTCCGCCTTCTTGGGTCCCAACGTTCCCGAGTAGCGGCAGATCGCGTAGGAGCGGAGCGGCTCGTAGCGGCCCTGCCGCGTTTGTTTCCAGACTTCCAGCACGCTGTCGGCCTTGAAGACGCGGATCAGGATCGGTGCGTTCCGTTCCATGTCCTTAGTCTCCATGAGGGCGGCCGTCGCGGGCGACACGCTGCCGGTGTTGACCCGCTCGATCTCGCCCGCGCAGGCCGCGAGCAGAAACACCAGGAGGAGACCGGCGGCACCGGACAATGCACGTCGGAGCGGGGGCTTGGCGTTGGCGATCAACAAATGGCATGTCCTCGAAGCCGGCCGCAGGATGCACGTGCAACGCGGGCGAAGTTTGACGCTTCGTCCTTATCGAACCGTGAATCCGGACGGGCCGGTCGCGGCGTGGACGGCATGGGAACGTGGGTTGTGTCGGCCTCCCGTTGGACTATGCAGAGGCCGGATCCCGCACGGGAACCGCAAGGCCGGCCGGTCCAGGGCCGGCAAGCAGGAGCCACAATGTCAGACGCTTCGGGTCGCCCGGACCATGTGGCGGCCCTTCTTGGCCGCATCGTCGACCGTTCCTGCCTGATCGGCATCGTCGGGCTCGGCTATGTCGGGCTGCCGCTGGCCCTGGCGGCCGCCAAGGCGCGGTTCCGCGTCCTGGGTTTCGACATCAACGCGGCCCGCGTGGCGCAACTCAACCGCGGCGAGAGCTTCGTGCGCCATATCCCGACGGAAGCCATCAACCGCGCGGCGCGGGAAGGACGCTTCAAGGCCACGGACGATTTTTCGCGCCTCGACGAGGCCGACGCCATCCTGATCTGCGTCCCGACCCCGCTGACCCGCCAGCGCGAACCCGACATGTCGTTCATCGACGCGACGGCCCGCGCGATCGCCGCGCGGCTGCGGCCGGGACAACTCGTCGTCCTTGAGTCAACGACCTGGCCGGGCACGACGCGCGAGCGGCTGAAACCCGTTTTCGAACGATCGGGCTTGGTATGTGGACGGGACTTCTTTCTCGCCTTTTCGCCCGAGCGTGAAGATCCCGGCAACACGGATTACCAGACCTCGACCATCCCCAAGGTGGTCGGCGGGGAGGGGATAGAGGCGCTCGAACTAGCCCAGGCCCTTTACGACAGCCTCGTGGTCCGCACCGTTCCGGTCTCGTCCACGGCGACCGCCGAGGCCGTGAAGCTGACCGAGAACATCTTCCGCTCGGTCAATATCGCGCTCGTCAACGAGTTGAAGGTGATCTACGAGCCGATGGGCATCGATGTCTGGGAGGTGATCGAGGCGGCCAAAACCAAGCCGTTCGGCTTCATGCCCTTCTACCCGGGCCCGGGCTTAGGTGGCCATTGCGTGCCGATCGACCCCTTCTATCTCGCCTGGAAGGCGCGGGAGTTCGACACGCCGACGCGCTTCATCGAATTGGCGGGCGAGATCAACACCGCCATGCCGCATTACGTGGTCGACCGGCTCGCCCGCGCTCTTGACGAACGGGCCGGCCGGGGAATGAAGGGCTCGCGCATCCTGGTGATCGGCGTCGCCTACAAGAAAAACATCGAGGACACGCGCGAAAGCCCCTCGCTGCGCCTCATGGACCTGATCGAGGCGCGGGGTGCCGACGTGGCCTTCCACGACCCGCACGTGGCCACCATCCCGGTCACCCGCGAACATCCGGCCCTGGCGGGGCGGCGGTCCCTTGACCTGGCGCCCGACGCGATCGCGGGTTTCGACGCCATCCTGATCGCCACCGACCACGACGAGGTCGACTATCACGCCCTCGTGGCCCATGGCCGCATCGTGGTGGATACCCGCAACGCCTGCGCCAGGGCGGGCCTCACGGGCGACCATGTCGTCAAGGCGTGATGGCCGGCCGGTTCAGCGGGGACGGAGGTTTGGAGGCTTGGGCCGTCCGCGCACCGACCCCGCGGATCGGCCGCATCAAGCCGCCTCGGCCGAAGCCCCGACCAGCTTGCGCGCCTCGGTGGCCGTGATGGGATGGCCGAAGGCGTAACCCTGGGCGTATTCGCACCCGAGTTGCGAAAGCTCGATCACGTCGCTTTCGGATTCCGCTCCCTCGGCCACCACTTCCATGCCGAGGTCGTGCGCCAGCGCCACGATCGAGCGCAGGATGATGGGGCGCGACCCCTTGCCGTTTTGGCGCACGAAGGACTGGTCGATCTTGATGGTGTCGAACGGAAAACGCTGCAGGTAGGACAGGGACGAATAGCCGGTGCCGAAGTCGTCCAGTGACAGTCCGGCCCCGAGGTCCTTGATGCGCTCCAGCATCTGGGCGGCGAATTCCGGGTTTTCCATCATCAGGCTCTCGGTCAATTCGTGCTTGAGCGAATGGCGCAGGACCCCCGACCGTTTCAGCACCGCTTTCACGTCACCCAACAGGTCGTGGCGCAGCAACTGCCGCGACGACACGTTCACGCTGGCGTAGATGGGCGGCGACACGTCGAGCGCCTGCTGCCAGGAGGCCAGTTCGCGCGCGGTGCGGTCCATTGCGAACAGGCCGAGGTCGACGATCAACCCGGTCTGCTCGGCCATGGGAATGAAGTCGGCGGGGCCGAGCAGGCCGAGGCGGGGATGCTCCCAGCGGAGCAGCGCCTCGAAGCCCGCGATGGTTCTGTCCTGCAACCGGACGATCGGCTGGAAGTGCACGCGCATTTCCTGCCGGTCGAGGGCTCGCCGGAGTTCACCTTCGAGCGAGGGATCTTCCGTGCGCAAGGCCCGCATGCCCGGCCGGTAGAGTTCGACACGGTCCCCGCCCGCCCGCTTGGCATGGGTCATGGCGATCTCGGCGTCCCGCAGCATGTCTTCGCGCTTGGCATGGCGCTGAATGTCGCAGAGTGACACGCCGAGCGATGCCGTGAGGGTGATCTCGTAGGTGCTGAAGGTCACGGGTGTGTTCATGGCACGCCGGATCGTTTCGGCCAGCGATTCCACCTGCTCGGCCTCGGATTCCGACACGACGATGAAAGCGAACTGGTCGCCGCCGATCCGCGCGATGGTGTCCTGCGGCCGCATCAAGCGCCCGAGGCGCCGGGCGATGGTCAACAGTATGGAATCGCCGACTGCGGGCCCGACCTGCTCGTTGATCTGCTTGAACCGATCGATGTCGAGGGACAGCACGCTGGGTCCGGTCCGCCCGTCGCCGCGCGCGAGGTGGAGCGCCGCTTCGAGCCGGTCGAAGAACAATTCGCGGTTCGGCAAGCCTGTCAGGCTGTCGTGCACCGCGTCGTGCAGCAGCCGATCCTCGGCCGCTTTCACGTCCGTGACGTCCGCCAGGGTTCCGATGACGCGAACGACCTCGCCGTCGTTTCCCACCACGGGGCGCGCCTTCATGGCGTAGGCGAAATAGGTGCCGTCGGCCGAGCGGAGCCGGAAATCCTGGGTGATGCGGCCGCAGCGTTGCTCCAGCACGGTGTCGAGACAAGCCCGGTAGCGGTCCCGGTCGAGCGTGTGCAGCCTGTCGAACCAGCCGGCAGCCGGGCCTTCGAGATCGCCGCGCCTGAGACCGAGTTGGGCCTCCACGTCCGGGCTGACGAAGATGCGGTCGGCGTTGACGTCCCAATCGAAGATGATGTCGCCCGAGCCCGTCAAAGCCAGCGCCTTGCGCTCGGCATCCGACACCACGCCGTAGGACATGCCGCCGGCCGCGAAGGCGTTTTGCATGATGGTGAAGCCGATCAGCATCACAACAAGGACGAGCCCCCCCATCAGGGCCGGGGAGACCAGGTCGTTGGTGAGCGAGCCCATCACGGCGAAGCTCGCCGCCGCCACCCACACGAGCAGCAGGAACCATGTGGGAATCAGCATCACGGCCCGATCGTAGCCATGAGTCGACAGATAGATCACGAGGATGAAGCCGACGCCCGCGACCGTCGCCAGCATGATGCGGGCGATGCCCGCCGCGACCGGCGCGTCGTAAAGAGCAAAGCCGACGAGCGCCGCCAGGAACAGCAGCCAGCCTGCCGCGATGTGTGAATAGCGGACGTGCCATCGGTTGAGGTTCAGATAGGCGAACAGGAAGACCAGAAGCGTGGCGGCGAGGCTGGCCTCGGCAACGGCGCGCGACACCCGGTCGGCTTCGCCGCCCGCCGTGAAAAGCTTGTGCCAGAATCCGAAGTCGATGCAGACGTAAGCCAGCACCACCCAGGCCAGGGCCGCCGCCGCCGGGAAGATCACGGCCCCGCGCACCACGAAGACGATGGACAGGAACAGGGCCAGCAATCCGGCGATGCCGATCACGATTCCCTTGTACCGGG
>CALMOK010000054.1 GCA_937871825.1 uncultured Alphaproteobacteria bacterium
GCCTTGGCTTTCATGCCGTCGAAGGTGGTCGCGGGTAGGGCCTCAATCTCGGCGCACAGGCCCCAAAGGTGATCCTGCCATACCTCCAATGCCTCGCCGGTCATCTTCGGATCGAAGGACAGGCGCAGGGCGCGGACCTGGCACCCCAACGTGATCAAAGCGGCGTCGGCGCCGTGGTGGGAATTCCCCACTTCGGGGAGTTCCGACGCGAGAGCCGGGACGGTGGTGACCGGCAGAACCGTTGACGCCAGGGCGAGGCTGCGGAGCAGAGCGCGGCGGTTCATGCCGCACCCCCGATTGCCAGCAAGCCGGACAGGATCGACCACGCAAGAAGCTGGTCCGTCGTGCCCTGGTCTGGGTAAAGGCTGCTATTTTCAAGCTTCCCGTGGTAGAGATAGTCGAAGGCGCGGGCCTTCACGCCATAGCCCTCGGCCGTCGAAGCCGGTTCATCCAAGATAAGCAAGGTAGTTTGGTTCTGGACTTCGTCGGCCGCCTCATAAGCGGCGTCTTGGTCGGGCGTGGCGTCGGGATGGTTGTAGGCGTCCCGCAAAGACTTGAGAGCGATTTCCTGCCGGTCCAGCTCGGCACCAAGCGCCAACAGGCGGGCGTCGGGGTGGAAGGCGGCCGATACCGTGTCGGGCACGATGGCCGGCAGGGTGGCAAGGGGAACGGCAGCAACACCGCGCAGGACCGAGCGGCGGGATTTGGGCAAGCCGGTGGCGTTCACCGGGGCGGTGTTCTTCGACATGGTGGTGTCCTACGTGGTGGAAGAAGCCGGGGCCGGTCCCCCGGCGGGGATTTCCGGGGCTTAGGCGCCGATCGCCAGCAGGTCGCGCAGGGCCGACCTGGTGATGGCGTGTTCCCATTCGGTCAGGGATGCGCCGACATCGAATTGCGTGATGACAACGTTGGCGGCGCGGCACTTGGCGAGGGCGCCCGCAAGCGTTTGCGGGACCATCGCCGCCAGCTTGTCGGTCTCAATTTCAAGGCGCCGCGACAGGCGGGACCATAACCGATCAGCCGCGCGCTCGCCGACACGTCGCGCAACCGCGTCCCGCTCGGCCTTCCAAGCCTCAATCGCCGCCGCACGTTCGGCCATGGCGAGGGCATGAACCGGATCGACGGGCTTGGGGATCCACCGGACGACCCTCGTTCCGTCATCCTCATAGGTGATATCGACCTCGCACGAGTTGGACGGCTCGATGCGCTTGGGCCGCTCGCTGGGCGGCATCAACTGTTCGACTTCGCGTTGAAGCTCACATTTCCGGTCTAGGACGGCATAGGCGCGCAAAGTCAGGCTTTCGACCGTGACAGCCTGGGCGATCAGGGCGGCGACATCCTGGGAATTTCCCAGGTTGAGGGTTTCGGATGCAAGGGCCGGGATGGCGAGCGCCACGGGTGCGGCGGCGAGGCCCCGCAGGATGGTGCGACGGGTCTTCATGCGTGACCTCCCACGAAAGCGGAGGACCACGCCGAGGCCAAAGCCTGCCGGTCGCGCCCACGGGTCGATGCGAGCGCCCGGAGGCCGTAGGCCCCCAAACCGCGAAGCACGTCGACCGACATGACGAGGTGCGCGGCCGGGGCAAGCTCCTGGCTCAGCTCAGTGCCCCGCACCTTGGAGAAGTGGATGTGAACGAACCCGAACTCATCGACCTCGATCGGTGAGACGGCATCGCAGAAGGTCATTTCATCATCGGGCAAGCCGGTGGCGGCTGCCGGAAAGGTGTTCGGCATTGTTGGGGTCCTTTGGTGGTGGGGTGGAGCGCGGGACTGGCGCTTCGGTGTGCCGAGCAAGCCCGGCAGGCCGGAGCGTCAGGCGACAGGGTTCCCAGGCTTCATCGCTGCAAAAACCGCTTGTCGAACGCGGCCTGCGCTCGCGCGATCTGGCCAAGCTCGCGCGCTCGCTCGCAATCGCGCTTTTCGGCTTTGGCAAGGCTCTTTTCGAGACGCGCTACCGCAGCATGGTCGCCACGGTCGCGGGCGCTGGCGAGAATGCATTGGAGGGCGGATGATCCGTAGCGCATCATTTCGCTCCATTGGCTCGACGGTTCGCGGTGGCCCTGGCGTCGCGGGCCTTGGCGTCGGCTGTCAGCACCCGCGCGATCGTCTCGGCGCGGCTGCGGAATGCGGGGGAGAGCTTGGGGTCGACCGACTTGCGGTGAGCCCAGGCGAAGGCGTCGACCCGGTTGGTGGCGTTGTTGAGGGGCGATCCCTCGTTGCCCAGGGTGCGGACGATCAGCTCGGCGGCGCGGAGGTTCATGGCAGCCTCACGCGGCTTGAAGAATGGCGAGGCGGGCACGGGCCGCCGCGATGGTGACGTGGGCGCCGTGCGCGTCGGAATGCTCGGCGAACATCAGGGCGGTGCGGGCATCGAGGATGGCGCGGTCGTGATCCGGCAGGGCGGCCGCAGCGGCGTCGCGCTCGGGCTGGGCGGCGAACCACTCGGCGGTCGACCGCTCGTCCCTGGCGTCCTGCCACACGTCGCGGAGGGCGGCGGCGAGGTTCTGTCGGGCGGTGGACACGCGCTTGAACATGGCGTCGAGCTTGACGGCGTAGCGGGCCTTGGCCCAGGCGGCGGTCATGATGGCGCGGAGGTCGAAGGCGTTGGAGGGGGTGAGATAGCGGGGCTTGTCTTTGTTCCAAACCAATTTATCTTGGTATTAAACCTAATACGTGAGTTTGGTTTGGTCAATAGAAAACTTGGTGCTAAACCAAGAAAGATTCACTTTGGGGGATGGCGTGCTTACAACGGGGTATCAACTCGCAGCCGCGAGGGCGCTGATCGGGATGGATCAAACGGATTTGGCGGAGCGAGCAGGCTTTAGCGCGAACACGATCCGCAACATGGAGAAGGCTGGCGCCGGGCCGATCGCGGGCCGCTCGGCCAATGTCCACGCCGTCCAGCGCGCGCTTGAGGCCGCCGGCATCGAGTTCCTGAACCACGGGCAGCCCGGCGTCCGGCTGCGGCCGGAAAAGCATATGGCTGACGAAGCGCGTCGGATGGCACCGATTCTACGTGATCACAAAACTACGGAGGGAACAGGCGGGTTTGATCCGCAACGAAACGCCGATCAACTTGATCGGTTTGCGGATGAGGTCGACCCTCACGGTGCGCCTAATCCAAAGAAGCCTTAACGCCTCTTCGATTTCCACCGACGCCGGCGCTCCAACAAACCTCTATGGTAGATTCACCATTGATTTGGAAACCTCTTGCGGCTATGGTCGTTTTGCCATAACCGAAGGAGGCATGAGTGCAAGCGCCTACAAAACCGCCCGATCGCGTCATTCTTTTTATGGGACCGACGCTCCGAATAATACGTGAGTTTCCAGACGAGGTTCGCCGAGAAGTCGGCTACGCCCTCGACTTCGCCGAACGAGGCATAAAACACCCATCAGCTAAACCGCTGACAGGTGAGAAAAGCTTCAAGGGCGCGTCGGTCTTGGAAATAGCTGAAGACGACGATGGCAACACCTACCGTGCGGTCTACACAGTGAAGTTCGGTGGGGCGGTGTATGTGCTTCATGCCTTCCAAAAAAAATCGACGAAGGGCATCGCCACCCCTCGCAAAGAAATCGAAACGATCAAGTCGCGCTTGATCGACGCCGCAAGACATTACGAACGGTATGTCAAACAGCGGGACACGGCTTAGTAGGTCGTACGCCGCTTATTCTGGCCCTCCTCTGCTCAGAGGGGAGGGCTGCTTTGATAGAGAGAACAGGTCCACGACCATGGGAACCAACCACGCTCAATTCGCTAGTCACTCCGAGCCCGGAAACGAGCCCGCGAATGCCGACGACGTGGCAGTTACGGTCAGCAGCGGAAATGTCTTTGCCGATCTTGGCTTTGAAAACCCCGCAGAAGAGAAACTGAAAGCTGATCTCGTGGCTGGCATTGCGGATGTCATTGCGCGCCGTAGCCTGTCCCAATCTACAGCTGCGCGCCTTATGGGGCTCAGCCAACCCGACGTGTCCAAACTGCTGCGCGGTCGTACTGGCGGCTTTTCTCTTGAGCGCCTGTTTGCGATGACGCGCCTACTTGGCAGCGATGTAGAAGTCACTGTTCGGAGATCCGAACGTGCACGCGCTGGGCGCATGAACCTGCGCGTGCTTGCAAGCGTATAACCTCACCCATTCCTTAGTTATGGCAGGTACGCCGCTGGTCGAAGGGCCGGCGGCGTTTCCTATTATGAACGCTTACACGAAACAGATCAAAATAGAGAGATTACCCCATGATCAATATGAAGATGGAAGGCTTCGAAGGCTTGGCTGCTCATTTCAGAGACATCGCAGAGCGAGTGGAAAAGCTTGATGGAACTCGTGTTTCACTGCACTGCCCGCAATGTGGATCAACAAGTCTCGTCGTCGATGATGAGCTTGGTGAAGACGCGCCAATCCGTTGCGAGAACGGCCACGTCTTAGGCCTCAAAAAAGAGGCCGAAGCACTGGTACAGAAGCAAGTAGAGGAACAAATTGAGTCTACCTTGAGAGGCTAGTGAGTACGCCATTGCACATGCGGCGTGGGATTATCAGGCTTTGGATCGCGACATCAGCGGCCTGGGCTGCCTTTCAGCTCTGGTTCAGCGATTTGACATGCCCTCTACAGCGCGCCGGCTTCCACTACGCGGGAGACGAGTGGTGCGCTTTTCGGACGATCGATCACAACCAATACTATGTCGGCCTGGTCGAGCGAGCCCTTGGATTACCGATGGTTCTCGGCGCCGCAATCGCTGTCTGCCTTTGGGTTGCTAGCGGCTTCGCAAAAATCAAAAACTGAGTTGAGAGGCATACCCACCGCGATCGGCTCATGGTGGGAAATTCCCAGGATGACCTTGCCGGTCCTCAGCGCTGGATTCTTGGCAATGACCGAGGGGGTATGCCAGATGGTAATCCCCTTGGCGGCGATCGTTGCCCAGGTAGGGCCGTGATGGCCTGCCCTCTGCCGGACGGCACGAAGGCATGGTCGTGGTGACCATACCTTCGGGCGTCATTCGCTGCCGGTTGCGCGCATCATTCTGTTCGGGATCGGGCCGGGAAATCCTTCTCATAC
>CALMOK010000055.1 GCA_937871825.1 uncultured Alphaproteobacteria bacterium
GTCATTGCCGGCCACGACAGGGTGGCGTTCGAACTCGCGCAAGGCTTCCGTCGCATGGGATCGGAGGTCACCCTGGTGGGATCGCGAAAGATCGTCGCCGACCACGACCCTGAACTCCTGGCCTTCATCACGGCCGCGCTTGAACGGGATGGCGTCCTGATGCCGCCCGTCGAGATCGATCGCCTGGAGCCGCGAGGCATGGCGATGGACGTCATCCTGGACGATCCCCACCGAACGGTTGTGCGGGCGAGCCACCTGCTGGTCGCGGCCGGGCGCCGGCCCTTTGTCGAAGGTCTCGCCCTCGATCGTGCCGGCATCCGCTGCGTCGACGGAACACCCGTGCTTGGCGCGGACCTGCGGACCAGCAACCGCCGGGTTTTCGCGATCGGCGACGTCACCGGCACGGGGATCCCCGCCGCGACCCTCGTGACCGTTCAAGTCAACCTCGTGCTGCGAGCCGCCTTTCTGCGGCAACCGATGCGGTTCGACATCACCCACTTGCCTCGGGTGATCCGAACGCGCCCGGCCTTCGCGGCGGTCGGGCTCACGGAAGACCAGGCGCGAGGAATGCATCGCACCATCCGCATCCACCGATGGCCCATGGCCGAGAACGAGCGTGCGATCGCCCTCGAACAACCGCACGGGCTCGTGAAGGTCGTCACGACGCTGGGCGGCCGCGTTCTCGGGGCCGGTATCGTCGCCCCCCACGCCGACGAGTTGATCGCGCCCTGGACCCTGGCGATCGCGCATGGGCTGCGGATCGATGCGCTGGCCACCATGGCGGTTCCGCAGCCGAGCCTCGGCGAGGCAGGTCGGCGCGCGGCCCTGACCTTCGTGGCGACGCGGCTGCGAAGCCCCTGGATCAAGCGCGCGCTCGGCGTGATGCGGCTGCTTGGTTGACGGTCAAGCGGTTGCCGACCATCCCGCCCTGTTGGACGGGCGGCCGGTCGCGTCACGCCGCCTTGCGCAGCGGCCTGTCCATTGCCGCGATCACCACGGCCTCGTTCCCGCGGGCGATCAGGACACAATTTTGCGGCACTTCGCGCCAGGACGCACGCTCGCGGTCAAGCGGTTCGGACACCACCATGAGATCGTGTTCGGTTTGCCGCCAGTAGAGCGAGGGCGCGCAACCGTCCGATGACCACCGGAAGGCATAGATGTCCTTGCCGTCCGTCAACGCGAAGGTGGCGCGGAGCGGTTCCTGGATGCGAGCCTCCGTCATCAGCCGGACGACGCTCGCCAGCGTGGCCGACATGGCCGCCACGGGATCGTCCGTCAGGCCGTGCGCGAAGGCCGACAGGAACAGGGCCTCCGAATCGGTGGTCCCGGCCCGGTGATGGTAAAGATCGTCCGGGATGAGGGCATCGAGACGCCGCTTGATGGCGCAGTAGTTGCCGATCTGCCCGTTGTGCATGAACATGTGACGGCCGACCGAGAAGGGGTGGCAGTTGGCCCTGGCGGTCGCCGGCCCGGTGGAGGCGCGCACGTGGGCGAAAAACAGCGACGAACGAACTTGAAAGCAGAGGCTTTTCAGGTTCTCGTCCGACCAGGCCGGACGAACCTCGCGGTAAAGGCCGGGCACGTCACGCTCGCCATACCAGCCGACGCCGAACCCGTCGCCGTTCGTCGAGACCTTCGCTTCCGCGGCGCACATCGACTGCGCGATCAAGGACCGTTCGGGCGTGGCGACGAGCGCGTCGAGGTAGATCGGACGACCTTTATAGGCGATCCAGCGGCACATCATAGCCTCGCGAAGGTCTGAGATTTCGCACTCAATTTCAGGCCCGCAAGGTTAATCAGAGCTTAACATTGCCGCCAAGACAAGGATTTTACGGCACTGCGGCAATCATGTGAAAAAAACTGCCCGTGACATTTGCGCGGCGTGTTCCGGAAGGGGCGGGCGGCGCCCCATAGGCATCCGTCACGCTCGCCAGGGCGTCGTCGCCACCGTCCGACAGCTCCGTGGCGTAGTGGAACTCATGACCGCGCAGCCGTGATCCCGCAGGGCCAAGGCAGCTGTCGGCCAAAAGCCGTCCCTCGCGATAGCCGAGGTGGAGCTTGCGGGTGCTGAAACTCGTGGAAAGGCCGAGCAGGCCGGCCATGGCGTGAACGGTGCCGTTCGCGTCGGCGAGGGTCTGGCCAAGGACCATGTAGCCGCCGCACTCGCCATGAATGGGGCGGGTGCGCGCGAAATCCCGCAACCCATCCAGGAAGCGGAACGCGGCCGCCAGCCGGCCGGCGTGGAGTTCGGGATATCCGCCCGGCAGCCAGGCACTGTCGCAATCGGAGGGCGGCGGCTCGTCGTCGAGGGGCGAAAAAAAGCTGACCTCGGCCCCGGCCTCGCGCCAGCCGGCCAGAACATGCGGGTAAAGAAACGAAAAGGCAGCGTCTCGCGCGATGGCGATCCGTTGACCGGTCGGCTGCAATGGTTTCGCCGAGCTCGCGACGCCAGCGGGTCGATTGGGGGAAGCCAGCGCCAGGACGGCGTCGAGGTCGACGTGGGCGGCCACAAGGTCCGCCATCGCGTCCAGGCGCCGATCGAGTTCACCCGTTTCGCCGGCCTGCACCAGTCCGAGATGCCGCTCCGGCAAGGCGATGGCGTCCGAGCGCGGCAAGGCACCCAGAACCGGCAGCCCGAAGCCCGCCACGGCGTCGGCCACGAGGCGCCTGTGCCGCTCGCTGCCGACCCGGTTCAGGATCACGCCGGCGATCCTGATGCGCGGGTCGTAGTCCACGCAGCCCTTGATCTGCGCGGCGGCGGATTGGGATTGCCCGCCCACGTCGTGGATCAGCAACACGGGCAGCGCGAGGGCGGCCGCCACGTCGGCCGAGGATCCGCTTCGGCCGGTCTCGCCGGGCACGCCGTCGAAAAGACCCATCAGGCCTTCACAGAGCAGGAGGTCGCACCCCGCGCCGGCCCGGGCGGCGAGGTCGGCCAGGAGGTTCGGCGACATCGCCCAGGTGTCGAGGTTGACGCTGGGGCGGCCGGTGGCCGCCGCGTGGAAGGCCGGATCGATGTAATCCGGCCCACTCTTGGCTCCGCCGACGCGTAAACCACGCCGCGCGAAGGCCCGCATCAGCCCGAGCGTCAGGGTCGTCTTGCCGCTTCCGGAGCGGGGCGCGGCAATGAGCAGGCCGGGTGGCAAAACGCCGGTCACCCCACCTGCCCCGTCGCGTTCAGGGAAAACGGCGCCAGCGCGGCGTGAAGGTTGACGATGTCGCCGATCGCCACGATGGCCGGCGCCGCGAGGCCAAGCTGCTCGGCGTCCGCCGCAGCCCGGTCGAGCGTCGTGACGTGGGTGCGCTGGGTCGCCGCTGTCGCGTTCACCACGATGGCGACGGCGGTCCTCGGGTCGCGGCCACCAGCCATCAGGGCGGCCGCCACCTCGCCCAGAAAGGTCATGCCCATGTAAAGGATGATGGGCGCGCCAGTCTTGGCAAGCGCCGCCCAGTCGCATGTGTCCACGGCGCCCCCCGCCGAGTGACCCGTCGCCAGGATCACGGCCCGGTTGGTATCGCGGGTCGTCGCCGGAATGGCCGCGTAGGCGAGCCCGCCGATGCCGGCCGTGATGCCGGGCACGATCCGGAACCGGATGCCCGCCGACGCCAGCGCCAACGCTTCCTCCCCGCCCCGGCCGAACACGAACGGGTCGCCGCCCTTGAGGCGCAGCACGCGAGCCCCGGCGCGGGCCAGTTCGATCAGCCGCTCCGAAATGTCGCGCTGGCGTGGGGACGGCATACCGCCGCGTTTGCCGGCGAACTCGCGATGCGCACCCGGGGCGGCGAAATCGAGGATCTCGTCGCTGACAAGGGCATCGTAGACGACGTGATCGGCATGCCGAAGCGCCGTCACGGCGTTCAGGGTCAGCAGCCCCGGGTCGCCCGGGCCGGCGCCGACCAGCCAGACCGTGCCGGGCTCGAAACGTGGCAAACCGCTGAGGTCGCGTCGGGATGGGATGGACCGGTCATCCGTCAACGCCGCGCATCCCTGTTCAGGACGGGCGGGAGAACATACATTCCCCGGTGATGAGCACCGACCAACCTTCGGGCCTGCGGCGTGGCTGGACGACGGGCACCTGTGCCACGGCCGCCGCTCGCGCTGCCTATGAAGGCCTGGTCACGGGTCACTTCCCCGATCCGGTCACCGTCACGCTGCCGAACGGCGCCGAAACGGCGTTCGCCCTGGCGACCACCGATCGCGGACGCGACCACGCCTGCGCGGGCGTGGTCAAGGATGCTGGGGACGATCCCGATGTCACTCATGGGGCCGTCATACTGGCTACGGCCCGGCATGCAAGCAAGGGCAGCGGGATCGGCTTCCTGGCGGGCCCCGGCGTCGGCACGGTGACGCGTCCCGGACTGGCGCTCGCGCCGGGCGAGCCGGCGATCAACCCGGTTCCTCGGGCGATGATCCGCGCCACGATCCTCCAGGCCGCCACGTTGATCGATGGCCCGCACGACGTCACGATCGAGATCGCGGTTCCAGGCGGCGAGAAGCTGGCCGAGCGCACCCTCAACGGCCGGCTCGGCATCGTGGGTGGCCTGTCGATCCTTGGGACGACGGGAATCGTGGTGCCGTATTCCTGCGCGGCCTGGATCGACACCATCCATCGCGGCATCGACGTCGCGCGCGCCCTTGGGCTCGATCACGTGGCGGGGGCGACGGGCGCGACATCCGAAACAACCATCCAGGCCCACCACCGCCTGCCCGAGCCGGCCTTGATCGACATGGGTGATTTCGTGGGCGGGATGCTGAAATACCTGCGCCGCCGCCCGGTCACCCGGGTGACGGTCGCCGGCGGGGTCGCCAAGATGAGCAAGCTCGGCCAGGGCCTGCTCGACCTTCATTCCAAACGCGGCGAGGTGGACCGGGTCTGGCTCGCCCAGCAGGCCCTCGCCGCCGGGGCTTCGCAGGCGGACGCAACGTTGATCGATGACGTGAACACGATCGCCCAAGCCTTTGACGAATTGAAGGATCGCGGCGTTCGGCTCGCCGACCAGGTTGCGACGGCGGCTTGGCGCACGGCCGCGGCGGCGCTGGGCGCTGGCTTCGTGCTCGACGTCGCGCTCGTCGATCGGGCGGGCGCCATCCTGGCCGTCACGGAACCGCGTCCGACCTGAACGGTCAATCATCAGCCGGACCTGTCCCGCCCCGGAAGCGGCGATGGTAGTCGGCGTCGTAAAGCGCGCTGTCGCGGAAACCCTTCGCGGCCAGCACGGGGCCAACCAGGATCAGGGCCGTGCGCTCGATGGACCCGGCCCCGACGAGGTCCGCCAGGGTGGCGATCGTTCCGCGGAACAGGCGCTCGTCCGGCCAGGACGCGCGATAAACCACGGCGGCCGGGCAATCCGCTCCGTAATAGGGCGCGAGTTCGGCCAGCACGTCACCGAGCTTGTGGATCGAGAGATGGACCGCCAGCGTCGCTCCCGTTGCCGCAAAGGCGCCAAGCGTTTCGCGCGGCGGCATGGCCGAGGCCCGGCCTCCCGTTCGTGTCAAGACAACCGATTGGGTGACCTCCGGCAAAGTCAGTTCGGCCCGAAGCGTGGCGGCGGACGCCGCGAAGGACGGCACGCCGGGGGTGACCGTATAGGGGATCGACAAGGCGTCTAACCGCCGGGCCTGCTCGCCCAATGCGCTCCAGATCGACAGGTCGCCCGATTGCAGGCGGGCGACGTCGTGCCCGGCGCGGTGCGCGGCTTCGAATTCGGCGACGATCGCCTCGAGGCTCAGCGGCGCGGTGTCGACGATCCGGGTTCCCGGCGCGCAATGGTCGAGCAAGGCGACCGGCACTAGCGAGGCGGCGTAAAGGCAGACCGGGCAACGGGCGATCAGGTCGCGCCCTCGGACGGTGATAAGGTCCGGCGCCCCCGGCCCTGCCCCGATGAAGTGAACGGTCACGCCCCTACCCCGCTGGCGATCGCGCAGGTGGCGCCGTTGGCGGCGTTTCGTGGCCGCAGGAGCTTTGCGGACGGCCCCGCCCCGGCCAGCGCGGCCGCTTCGGAAACGGAGCCGACCCCGAACCGTCGCGCCGCCAGTTCCGACGGCGTCTCCACGCCGGACATCGCGGCCAGCAAGGCGTCGCGGGACAAGGGCGCGAGTTGGAGGCCGAGGCTCGCTGCCGCCACGCGCAACCCAGGCTCCTCTCCCTTGTCGATCAGGGTGAAAAGGCGTGGTCCGGCCGCCTCAAGCGTCAAAGCGCAATCCAGCACGGTTCGCCGCACCAGATCGGCGATGGCTTCGGCCGAACAGCCCGTCCGGCATCCGACCCCGATGGCGAAGCACGCCGTCATGGTTTCGCCCACATCCATTGGGTCACCGGCATGGCCGTCCGCCAACCATGGAAGCGCCCGACCGGATCGGCCTCGGCGACGCTGATCGTGGAAAGGCTTCCGCCATCTTGGAGAAAGGCCTGCCCGAGCACGCCCTGGCTTTGCAACGTCACGGCGTTGGCGACCAAGCGGCCGGACGGGCGCAAGGCTGACTTGCACCGCTCCAACAACCCGGCCCCGGTGACCCCGCCCCCGATGAACACCGCATCGGGAACCGGCAGGTCGCCCAAACCATCGGGCGCCCGCGCCTGCACGACCCGAAGGTCGGGAACCCCGAGCGCGGTGGCGTTGCGGCCGATGCGGGCGGCCCGTCCGGCATCGGCCTCGACCGCGATGGCGCGATTGGCGGGATGAAGGAGCATCCATTCGATGCCGACCGATCCCGATCCCGCGCCGATGTCCCACAACAAGTCGCCGGGACGGGGGGCGAGTGCCGACAGCGTCGTCGCCCTGACGCGCGCCTTGGTGATCTGCCCGTCGTGTTCGAACCATTCGTCGGGCAGGCCGGGCGCGAGCGGACGCACCCGAACACCGGGCTCGGCGGCGACCGCGATGGCGAGGGTGTTGAGAGGGTCGATCGTCTCCAAGGTGAAGGATGTCGCCAGTGCCGAGCGGAGGCGCTCGCGCGGACCACCCATCGCCTCGCACACCGTCAGCCGGGACGGCCCGAAGCCATGTCGCGTGAGGAGTTGCGCCACCCGCCCCGGCGTTTCACCGTCCCACGACAGCGCCAAGATCCGGGCGCCGGGCCGCAGGGCGGGGATGATCCGCTCCAGCGGCCGGCCATGCAGCGTCAGGAGCGCGCAATCCTGCAAAGCCCAGCCGAGCCGGCCCGCCGCCAAGCTGAAGGCGGAGGGTTGGGGAAAGCAAGTGATTTCCCCTTCATCCACCCATTTCGCGAGCACCGACCCCACGCCGTAACAAAACGGGTCGCCGCTGGCGAGAACGCAGACGGGCCGGCCGCGCCGGGCCAGGATGGACGGAAAACTGTCCTCGATGGGCGAGGCCCAGGCTTGTCGCTCGCCCGGCACATCGCCCACCAGGGCGAGGTGTCGGCGACCGCCGACCACGAGTTCGGCTTGCATGAGGGCGGCCCACGCGGCAGGAGATAGCCCCGACAAACCGTCCTCGCCGACCCCCACGAGGGTCAGCCAGCGGTATGGGCCCGCATCCTCCGTCATGGATCACCTTGTTGCCGAAGCGCTTGCCGATCCTCATCCTCGGCGGAACGAGCGAAGCCAACGCGCTTGTCCACGCCCTTGCCGGTCATCGGGCGGTCGCGCCCGTTCTGTCGCTGGCCGGACGCACGGAGCGGCCCGCCTTGCCACCCATCTCTCACCGCATCGGAGGCTTCGGTGGGCCGGACGGGCTCGCTCGCTTTCTCGCCGAAGGCATCGGCGCCGTGATCGACGCCACCCACCCGTTCGCCGAGCGGATCTCCGCCAACGCCACCATCGCCTGCACCCGCCTCGGGCTGCCCTTGGCGGTCTTGACGCGCGCGGCCTGGAGGCCGGAAGCGGGCGACCGATGGATCGACGTCGACAGCCTCCAGGATGCCGTGGAAGCGCTTGGCCGGGTTCCCCGGCACGTGTTCGTGACGAGCGGGCGTCTTGGTCTCGCGGCGTTCAGGGCCGCCCCGCAGCACCGCTACCTCATCCGCAGCATCGATCCGCCCGCCGATAAAACCTTGCCGCTCCATCACGAGGTGATCCTCGCCCGCCCGCCATTCGCGATGGGCGACGAGATCGCATTCATGCGCGAACGGGCCGTCGACGTGCTGGTCACGAAGAACAGTGGCGGATCCGCCACGGTGGGAAAGCTGCTGGCCGCCAGGGCGCTCGGCCTGCCCGTTGTCATGGTGCGACCGCCCGCGCGGTCGGCGGTCCAGCGTTTCGAGAATGTGTCGGCCGCCGTCGGCTGGATCGTCGCTCGCGCCGAGGCTCAAGGGTTCACCCCATGATGACGGGGCGTCAGCAGCCAGGACGATCCATCGGCGCGCGGCACCATGCGGGTTTCGCTCGACCCGATCAGAACCAGCGTGCTCATGTCGGCGAGGGCGGCATCGGCGTCCCGCAGGGTCGCCAAGGTGATCGATTCGCCTGGCCGGCCGACCGCGCGGGCGAAGGCCACCGGTGTCCGACCGTCCTTGCAGGAGCGCAGAAGCGCGAAAGCATCGGCGAGTTGCGTCGGGCGGGCCATTGACGCCGGATTGTATAGCGCCAGGACGAAATCACCCGCCGCGACGGCCCGCAGGCGCCGCTCGATCAGGCTCCAGGGTTTCAGGTTGTCGGACAGCGACATGACGCAGAAATCATGGCCCAGCGGCGCCCCGAGCCGGGCCGCCGCGGCCTGCATGGCCGACACACCCGGGGCGACGCGGATCGGCAGGTCGCGCCAGCGCGCCTCGCCGCTCTCGATGGCCTCGAACACGGCCGCCGCCATGGCGAAGATGCCGGGATCGCCGCCCGACACGACGGCCACCCGCCGCCCGTCCATGGCAAGCGTCAACGCGTGGCGAGCCCGGTCGAGTTCGACCCGATTGTCGCTCCCATGCCGCCGCAGGCCGGGCCGCTCGGGTACCCGCGCCACATAGGGCGCGTAGCCGATCAGGTCCGTCGCGTCGTCCAGTAACTGGGATGCTTCGGGCGTCAGCCATTCGGCCGGCCCCGGCCCGAGGCCGACGATCGCCAGCGTGCCGCCGGGTGCCCGCGTGGGCGTCTCAACGATCATGGGCGGCGGCCCTGCCCCGGCACGAGGACGATGGCGAAGTAGGGGGCTTCGTCGTCGAGCTTGTCCCGCAACGGCAGCACGCTTTCGGCCGCCATGGTGCCGCGTTCGACATAAATGGCGCGGTCGAGCAGGCCGGCCGCCACGATCGCCGCCCGGACCTTCGGCAGGTTGTGGCCCAGCTTCATGATGACGGCCGCGTCGCTGCCCGACAGGCGTTCCAGCAGCGAGCCGGCCGACAAGGTCCCGGGCAACACCGTCAGCACGTCGTCGCCCCAGGTCATCGGCTCGCCGGCTGCCGTCCAGCAGCCCGACATGCCGGTGACGCCGGGCACGATGTCCACGGTGAACCGCTCCCGAAGCCGGATGTGGAGGTGCATGAAGGAGCCGTAGAAGAGCGGGTCGCCTTCGCACAGCAGCGCGACGTCGCAGCCCCGTTCGAGATGCACGGCGATCCGCTCGGCCGACTCGGCGTAGAACGCGCCGAGGAGGGATCCGTAGGCAGGGCCGTCGAAAGGCATTTCGGTCGTCACGGGGTAATGCAATGGCAATTCGTGCGAACCCGGCCGCAGCCAGGGTTCGGCGATCTTTCGCGCGATGCCGCACCGCCCGGCTTTGGCGAAATAGGCGATGGTCTCGGCACGTTCCAGGCACCGCATCGCCTTCACGGTCACAAGGTCCGGGTCGCCGGGCCCAAGGCCGACGCCGATGAGCCGACCGCTGCGCGACGCCTGGCTCATTCGGCGGCGCTCGCCAGAGCGTTGACGGCCGCCGCCGCCATGGCGCTGCCGCCCTTGCGGCCCCGGACGATCAGGGCCGGAACGCGCCCGTCGGCGAACAACGCCTCCTTGGATTCCGCCGCGCCCACAAAACCGACCGGCATGCCGACAACGGCGGCCGGCGCGGGCCAGCCGGCGTCGAGCAGTTCGAGCAGGCGGAACAGCGCCGTCGGCGCGTTGCCGATCGCCACCACGGCGCCAGCCAGCCGCTCGCCCCAAAGCTCCATGGCGGCGGCCGTGCGGGTGGTGCCGAGCGCCTCCGCCAGGGCCGGAACGCGCGGGTCCCGCAACGTGCAGATGACCTCGTTGCCAGCCGGCAACCGCGCCCGTGTCACCCCGTCGGCCACCATGCGGGCGTCGCATAAAACCGGAGCCCCATTCCGCAAGGCCGCGATCCCGGCCTCGACCGCCCCGGAGGAAAACAGGATGTCACTCGACGCTTCCACCATGCCGCAAGCGTGGATGACGCGAACCGCGACGCGCTCTTCCGTCGGCGTGAAGCGCGCGAGATCGGCCTCCTGGCGGATCATGGCGAAGGACTTGCGATAAATCTCGGCGCCATCGCGGATGTAATCGTAGGCGGTCAGGACACGCACTCCCGCTCCAGCACGGCCGCGAGGGATTCAATGGTCATATCGGTCAGGGCTGGACGGTCCGCCGCCTTCCCGTTCCGAACCAGGTCATAGCGGCCAGCGCGGCCCACGAGCGTCAGCGGCACGGCTTGGCCGTGCGCGCAACCCTTGCGGCAACCCGAGACATGCAGCACAGGTCCCGCGGCAGGTCGGAGCGCCAGCATCGTCGACAAGCGCGCGGCATCGGCCTGCACGGCCGTGGTAGCCCGGTGGCAGGCCGGGGCACCCGAGCAGGCGACGACGGAAAGCCGGGGATCGACCGGATCTGTGATCCAGGGGGAGGGCCAAGCCGATATAAGGGCGGCGTCGATTTGCTTCCCGCCAGCTTCGTCGAGCCCCGGGATGAGCACGGTGCGCCAGGGTGTCAGCCGGATCACACCAGCACGGCTTTGCCCAGCAGCAGCCACCAGGGCGGCAAGATCACGCGCTTGGAACCGGCC
>CALMOK010000056.1 GCA_937871825.1 uncultured Alphaproteobacteria bacterium
CTTTCAACAGCCCGGCGACGACCAGCAGCGGCGTCGGCGCCTATGCCATCACCGGCGCCGGCCTCAGCGCCGCCAACTACGTCTTCGCCCAGGCTTCGGGCAACGCCGGCGCCCTGACGGTCACCCCCGCCAACCCTTTGGCCACAACAAACGACACGGATCGTGGATCGAACCCTGAGCCCAAGCCGCAATCAGATCCGCCCAGGCTGCCGATGGACGACCGCGCCGAACCGGTGATCGGCACGGTCGTGCCAGTTGCCACCGTTATGCCGGTTGTTAACTCTCCCGAAATGCCCGGCAGCGATCAAAACGGCAGGCAGCCCGTCGGCATGACGATCCTTTCCGTGATTCCCGTGGTGTCGGACGAGATTGTGAGATCCGGTATCGAGCGGAATGCCGGACCCTCCACAGGTGAATCGGCCAGTGCCCCCATCCCAAACACGATACCGCTCTTCGTCCAGCCGCTGCTGTCGCCGGCCAATGTAGCATTGACCACTGATGCGATGGCGGTCGGCCCGCAGCGGCTAGCAAGCACGGTTGTTCGCACGGGTGCCGCCACGCTGGGCAACACGACAGCAAACGTCGGCGTATTCGTCCAGGGCGACACCTTGGTCGGCGAGGGTCCAATGCCGGGCGGAAACCTGGTGCCGGGTGCCGGAAGCGGCGATCAGCGTCCCGAAGCCGGTATCGTTCGCACGACGGGCCACCGTCAGGCAGCATGTACGTCGGGCAGTGCCACTCTCGCCTGTATCGAGCGCAAGACGAGGGCTGGTTCGCCCCGGTTGACCAGAAAATCGTCTTTGGCCTCTCCACCAGAACCGGATGGAAGTCGGCTCTGAGAGTTGCCATCCGGTTTGCCGACCAGCACGAGCGGAGCCCAATCGATCGACGTCCGGACTTCGACACCACCCGCCGCCGAGGGCTGTGGGTCTGCTGTCCAAAGGTCCTGCTCGGACCGGGGTACCACCCTACCGGTCGGGATCGTGATGGCCGGCGGCGCTTCCACGCTCCTGTTGCTGCGGCCGCGACGCCGATGTCGTTTTGCAAGTCGAGCACGTCCCGCGAACCTCGAGGGTGGTGTCGCGCGAAACAAAACCTCGCGCCAACAAGCTTTCGTTGATCCTGTCGCACAAGCGGGGATCGGCGAATTCGTCCACCGCCCCGCAGGCGTCGCAGATCGTGAATGCAACGGTGTGATCGTGGCCATGGGGGTGAGAATGGTCGTGGTGCGCGCTTCCCTTGCAGGCGACAAAGGCGTTGAGCGACTCGATGCGGTGCACCTTGCCGGATTTCATCAGCTTTTCGAGCGCGCGATAGATCGTCAGCGGCGCCGCGACGCCCGTTGGCCGAAGGTGATCCAGCAAGGCATAGGCGCTGAGCGGTCGCCCCGACGCCGAAAGGGCGTCCATGATGTTCGCGGCGTGTTCAACGCCTTTCCGACTAGCCATCGTGATCCACCACATCGCCGCTTGACGAAGGTTATAGTATTACAGTAACGCTGTTAACACTGTAACGTTCTGTCCTTTGCCGATCCAGGGGTAGGGGATCAGGATCATCGATTTTTCGGGTTTGACGGGTATTCGCTCCCGCGTGCCCGACCTGTGGGGTCAAACGTTTCCCGATGTTCAGCCGATCCAATCCTCGCTCCATCATCGCCGAATCCGCGTTCGTCCGGATCCTTGGGGTGATGACGGTTCTCGTCCTGCTTTGGCTCGCGGTGGCGTGGGCGGTGGCGGTCCCATGAGCCGCGGCAGCATCTCGGTTTCGCAACTGAGCGTCGCCTACGACCATCACGCGGCGCTGCGCGGCATCGACGGTTGCTTCGAGGCCGGCAGCATGACGGCCGTGGTGGGGCCCAATGGGGCTGGCAAATCCACCCTGATCAAGGCGCTCGTCGGCATCTTGCGGCCGGCGTCGGGCCGGATCATGCGGCAGGACATCGTGGCCAAGGACGTGGCCTACCTGCCGCAGGCGGCCGAGATCGACCGGACCTTCCCGATCTCGGTGGGCGATACCGTCATGCTGGGGGCATGGCGCCACACGGGCGCCTTTGGGGCCGCCACACGGAACGTGGCGACCAGGACCGAGGAGGCCCTGGCGGCCGTGGGACTGGAAGGGGTCGGACGGCGCCATATCGGGTCGTTGTCGGCGGGGCAGTTCCAGCGGGTGTTGTTCGCCCGCCTCCTGCTCCAGGACGCGCCCGTGATCATCCTCGACGAGCCGTTCACCGCCATCGACAACCGCACCACACAGGACCTGCTCGACCTGATCCGGCGTTGGCACGGCGAGCGGCGAACCATTATCGCGGTTCTGCATGACTTCGATCAGGTGCGGGCGAACTTCCCGCGCGCGCTTCTGCTGGCCCGGGAGCAGATCGCCTGGGGGCCGACTGAGGAGGCGATGAGCGCCGCCAACCTGCTGCGCGCCCGCGCCATGGCGGAGCGGTGGGAGGACGAGGCCAACATGCTCGGCCGCAGGGCCGTGGCATGACCTTCTACGCCCTGCTGGTGGCCCCTTTCGTCGAATACGGCTTCATGCGGCGCGCGCTCGTGGCCTGCTTGGCGCTGGGCATCGGATCGGGGCCCATCGGCGTGCTGCTCATGCTGCGCCGGATGAGCCTCGTCGGCGATGCCATGAGCCACGCGATCCTGCCCGGCGCTGCGGTGGGCTTTCTGGTGGCCGGGTTGTCCCTTCCCGCCATGGGGATCGGCGGCATGGTGGCGGGCCTCGCGGTCGCGCTTCTTTCGGGCCTGGTCAGCCGCACCACCATCCTCAGGGAGGACGCCAGTTTCGCCAGCTTCTACCTCGCGTCGCTGGCGCTCGGCGTCCTGATCGTCTCGTTGCGCGGCTCCAACATCGACCTGCTGCACGTGCTGTTCGGCACCATCCTGGCCATCGACGACGAGGCGCTCTACCTCATCGCGTCGATCACCTCCGGCACCGCGATCGTGCTGGCGCTGGTGTACCGGCCCCTGGTGGTGGAATGTTTCGATCCCGGGTTCCTGCGTTCGGTGGGCGGACGGGGGTCGCTCTACCACCTGCTTTTCCTGTTCCTGGTGGTGGCCAACCTCGTGGCGGCCTTCCAGGCGCTTGGCACCCTGATGGCGGTCGGCCTGATGATGCTGCCCGCCTCGGTCGCCCGGCTTTGGGCCACGACGCTGCCCGCCATGATGGCGGTGGCGGCCGGCGTGGCCGTTTTGTCGGGGTTCATCGGGCTGGTGACGTCGTTCCACGTCAGCCTGGCGTCGGGTCCCGCCATCGTGCTCACGGCGAGCCTGTTCTATTTCGCGTCCTTGCTCGTCGGGCGCGGTGGGCTGGCGCACCGGATGATCTCTCGCCCACGCTTCGTGGGCTGACCAAGGAGAGCCTGACCGTGTTTGTGAAACATTTGTTATCCGGGGTCGCCGCCGCGGCGGTCTCCTCAATGGCGATCGCGGCGCCGGCATCCGCCAAAACCGTCGAAGCCGTCGCCTCGTTCACGGTTCTGGCCGACATGGTCCACCAGGTGGGTGGCGACCATGTCCATGTGATCAGCATGGTGGCGCCGAACGGCGACCCCCACGAATACGAGCCGACACCGGACGACGCCAAGAACCTGAAGAACGCCGACGTGGTGGTCACCAGTGGGCTTGGTCTCGAGAGCTGGTTCGCCAAGCTCGCCAAGGCCTCCGGCTACGCCGGCAAGCCGGTGATCGCCTCCGACGGCATCAAGACGCGCAAGATGGAGGAGGATGGCAAGACCATCACGGATCCGCACGCCTGGAACAGCATCCCGAACGCCGAAATCTACGTCCGCAACATCGTGGCCGCTTTGAGCAAGGCCGACCCTGATGATGCGGCGGCCTTCAAGGCGAACGGCGAACAATACGAGGCCAAGCTGAAGGAACTCGACACCTACGCCCACGCCCAGGTCGACTCGGTGCCGAAAGGCGACCGCAAGGTGCTCACCACGCACGACGCCCTGAGCTATTTCGGCGCCGCGTACGGTGTCAAATTCCTGTCGCCGCTCGGCTTTTCGACCGACAAGGAGCCATCGGCCGCGCAGGTCGCCAACGTGATCAAGCAGATAAAGTCCGAGCACGTTCATGCCTATTTCTTCGAGAACTCGAACGATCCCCGCCTCGTCAAGCAGATCGCCGATGCCACCAACGCCCAGCCTGGGGGCGAACTCTATGTCGAAGCGCTTTCGGCGCCCGATGGCCCGGCGGCGACCTACGCCGACCTGTTCAAATACAACGTCGACAAACTGGTCGCGGGCATGAAAGCCGGCGAAAGGTCCTGAGCCGCCCAGAAGCAGAACCGGCACGGAAGCGCCGGGCGATGTCCCACGAGATGGCATCGCCCTAGAACCGCAAACGTCCCTCGACGCTGGGGATGAACCCGGACTGGACCGGAGAGCGCAGCCAGAGCCGATCGGGCGCGTAAAGGAAGAGCCAGGGCGCGTCCTCGTGAACCAGCCGGAAGGCGGCCGCGAAGATCGCGTTTCTCTGCGCGTCGTCCCCCGTCTCGGCCGCCTGGTCGAGCAACCGGTTGAGGGCGGGGTTGCGATAGCCCAGCCACCAGGGCCCTTGCCGCCGGTCGTCCAGCTTCTCGCAGAACACCCGGTAGGTGCTTTCCGGGCTTGAATCGAAGCAGCATAGATCGCCGATGTCCTTGCGCCGGACCTGCTCGGCATAGGCGGGGCGATCGTGGTGGACGCGGATTTCGCATGAAACTCCGACGTCCCGCCACTGCCCGGCGATCGCGTGGGCGAGCGGAACCGCCTCGTCGGGGAAGCGGGCCGGGCAATCCATCGTGAGCGCCAGTCCGTCGCGGTGGCCGGCCTGGAGCAGGAGATGGCGGGCACGGGCGGGATCGTAGGGGTAGGGGGCAACGGACGCGTCGGCGCCGTTCTGGCCCGGGGCCACGGGTCCGGCGAGCTGACGGGCGGTGCCGGCCATGATGCGCGGATCGGCGATCAGGGCCTTGACGTCGGTTGCTTGGTGAAGGGCTTGTCGCACCCGGGGATCCGTGGCCGGCCCGTGCATGAGATTGAACAGCATGATGATGCAGAGCGAACTCGGCGTCTGCAGGCGATGGGCCGCTTCGCCCGTGCCGGCCCGGGGCGGGTCCACGCACCAGTCGGTTTCGCCGGCACCATAAAGGCGCGCCCGCTCCCCGGCTTCGGGCTCGGCCCGCCAATCCACCCGGGAGAGCGAGGGGGGTCCACCCCAATGGGCGTCGAACGCCGTAAGCGAAATCCGGCCCGGCCCGGCGCTCTCGAAGCGGTAGGGGCCGGACCCCACGGGCCGCACCGTCACGTCGCCCAACGCCCGCTCGGGCACGACCGGAATGTCCACCAGCAGGTCGAGAAGGTCGGCGAGCGGCGCCGGCGTGGTGAGGTCCAGGGTCAGCTCGTCCGACACCTCGATCAGGGTTCCGTCGAGATAGCCGCGCAACACGCCCTGGGTTCCCAGTTCGCCCGGCAGGTCCGGGGCGATCGCGCGACGGAGGGAGGCGGCGGCGTCCTCCGCCAACAGCGCGCCGCCGTCGTGGCAGCGAACACCGGCGCGCAGGAGGAACCGCCAATGGCGGCAATCGGGGGACATGCTCCAGCTTCGCGCCAGCCAGGGCTCGAACCGGCCTGTCGGGCCGCGCCTAACCAGGGCGTCGTAGATCGCGTCGATGATGCCGCGCCTGTCCCGGATGTCGGACATCACGTGCGGGTCGGCCAGTTCGACGCGGGCCTGCACAACCCGGGTGCCCGGCCTTTCGTGATCCGCCTCGCCGAGCGTTTCTTCAATCCGTCCAGGCATGAACCGCCGTCTCCGTGATGTGGGCGATGAAACTTCGCGTCCGCGAGTCCCGTGGCGCCGTGAACATGGCGCGCGCGGTGCCTTCCTCGACCACGAGGCCGTCGTCCAGGAACACCACGTTGCGGGCGATGGTCGACGCCAGCCGGAGGTCATGGGTGGCCATCAGCATGGTCACCCCTTCGTGGGCGAGCGTTCTCAGCACGTCGACGACTTCCGCGGCGAGCTTGGGATCCAGGGCGGAGGTTGGTTCGTCGCAGAGCAGCACGCGCGGGGAGGGCGCCAGCGCGCGGGCGATGGCGACCCTTTGCTGTTGCCCGCCCGACAGCGTCGAAGGCCAGGCCTCCGCCTTGTGGGCCATGCCGACCTTGTCGAGCAGCGCCATGGCGCGGTCCCGCGCCCTGTCGGGCCGCCATCCCAGCACGGTCACCAGCCCTTCCATCACGTTGCCGAGGGCGGTTCGGTGGGGAAACAACTGGAAGCTTTGGAACACCATGCCGGTTTTCAGCCGCAGGGTGCGAACCGCGTCCTTGCGGGGCCGCTCGCCCGCCCGGAAGCTCAGCCGGACATCGTCGATCTCGACCTCGCCCGCGTCGGGCGCCTCCAGGAGGTTGACGCAGCGGAGCAGGGTGCTCTTGCCGCTTCCGGAAGGCCCGATGAGGGCCGTCACGCTGCCGGCCGGAACCACGACGTCGACCCCCTTCAACACCTTGTTGAGCCCGAAACGCTTCTCGATCCCCGTCAGCCGGATCATGGCCGGGCCCCCGCGAAGCCGCCGGACCGGCCAAAACTCCGCTCGAGCCGCGCCTGCAGGATCGACAGGACGGAACTGAAAGCGAGATAGATGAGGGCGGCCTCCACGTAGAGAATCAAGGGCTCGTAGGTGACCGCCACGATCCGCTGGGCGGCCTGGAACAGTTCCGGCACCGTGATGGCGGCCGCCAGCGACGTGTCCTTCACGAGCGAGATGAACGAGTTCGACAGGGGCGGCACCGCCACCCGGGCGGCCTGGGGCAGCACGGTGCGGCGCATGGCCTGGCTCCAGCTCATGCCGATCGAGTAGGACGCTTCCCACTGGCCGTTCGGCACGGACGCGATCACGGCGCGAACCACTTCGGACGTGTAGGCGCCCACGTTGAGCGTGAATCCGATGAGCGCCGCAGGAAAGGCGTCGATCAGGATGCCGGCGCTCGGCAACCCGTAGAAGATCACGAAAAGCTGAACCAGCAGCGGCGTGCCGCGGATGATCCACACGTAGAAGCGCACCAGCGAGGCGAGCGGCCGCGGCCCGAACAGGCGAACCATAGCCGCCAGGGAACCCAGGGCGAGCCCGCCCGCAAAGGACAGGATGGTGAGCGGCACCGTGAAAACGAGCCCGGCAACCATCAGGGAGCCGAACGAGGCCGCCATCAACTCCAGCCAATGCGGCATCATTGTCTCGATCGTTCAAGGAAAGCGGAGCGCTTCCTTATCGCTCCGCCCACCATTGCGCCCCGGACCCTCGGCGGCAACCCGGTTGACGCGAAGCATCGGTCTACTTGGACACGTCCTCGCCGAAATATTTCTGCGAGATCGCCGCGTAGGTGCCGTCCTGCCTGAGGTCGGCCAGCGCCTTGTTGATGGCGGCCAGGAGGTCGGGTTCGTTCTTCGGGATGATGATCCCCTCCAACTCCGCGTCGTTCTGGACGGCGGCGATCTTCACGTTGGCGTCCGGCTTGTGCTTCCTGAAATCAAAGAACGACAGGCTGTCGTTGATCGTCGCGTCGGCCCGGCCACTCAGCACGAGGGCGATCGACTGATCGAAACCGTCGGTGCCGACCAGCTTCGCCCCAAAGGTTTCCGCCAGTTTGGCATAGTTGCTGGTCAGCGTGTGGGCCGAGGTGCGACCCTTCAGGTCGTCGAAGCCCTTGATGGCGGCGTTATCGCCGCGCACGATCAGGGCGGCCTTGGACACGATGTAGGGGTCCGAGAAGTCGTATTTCGCCTTGCGGGCGTCCGTGATGCTGACCTCGTTGATGACGGCGTCGTAGCGCTTGGCGTCGAGGCCGGCGATGAGGCCGTCCCACTTGCCTTCGACGAACTCGGCTTTCACGCCGAGCCGTTCCGCCACCGCCCGGCCGATCTCGACGTCGAAGCCAACCAGAGCGCCGCTGGGATCATGGAAGGTGAAGGGCGCGTAGGTTCCCTCGGTGCCGATCTTGATGACACCGGCCGTCTTGATGGCGGCGAGGTCGGCGGCTTGGCCGCCTGTCGCGCCGGTGAAGAGCAATACGGCTGCCACCAGCCCCGTCCATATGGTTTGACGCATGGTTGTTGTTCGCCTTGAAAAAGGACGGCGAGGTGCCGTCCAACGTGAGGTGGGGAGCATTATCGATCGCATCGCGTCAGGCCGCCAGGGATGTGTGGGGCCGTCGTTCGAGGAATTCGATCAGCGTGAAATCCGACACCAGGGCGCGGTCGGCGACCAGAACCGGAACGGCCTTACGCCGCGCCGCGCGGACGATGCGGTTCTCGGCCTCGTTGTCGCCCAAGGCCACCAGGACGGCGGACGCCTCGCCGAGGTCGACGCCGTCCCGAGACGGCTGCTGCACCTCGACGGCGAAATGCGCGGCATAGCGCCTGACCGGCTCGTCGAAGGCGCGACCGATGAGCAGGACGCAGTCGCTCCGGATGGTGGCGATCCGCAGCAGGTCGAGCGTGCGGGATGAGCCGCCGAAGATCAGGATCTGATCAGGCCGGGATGGCGTGGTCGGCGTCGCCCTGGGGCGGGAAGGTTGCATGGATACGTCTCGATCGGGATGGCGTCGGACCGACGCGGGAAAATCGTGGACTGGAAAATCGGGGCGCTTCGACAACACGCCCCCGGGTCCAAATCCTTGTCACCCCGTCCCAGCCACCGGCTGGCGCCCTCGACGGCCATGCGGAACCAGCGTCCCAAGGGGACGTGCTCCGTCCCCACCTCCGCCTTCAAGCGCTCCCGTTCGAGGGGATCGGACAGTCGCATTAGCATGATGTCGTGCCCCACCAGGTCGCCGAGGTTCTGGGCGAATTTCGTCACATATCCGCTGTGCCGCATGGATCCACCCACCGTCCGACGATCCTTGCCAGAAATCATAGTCTATCAGATCAGTCAACTATGACGATGATAGGAGGGGCGACCAATCATCGCTCATCTGCCGCCAATAGGGTGTTTGTCGGCATGCAGGTGCTGGAACGCGTCCTCGTGCCCTGGAAGGGGCACGGCTGCACCCTCGAGGTGGATGGTCGGCTGGGGACGCCAAGGGAC
>CALMOK010000057.1 GCA_937871825.1 uncultured Alphaproteobacteria bacterium
TCTGCCTCCTGGGGCGTCAGCACCGAGGTGGGCTCGTCGAAGATCAGCACCTTGGGGTCCTGAAGGAGGCATCGGGCGATCTCGATCCGCTGCCGCTCCCCGGCCGACAGCGTCCAGACCGGACGGCGACCGTCGAGCACGATGCCGTAGCGGATGGCCACCTCGGCGAGCTTGGCTTCCACGGCGGCGAAGCCGTCCCCATTCTGAAGCACCAGGGCGATGTTGTCGGCGACCGTCAGGTTTTCGAACAAGGAAAAATGCTGGAACACCATACCGATGCCGCGCGCGCGGGCGACCTCTGGGCTGGCGAAGGTCACGGCATGGCCGTCCCAAAGGATGGTGCCGGCGCTCGGCTGCAGCACGCCGTAGAGCATCTTGACGAGCGTCGATTTTCCGGCGCCGTTTTCGCCGACGAGCGCGTGGATCTCGCCCCCGTGAAGATCGAGGTCGATCCCCCCGTTGGCCGTGAAGTTGCCGAACCGCTTGGTCAACCCTCGTACGGACAGGAGCGCGGGCGCGCGGACTTGCGTCAGGTCTGTCGGAAGGGTGGCGGACGCGTCAAACAAGGAGAACCGACGCTCCCACCGTTTCGCGTCCCTCCAGGGCACGATGAGCCGCGGCGGCATCCTTCAGGGCGACACGTGCCCTGACGTCGAACCGGACGGTGCCGGCTCGCATGACCGCCAAGAGGCGCTCCGTCATGGCGAGGAGCTCGTCCTGCGTCCCGGCATAGTTGCCGAGCGTCGGCCGGGTCGCGAAAAGCGAGCCTTTCTGGGCGAGGAGCAGGATGTTGAAAGCTTCGATCTGGCCGGAAGCGGAACCGAAGCTCACAAAGGTGCCGCGCGGGCGCAGGCAGTCGAGCGAGGCGGGAAAGGTGGCCTTGCCAACGCCGTCGTAAACGACGTGACACCCCTGCCCAGCCGTGATGTCCTTGACGCGCGCCACGAAATCCTCTTCGCGGTAGAGGATTGTGTGGTCGGCGCCATG
The DNA here is from genome assembly GCA_937871825.1 of uncultured Alphaproteobacteria bacterium. Taxonomy (GTDB): domain Bacteria; phylum Pseudomonadota; class Alphaproteobacteria; order Rhizobiales; family Beijerinckiaceae; genus Lichenihabitans. The sequence continues at coordinate 988 of CALMOK010000057.1, forward strand.
CTGGCGGGCGAGTTCGGCCTTTTCCGGCGTTCCCACGGTGCCGATCACGGTCGCGCCGATCGCTTTCGCCCAACTGCACAGGATCAGGCCGACGCCGCCGGCCGCCGCGTGAACCAGCACGAGGTGACCGGGCTCGACCTTGAAGGAGCCCCGTAGCAGGTACTCGGCCGTGAGGCCTTTCAGCATCATCACGGCACCCACCTCGTCGGACACGAAATCCGGCAGGTGCACCAGCTTATCGGCCGGCACGAGCCGCTCTTCCGCGTAGGCCCCGATCGCCGTGCCATAAGCCACGCGGTCGCCCGGCTTGAAACCATCGACGCCGGGTCCCACCCTCAAAACCTCGCCGGAAGCCTCGTTGCCGGGCGTAAACGGAAGCGGGTTTGGGTAGAGACCCGTGCGTTGGTACGTGTCGATGAAGTTGAGCCCGATGGCGCGTTGGCGCAGGTGAACCTCGCCCGGCCCCGGCGAGGGCACGTCGATGTCCTCGAAGCGCATCACGTCCGGTCCGCCGAACTCGTGAACCCGGATCGCCTTGACCATGGACCTCGCTCCGCCCCGCTCGCGCCCGCCGGCCCGCTCGGCGGCATCATAGAAAGCTTTGCGGGGCCTCGGCAATGGGGCGGGCTGGCGGATCGCGCCGCACGGTCACGGACGGTGAAGCACGTCCAGCCGATAGTTGGCGTTCCGCTCGGCCCTGGCCACCACCAAATCCGGCGACAAGGCCCTGATCAGGCCGTCGCTCGCCTCGTTGCCCTTGGAAATATCGCGCTTCTTGCCCACCCAGTGAACGAGGACAAGGTCGCCTCCGGGCTCGAGCGTCGCGCGGACGCGATCGGCGAGCCGGATCAGGTCATCACCGCCCAGGTAATCGAGCACCTCGGAGATCACCACGAGGTCGACCCTCTCGGCCGGCCAGTCGCCGGGCACGAACATGGCGGCGAAGCGGACGTGGGTATTGCCGGCGTTGCGCCGCCGCGCCTCGTCCAGCGCCGCCGGCACGGGTTCGATGGCGAGGAGGTCGCCGCATCGTTCGGCCAGGGCGGCCGTGAACACCCCGATGGAGCAACCGACATCGAGCGCACGGGCGTAGCGGGCGCGGGGCAGCGCTTCAAGCGTCGCGGCATATTTGGCGCGTTCGTATTCGCTCGTCGCGAAGCCCCACGGGTCCGGCGTTTTGCGGTACAGCGCCTCGAAATGGTCGAGGCCGAGCGTGTCGCTGCGCATAGAGTTCACCCTGGCGGCCCAACCCGCCAGAGTCTAGCGCGGCATCGAACCGAAGGCCAGGATCGGTGGATTCGAACGGCGCACCTCCAACCGGGTTCGGCCCCTACCAGGTCCCGTTCTCGATGATGCCGCGGCTGGTCAGCACCACCCAGGAGCGCCCGCGCCGCTCGATCGAGCGGACCTCGCCGGCGCCGGGGAGATATTCGCCGGGCGCGATCTCGCGCAGGCCGCCGCGCCGCGCCTCAACAAGGGCCATGCCGTCGTAAACGTCGCGCAACACCCATCCATCCACCGTGGCGGGCTTTGCGGGGACGGGTTTCGGATCCGCCGCGGCCACGGCCGAAACCTCGACCCTGGCGACGGGCTTGGAGGGCGGCATCGGCGTGGGCGGCGCGAGGGCGGCGGCAGTCGGGGCCGGAGCAAGGGAGGTGACGATGGCGGCCTTGACGGGTACCGGACCCGAGGGCGCGAGAACGGCGACCTTGACCGGAGCCGGCGTCGGCAGCGAACCCGTCGGTGTTTGCGAGGACACCTGACGCTCCATGCGATCGAGCCGGCTGGCGACGTCGGCCAGTTTCTGGTTGGCGCCGTCCGTTCCCTTGTTCTTCGGGTCGCGATCGAGCTTGTCGAGGCGCGCCATGATGTCGGCCAGCTTCTGGCTGGGATCGCGGTCGGATTTGTCGAGCTTGCTGGCGAGTTGCGCCAGGGTCGCCCCGTTGTTGGTCTTGATCTGTTCGATTTCCTGTCTCAGGCCATCGACGCTTTTCTTCAACCCGCGCAACGGCTCGTCCGGCTTGGCACCGTCCGCGCGCATCGTGTCGATGCTACCCTTGAGGCGGCTGATCTCGTCCTGCAGGCGCTGCACCTTGTCGGACACGTCGGCCTGCTGCACCGCCTTGGTCCCGGCGACCTTGGCGCTGCGGACCACGTCGAGGCCCAGTCCGCCCGCGCCGAGCGCCAACGCGAGGCCCGCCGCCCAGATCATCGTTCCCTTCGCCGGGCGGGCGCGTGTCGGCGCGCTCGGAACGAAGCGCACCAGCGCGGTGCCAGTCGTCCGAGCGTCGACGGACGTCCGTTCGCCGGAGGCTCGATCGCCGCTCCCCGTGGATGCCGGACCGAAGCTCATGACTGCGCACTCCATTGCCGATGGCTCATCACCCTAAAGGGATCATGGTTTACGAAATCTAAATCTTACCCGATGGTTTCCGTGCCGGATCGGGACGATGACCCTGGGCCTTGTGGCAGGCTCGGCGCTGCGCCATGCTGGCGACAACGACGCGGCGCGATGCCGCTGAACGATCGGGGAGGCTCATGCTCACGGAAAATTTCGAGGTTCACGACCCGCGTTTCAGGGCGCTGGTGTTCGGCAACGTCCACGTGGAAAAATTGTGGACGGGAGCCCGCTGGGCCGAGGGCCCCGCCTATTTCGCCGCCGGAAAATACCTCGTGTGGTCGGACATCCCGAACGACCGGGTCATGCGGTTCGACGAAACCGACAATTCGGTTTCCGTGTTCATTGCGCCCGCCATGAACCAGAACGGCCATACCGTCGATCGCGAAGGCCGGCTCGTTTCCTGCGAGCATCGGGGCCGCTGCGTGTCCCGCGTCGAGCATGACGGGTCGCGAAGCGTGCTGGTGTCGGAGGTCGGCGGCAAGCGGCTGAACTCGCCCAATGACGTGGTGGTGAAATCGGACGGCACCATCTGGTTCTCCGACCCGACCTACGGGATCGACAGCGAATATGAGGGTGACTTCACCACGCCCGACCTTGAGGAAAGCCATGTCTACCGCCACGATCCGCGATCAGGCGTGACGGAAGCGGTCACGCAGGATTTCGTGAAGCCGAACGGCCTCACCTTTTCGCCCGATGAAGCGCGGCTCTACATCGCCGACACCGGATCCTCCCACGTCGAGGACGGGCCACGGCACATCCGGGTGTTCGACGTTCAAGAAGGAGGCAGGCTGGCCAACGGGCGGCTGTTCGCGACCTGCGACGTCGGCGTGTTCGACGGGTTCCGCTGCGACACCAAGGGCCATGTCTGGACTTCCGCCGGCGACGGCGTGCATTGCTATCATCCGGATGGAACGCTTCTGGGCAAGATCAAGTTGCCGGAGGTCGTGGCCAACCTGTGCTTCGGCGGTCCGAAGCGCAACCGACTCTACATCTGCGCGACAACCAGCCTCTATTCGGTTTTCGTCAACACCCAAGGGGCCGGTTGGCCGGAGGTGGCGCGCTAGCCGACGGGCGGGTGCCCCAACAAACCGGCCAGCTTGGCCTGCCCGGCGCCTCGATCGAACGGCGCCGGCTCCCGGAGCAGCGACATGGCGACCTCGATCCGCCATGCCACACGGCTGTCGATCGGAATAGCCTGCGCGGCTACCGCCCGTGCCTCGTCGAGGATGCCGTTGCAGTGGAGCAGGATGTCGCAGCCAGCTTCACGGGCAGCTTCGGCGCGCTCGCCGAGGCTTCCCTTCAAGGCTTCCATCGAAAGGTCGTCGCTGAGCAGCAGGCCGTCGAAGCCGATCGCGCCGCGTATGATCTCGGCGATCACGACCGGCGAGGTGGTAGCGGGCCTGTCGGGATCGAGGGCGGCGTAAACCACGTGGGCGGTCATCGCCATCGGCAAGCCCCGCAACCGGCGGAACGGCTCGAAATCCTGCCGGTCCAGGGTGGCCCGGTCGGTTGTCACGATCGGCAATGACAGGTGGCTGTCGACGCCCGCCCGCCCGTGCCCCGGCACGTGCTTCATGACGGGAAGCACACCGCCCTCCATCAGACCGTCGGCAAAGGCGCCGCCGAGTCTCGCCACAGCCTCGGGGTCGGTCCCGAAGGCCCGGTTGCCGATCACGTCGTGACTTCCCGGAACCGGGACGTCGAGCACCGGGGCGCAATCCACCGTGATGCCGGAATTCCGCAACTCGATGGCGATCAGGCGACCACCGAGGTGGGCCGCCTCGGCGTCCATCCCGACGGCAGCCGCGTAGGCGCTCGCCGCCGGGTAATCGGGCCAGAGCGGCGCCCGAAGCCGCTGCACGCGGCCGCCTTCCTGGTCGATTAGCACCGGGGCGTCGAGACGGCCGACGACCTCGCGAAAGCTGGTGGAGAGGCGCAGCAGTTGCTCCGGCGTTTCGACGTTGCGACGAAACAGGATGAGGCCCCAGGGCTGGGTTTCCGCCAGGAAACGCTTCTCGTCGTCGGTCAGCGCGAAGCCGGCGCAGCCGCATATGAAGCCGAGCGTCATCCCGGAAACCTTTCTGGACGAGGCGGCCGGCACGCGTTTCTCACGCCGGCCGGGGTCGATGGGAAGCGCCGGACGGCGCCGAAAGGTTCAAACCACGGTCAGTTCCGCACCACGAAGCAGGCGCCACCACCCGTCTGCAGTTTGGAGCAAAGCGTCTTGGCGGCGTCCTGCGACAGGTTGCCAACCCTGATGCGATAAACCGATTTGGTGCCCGACGTCGCCTTGACGATGCTGGGCTGGTAGGCACCGAGTTGGTCGGCGTATTTCTTCTGGAACCGCGCCGCCGTGGCATTGGCTTCCGCTTCGCTCGGCGGAGCACCGAGTTGAACCGCGTAGGCGCCGCTCCCGGCATCACCCGCCGGGGTGGCGGAAGCCTCCTTCACGGGCTTCGGCTTGGCCGGCGTTCGCTCGGCTGCTGCCGGCGGTTCGCTGGCCGAAGCCGGCTCGACGTCGGCGACCTTCGGCGTCGTGGGAACCCGCGCCGTGGTCTTGGGCGTTGCTGGAACGACCTTTGGCGCGGCGGCGGCGGGCGGAGATGCGGCCGGAGGCTGGTCGGGAGTCGCCATCGGCATGGCGGTCTGCGGATCAAAGGCGAGGCTCGCCTGCGAATCCGCCACGCTGCCGCTTGTGGCGGCGAGCCTGGGCAAGACTGCCGAACCGTCTTTCGGACCGGTGATGATGGAGCCGTCTGGACGGACCATCACGGTTCTGACCTTCTTGGGTTCCGGAAAGGGGCTGGACGCGACCGGGCGCGGATCGTCCGTCGTGGCAGGCGACACGGCCTTGACGGCCTGGGCAAGGTCGACGGGCTGTTCGGTCTTGGTCACCACGGTCGCCGACGCCGTTCCGTCACCCTTGTTCTTGTCGAGCAGGGTGCTGTTTTCGGTTGCCGCCTCGGCGTCGACGGCGGTGTTGTCGACCGCGACCTTGCTGGGACCCGCGGCCGCCATGATGGTCGGCGCGCCCGCGCTGCCACCAGCCGAAGCACCCCCCGCCGGCTTGAGGAGCAGGCCCGCCGCGAGGCCGCCGCCCGTCAAGGCCATGACGGCGGCGAGAACAACCATTGTGCGCTTGCCGGCACCGCGGGCTTCACCGGGGGCGCTGGCGCCGAGGGCCGCGCGACGCGGCTCGGGTGCTTCCACGCCGCCCTGGGCCCAAACGTCCGGGCTTTGCTCGACGGGACCGGGATCGATCGAAACCTGCGGATAGGCCGAGCGCGTCACCGGAACGGGAGTCTCGGGTGCGCTAGCGGTGTTGCCCGTGAACGATGGGTCGTGGAGGTCGTGCTCGAAAGCCAGCAGGTTCTCGCGCTGGGTCTGCGCCATGGCGGTTGAAGCCGGCTGCGGGAACAGGTTGCGGAACGGGTCGTCCTGGCCCACGAGGCGCGCCAACTCCGCCAAGGGATCGTCCCTGCCGGCGGCGGGCTGCCCCTCAATCCGCATCCGCCGCGCGAACTCGTCGGCAGGGCCGAGGGTTCGGGAAATTGCGGGCGTGTCAGTCATCATACACCTCGCGTTACAATCGCCCCGCGCCGCCCTCGCATCCTTCCCGGCTCGCCCAAGCGGAACGTGGACGAGCGCTCCCTCAAGACGTGGGACAAGCTCACCGCCGCCCGATCGTCACGATTCGGAAAACGAGTGTTCAGCGCATCTCTTCCGGCGCGCTTACGCCGAGAAGACCAAGGCCGGACGCGAGAACCGAGACCGTTGCTGTGATCAAGGCAAGTCTCGCGCCTGTCAAATCTCGTCTTTCTTCATTAACAAAGCGTAATTGTGGCTGGTCTTTGCCGCGATTCCAGTGCGCGTGCAACGAACTGGCCAGTTCATGCAGGTAGAAGGCCACCCGATGCGGCTCATGGCTGGCCGCCGCCGCCGCGACCTGCCGGGGGTATTGCGCGATGAGCTTGACGAGCGCGATTTCGCCAGCGTCCGACAACAGGTCGAGTTGTTCGTGCCTCAGCCGCTCGGGCGCGGTGTCGAGGTTCGGGAACACGCCCGCGGCCTGCCGCAGCACCGAGCGGCCCCGTGCGTGCGCGTATTGCACGTAGAAGACGGGATTGTCCTTGGATTGCTCGATCACCTTGCGGAGGTCGAAGTCGAGCATCGCCTCATTGGACCGGAACAGCATCATGAAGCGGACCGCGTCGGAGCCGACCTCATCCACCACCTCGCGCAGGGTGACGAAGTCGCCCGATCGCTTCGACATCTTCACGGGCTCTCCGTCGCGCATCAGCTTCACGAGCTGGCAGAGTTTGACGTCGAGGGAGGCCCTCCGGTCCGACAAGGCCGCCACCGCCGCCTGCATGCGCTTAACGTAACCGCCGTGGTCCGCACCCAGCACATCGATCATGGCGTTGAAGCCACGGTCGAGCTTGGTCTTGTGGTAGGCGATGTCGGAGGCGAAATAGGTGTAGCTGCCGTCCGATTTCAGCAGCGGACGGTCGACATCGTCCCCAAAGGCCGTCGAGCGGAACAGGGTCTGCTCGCGATCTTCCCAGTCCTCGGGCAACTGGCCCTTGGGCGGGGCGAGCCGGCCCTGGTAGACGAGGTCCTTGGAGCGCAGCGCCGCGATGGCGCGCTCGACCGCGTCCATCCCGCCTTCCTTCAACGTCAGCGAACGTTCCGAGAAGAACACGTCGTGCGTGATGTTCAGCGCCGCGAGGTCGTCGCGGATCATCGCCATCATGGCGTCGATGGCGGCAAGGCGGACAAGCGGCAGCCAGGCGGCCTCGGGCTGGTGGCGCAGCGCGGCGCCGTGCGCCCGAACGAGCCATTCCCCGGCCGCCTTCAGGTAGTCCCCGGGATAAAGCCCGTCGGGAATGGGGCCGATCTCCTCGCCCAGCGCTTCCCGGTAACGCAGGAAGGCCGAGCGGGCCAGCACGTCGACCTGGGCACCGGCGTCGTTGATGTAATATTCGCGGGTGGTCGGGTGGCCCGCGTGGGTCAGCAGGTTGGCCAAGGCGTCGCCGAACACGGCGCCGCGCCCGTGCCCGACGTGCATCGGCCCGGTCGGGTTGGCGGATACGAATTCCACGTTGACGGGCTCGGCGGACCCAGGAGGCCGCCGGCCATAACGCGCGCCCTCCTCGAGGACATCCACGAGCACGGCCGCGTAGACCGCAGGCCGGAGGCGGATGTTGATGAAGCCCGGGCCGGCGACTTCGGCGGTATCGACGTCGGGGTCTTCGGCGAGGCCGGCCGCGACCGCCACGGCGAACTGGCGCGGGTTGCCATAGCCCGCCTTGGATTCCTTGGCGTAGACCATGGCGGCGTTGGTGGCGAGATCGCCGTGGGCCGGGTCGCGCGGCGGCTCCACGGTGAACCGCGACAGATCGAGGTCGGCTGGGAGCTTGCCGCCGTCGATCTTGCCTTGCAGCAGGGTTGCGACACGGGTGCGGAAATCGACGAAAATATCCATGCGGCAGGCCTTACCGCAGTGCGGACCGAATTGGTACCGCGGCGAGAACCGTTTTGACGAGCGGCCTCAACCGCTGGACGGGTCGAAACCCCCGTCATTGCCGAACAGGCGGCGGTGTTCGCGCAGGGCGAAACGGTCGGTCATGCCCGCCACGTAATCGATCACCACGCGGGCGCGGGCGGCCGCATCGCCGCCACAAGCCGCGGCGTCGCCTGCCCATCCATCGGGAAGCAGGTCCGGGTCGGCGAGGAAGCGGTCGGTGATCGCCGCCACCACGCGCCCCGCCCTCGCCCGCACGGCGACGAGCTTCGGGTGACGATACAATCGCGCGAACAGGAACGTCTTGATGTCCCGGCTGGCGGCCATGAAGGCGGGCGAGGAGGCCACCACCGAGTGATCGAGCCCGCGCAGCGCGGCGACGCTGACGGGTGCGGCGCGCGCTAACCGGCGGCCGCTCTCGTCGACGGCATCGACCACGAAACGGTCGATCGAGCGGCGGGCCAGCTCGAACGGCAACCGCCCCCCGTCCCGGACACCCGAACGCACCCCGATGTCGTCGAGCAGCGCGGCGATGAACGGCACGGTGGCGACCTCATCAAGGGCGAGCAGACCCGCCCGCAACCCGTCCTCGATGTCGTGGGCGTTGTAGGCGATGTCGTCGGCGATGGCGGCGACCTGGGCTTCCCCGCTCGGGAAAGCGTCGAGGCGGAGGTCGAAGCGCGTGTCGTAGGCGCGCAGCAGGTCGGGCACCGGCGAAACCGGGCCGTTGCGCTTGGCCAGCCCCTCGAGGGTGTCCCACATGAGGTTCAGCCCGTCGAACCCGAGGTAGCGCTGCTCGAGGTCGGCCACGATGCGAAGGCTCTGGACATTGTGGTCGAAGCCGCCCCACGCCGCCGCCGAGGCCGCCAGCGCGTCCTCGCCCGTGTGCCCGAACGGCGCGTGGCCGAGGTCGTGGGCGAGCGCGAGCGCTTCGGTCAGGTCCTCGTCAAAGCCGAGGCTGCGGGCGAGGCTGCGGGCGACCTGGGCGACCTCCAGGGTGTGGGTGAGCCGCGTGCGGTGGTGGTCGCCGTCCTCGGGCAGCATAACCTGGGTCTTCAACGCAAGCCTGCGGAACGCCGAGGCGTGCAGGATGCGGTCGCGGTCGCGCTGAAACTCTCCGCGCAAGGGCGAGCGCGTTTCGGGGAAAGCACGCCCCGGGCTGCGCGCGGCATCCGCCGCATAGGGCGCGAGGGAAGCGCGAAACGCGACGCGGCTCATCGATGGCGCCGCTTGGCGTGGCGCCCGAGCCGTTGCGGCGAGGTCGTGGAAGGCTTACCTTCGTGGGGAACCGAACAATCCTCGCGCAGGAGAAACACGATGAGCGATACCGCCGTTCTGGCACCGGTCACGCTTTCGACGCGGGCCGCCGCACAGGTCAATAAGGTGCTACGCAACGAAGCGCCAGGATCCTTCCTACGGATCGCCGTCAACGGTGGCGGCTGCTCGGGGTTCCAATACGCGTTCGACATCGTGAGGAGCCGGGAGGAGGACGACCTGCTTGTCGAGCGCGACGGCGCCGCGGTGCTGATCGACCCCATCTCGGTCAACTACCTCGAAGGCTCGACCATCGACTACGTCAACGACCTGATCGGGCAATCCTTCAAGATCAGCAATCCGAACGCCACCGCCTCGTGCGGCTGCGGGACCAGCTTCTCGCTCTAGGTCTTCCAACGGCAGGTGGGCGCCGAAGGCGTCGCCATCGACTTGCGGAGCTTGCGGTTTCGCCGGTAAGAAGGGGCTCGCCGAAGCAGGCGCGCGCGGGGACGTTCCTGTCGGTCTGGCTGTTCTCAGATAACCCGGAGCCCGCATGCACGCCCTGTTCATCGGCCAAACCTACATCGACATGACGTTGCTGACCGACGTGATCCCGAGTGGCGACGCCAAAAGCGTTGCCAGCGATTACGCCGTGTCGTTCGGGGGCAACGCCGTCACGGCGGCCTTCGCCTCGGCCAAGCTCGGCTTCGTGCCAGACCTCTTGACCTCGGTCGCCGACGACTGGCTCGGCCGCATGTTCCTCGACATGGCGGCGCGCTACCACATTCCCGTTCATGCCCGGAAGGTGCGTCGCTCGTCGCTGTCGTTTATCCTGCCGACGGGCGGCAAGCGCGCCATCTTGCGCGCGCGCGACGACGACTACATCCATCCCTTTCCCTTCCTCAACGTCGGCAGCGCGCGCGCCCTGCACCTCGACGGGCACCAGCACGATTCGGCGCTCCATTACGCACGGCTGTTCCGCGAGAACGGCGTGCTGACCTCGCTGGACGGTGGCGGCTTGCGGTCGAACACCCACGAACTGCTGGCCTATATCGACGTGGCGGTGGTGGCCGAGCGCCTGTGCGAGCAGATGCGAATGACCCCGACCGAGATGCTGGATTACCTGAAATCCAGGGGCGTGCGGGTCGGTGGGGTGACCGAGGGCGAGCGCGGCATGCTGTGGTACGACGAGATGGGCGCGGTGAGCCGGTTGCCGGCCCTGACGATCCCCAGCCATCTGGTGATCGATACCTCAGGGGCGGGCGATGTGTTCCATGGCTCCTATGTGGCTTCCTACCTGCGGGAGCCCCAGGCCCCGTGGCGGACGCATTTCGAGTTCGCCCGCGCGGCCGCGGCCTTCAAGGTGCAGCACCTCGGCAACGAGGCGGGCCTACCGACGCGCGTCGACGTCGCCCAGGTCATGCAGGCCTACCCCATGCCGGGCGGCACGATCCGGGCGAGCGCCCTCGACATCGACCACCCCGACGAGCGGACGGTGCAGCATTAGGAGCCCGGCCTTCAGCACGGCGCGACCTCGAAGGTCAGCGTGTCGAGATCGAAACTGCCGTCGGGCCCGACACGGAAGTGTCGCTTGACGGCCTCGCTGGCCCCGGCCTGCAGCAAGCGCAGCGCGGCCCGGTAGGGATCCGGCGTTTCCGTGCGGGCGACCCAGACGTCGAACTCCATGCGGAGCTTGCGGGCCGTGACCCCCGTCGTGGTGAATTTGGCGCGCGCCAGCGCCGACACCCATTGGGCCGCCGTGTAGTTGCGCCCGTGCGACGGATCGCGCAGCAGTTCCAGCGTTTGCAGATGGGTGTCGAGCACGGCGGCTTCGGGCGAAACCACGTCGATGAAAACCGCCCGGCCGTCCGGCGACAGGACGCGGCGGGCTTCCCGCAACCCCGCCTCGAAATCCTGCCAATGATGGGCCGTGAAACGGCTAAGGACGAGATCGAAGCTCGCCGCCTCGAACGGCAGGCGTTCGGCCGCGCCCTGGCGGGTCGTCAGGTTGCCGATCCCGCGCCCCGCCGCGCCCCGCTCCACTTCGGCCAGCATGTCGGCCGTAAGATCATAGGCCACCACGGAGCCGACATGCGGGGCGACCCGGTAGGCCACGTGCCCGCCCCCGCAGCCGAGGTCGAGCACCCGGGCCCTTGGCCAGTCGCGGGCCACCGCCTCCACCTGGTCGAGGTCCGGTCCACCCGCGTGGACGGCGCTCGCCCCGTAGGCCGCCGCGCGCGGCGCGTAATGGGTGCTGACATAGCCGTGCTGGTTATCGCTCATGATGGTTGTTCCCGTGACGTTCACCTCATGTTGGGCACCGCCGGCCCCCTTAACAAGTTGCGTGCTTATCCTGGTATAGGCGCCACCATGCCGCGCGATACCACAGAAAGCCGACAACTCCTCGGGGCCTTCCTTCGCGCCCGTCGGGAGCGCCTGACGGCCCATGAAGGCGGGCTTGCCGGATTTCGTCGGCGCCGCACGCCTGGATTGAAGCGCGAAGAAGTGGCGCAAGCCTGCGGGATGAGCGCCACCTGGTACAGCTGGATTGAGCAAGACCGCGACGTGTCGGTCTCGCCAAGCGCCCTGGCCCGGCTCGCCAGTGCGCTCCACCTCACCCGGGCCGAGCGCGCCTACCTGTTCGAACTCGCCGGCAAGCGCGACCCCACGGACGAGCCGACGAACGCCGGCCCCACCGAGGATCAGCGGCCGTTCATCCCCCTCGTGAACGCCGTCGCCGGTCCCGCCTACGTGCTGGACCGCCTGTGGCGCGCATGCGCCTTCAACGGGGCGGCGCTACGGCACTTCCCCGCTTGGCTCGGCGGGTCGGAACCCTGCCTGCTGGCCTACGTCTTCCTCGACCCTTCGGCGCGAGACTTCATCGCCGACTGGGCCGATCGGGCGCGACGGCTTGCCGCCGAATTCCGGGCCGACACCGCGCGCCGTCATGGCGACGCGGCGTTCGACGCGCTCCTCGACCGGTTGCGCCGGCAAAGCCCGGAGTTCGAGGCCTTCTGGCAGGATCACGCCGTGCTGGAGCGAGAAGGCGGCCAACGCGCCTTCGTTCATCCTGATAGTGGTCCAGTGGTCTACAACCAGATCACTTTGGTTCCGATCGGTTTTCCCGACCACAAGGTCGTTCTGCTGCTGCCCGCGTAACCAGGTTGGCTAACGCCAATGCTCGGCCAGCCAGGGGACGGGCCGGAGCGATTTGTAGCTTTTCTTGTACCACCGCGCCGGCCAACGCCCGATTGCCGCGTCATGCGGCCGTGGATCACCGGTGAACACCGCGATCCGGGTTCCCGGCATCAAGGCGGCGGGACGAAACAGGCGGCGGGGCCAGGCGGGCAGCAGCTCGTGTTTGAAACTTCTGCACCACGCCTCGGGCCAGAACATCGTTGGCAGGTTGGCGTTGCGGGTCACGAAGATCTGCTCGTTGTCCGTCTGATAGGTGAGGGCCGCCCCGCCGCGCTCGAAACCGTCGAGCAGGTGCGGGGCCGATCCGACCTCGAACCGCATCACCGAAGAGTTGCCGATCCCGTCTTCCGCCTGCGTCCAATTACGGATGAGGCCGAGCTTGCCGGGCTCATGGTCGAAGAAGGCGTCGAGCGGCCCGGTGATCACCACGTCGAGGTCGAGGAACAACACCGGCCCGGAGAGAGAGCCCAGCTGTCTAGACCAAAGGGCCAGCTTGCGCCAAGGGCCTGGCTTTAAGCCTAAGGCGAGGCGAACGGGGGGGATAGGCTCGACTTCGATCCTTGGATCGAGGTTCGAGGTATCATCGGTGAAAACCACGAAGCGGGTCGGGCGGGTCACGTTGCGTGAAACGCCCCGGTGCAGCCGGTTCACGTAATCGGGGCCGTAGAGCGAGCCCCACTTCATGCAGATGACCGTCTGCCGCCTGGACGCGCCGTCCTGCGATTCTTGGCGCGAGGATAACGGCCCGTCCGGCGCGGTCACTTCGGCTCGGGCAGGTTCAGCCGGATGTGCAACTCACGCAGCTGCTTGGTGGTGACGCTCGAAGGCGCACCCATCAACAGGTCCTCGGCGCGCTGATTCATCGGGAATGGGACGATCTCGCGGAGGTTCTCCTCCCCGGCCAGCAGCATGACGATCCGATCGACCCCCGGCGCGATCCCTCCGTGTGGCGGGGCACCGTACTGGAAGGCCCGATACATGCCGCCAAATTTCTCGAGCAGCACATCCTCGCCATAGCCCGCGATGCCAAAGGCTTCTCGCATCACCTCGGGACGATGGTTGCGGATCGCCCCCGAGGAGAGTTCGATGCCGTTGCAGACGATGTCATATTGATAGGCCAGGATGTCGAGCGGGTTTTTGGTTTGGAGCGCCTCCAGCCCGCCTTGCGGCATCGAGAACGGGTTGTGGGAAAAGTCGATCTTCTTGTCGTCCTCGTTGTACTCGTACATCGGAAAGTCGACGATCCAGCAGAACTCGAAGACGTCCTTCTTGCCGAGCCCGAGGTCGTTGCCGATGCGGATGCGGGCCTGCCCGGCGAGCCGGGCCGCCTTGGCTTCCACGTCGCAGGCAAAGAACACCGCGTCCCCGGCTTGCAGGCCGGCCTTGGCGGCGATCGCGGCCTGGACATGTGGCGGGATGAACTTGGCGATCGGCCCCTTGCCCGACAGCCCATCGGGGCCATCCTCGAAGATAATGTAGCCGAGGCCCGGCGCGCCCTCGCCCCTGGCCCAATCGTTGATCTTGTCGAAGAAGGAGCGCGGCTGCGCCCCCGCCCCCGTCGCCGGGATCGCCCGCACCACGCCGCCCGCCGCGATCACGGCCTTGAAGGCCTTGAAACTGACGGCGGGATCGTTGAACGCCTCCGTCACGTCGACGATCTTCAGCGGGTTGCGAAGATCGGGCTTGTCGACCCCGTAGGTCAGCATGGCTTCCCGGTAGGGGATCATGGGGAAGGACTGCGTCACCGATCGCCCGCCGCCGAATTCCTCGAACACGCCGCGCAGCACGGGCTCGACGGCCGCGAAAACATCGTCCTGGGTGACGAAACTCATCTCGATGTCGAGCTGGTAGAATTCGCCCGGGCTGCGATCGGCCCGGGCGTCCTCGTCCCGGAAACAGGGCGCGATCTGGAAG
>CALMOK010000058.1 GCA_937871825.1 uncultured Alphaproteobacteria bacterium
GCTTCCCGCCCGGGAAAATCGCGCTGCATCACGCCAAGTAGGGGTTGATTGTAGTAGATGTTGGCGACCGCCACGCCGCAGGCAACCGCCATGGCGAGAGTGACCCCGCGCCCAAGGCCATTTTCACCCGTAGGCACCGTTTGTTCGCTCATCCGCTGTTCCGGCTCGACTTTTGTCCGAGGAGGCATAGACCTCTTCTGTCGATCTGCAACCCACTTTGGGGAAGGGACACCTCCGCAACCGCGCGGCGGCGATCCTCGACCAGCCCCGAGGAGGGCGGGGCATCAACGAGGCCGTGAGCCTGGCTCCCAAGAAGAACGGAGTTTGCCTGACGGCGAGGACGTCGCGCCCGGCCGCCTTACAGCCTTTTCAACGCCACCGGGCTCACGCCCGAAACCCCGATGGCACGGGCGGAGGCCCGCGACAGATCGATGACCCGGCCCCGCACGAAGGGCCCGCGATCGTTGATCCGCACCACCACCGAGCGGCCGGTGTTGGTGTTCGTCACCCTCACGCGCGTGCCGAAGGGGTAGGACCGGTGCGCGGCGGTAAACCCACCGTAACGCTCGCCGCTCGCCGTTCTCCGCCCCGTGTACCATGAGGCAAGACCGCTGCCGCCGCCCGAAACGTGACGACCAAAGCCGTGATGCCGTGAAACGCGGACATGCCGGTAAAAGCCTCCATGGCGATGGTGGTGGCGATATCCCGCGAAATGGAAGGCATGTTGGTGGCCAGCGCGGCGGTGGCGATAAACGCCGCCGAAGATGGGCCGGTGACGGGCGTGATGGTGGCGGTGCGTCGGCCGATGGACATGGCGAAGATGCCGGCGTCCCGTTGCGTGATGCCGGTGCCCATGGTGGCGGTGAAAGGATCGATGATGGATGTGGTGGCGGTGATGCCTCACCCCGCGTGCTTCGGCACCAAACCCGAAAAGGCAAGCCGTGGCGACCATGGCCGACAAAATACGCATCCTCAACGTCATCAGCAACATGCCTCCCGGACATTAGTATTGGTGCCGGGCGATATATCGTCGTGCAACGCCGAAGTCTACATACCTGGATTAATGGCAATCAGCAATGTAGCTTTGCTGATCTTGCCTTCGTGGCGGGATGATCTTTGCCGCGAACCAGATCGCCGCCCCTGGCCTTCAACGAACAGCGTCGGCCCGGCCCGGCTGCGTCACGCGCCGGGCCGCAAAACCGTGCGGGCCACCGCTTCGTGCCAGCCGGCGACCTTGGTTCGCCGGACGTCGGCCGCCATGGTGGGCTCGAACCGCCGTTCTAGGTTCCAATGGTCGGCGAAGGCTTCGGGCTCGGGATAAAGACCTGACTGCCAGCCGGCGAGATAGCCGGCCCCGAGTGCCGTCGTTTCAAGCACCACGGGGCGGTCCACCGGCGCGTCGATCATGTCGGCGACGGCCTGCATGGTCCAATCGCTCGCGCTCATGCCGCCATCGGCACGGATCACGGCTCCCTCCGCCGTCCCACTCTCGCCCACGTCGGCCCGCATGGCCTCGATGAGGTCGCGTGTTTGGAAAGCGACGCTTTCGAGCGCCGCGCGGGCGATCTCGAACCGCGTGGTGGCCCGCGTCAACCCCGTGATGGTGCCGCGCGCTTCCGCGTCCCATGTCGGGGCGCCGAGGCCCACGAAAGCGGGCACGATATACACCGCCTGGTCGGGATCGGACTTGGCGGCGAGCTGTCCGGTTTCGGCCGAGGAGCGCACCAGCCCCAAGCCGTCGCGCAGCCACTGCACCGTCGCGCCGGCCGAGAAGATCGAGCCTTCCAGCGCGTAGTGGCGCCGGCCCTTGAGCTGGTAGGCGACCGTGGACAGCAGCCGGTGGGATGAAGCGATCGGCGTCAGCCCCGTGTTGAGCAAAACGAAGCAGCCCGTGCCGAAGGTTGATTTCACCATGCCCGGCGAGAAACAGGCTTGGCCGATCAGCGCCGCCTGCTGGTCGCCCGCGATGCCGCGGATGGGAAGAGGAACGCCAAAATGCTCGGGGGCCGTCGTGCCGAACTCGGCCGCGCAATCCATCACGGTGGGAAGCAGGGCGGGCGGCACCCGGAACAGGCCGAGCAGCTCGTCGTCCCACTGGCCCTTGTGGATGTCGTAGAGTGCCGTCCGGGAGGCGTTGGTGGCATCGGTCGCATGCACCGCACCGTTTGTCAGGCGCCAGAGCAAAAAGCTGTCCACCGTCCCAAAGGCGAGTTCGCCCCGTTCGGCCCGTAGCCGCGCGCCGGGCACGTGATCCAGCATCCAGGCGATCTTGGTCGCCGAGAAATACGGGTCGAGCAGAAGTCCCGACCTTTGCCGGACCAGGTCTTCGTGTCCGGCCGCCTTGAGGTCGCCGCAGATGGCGGCTGTGCGCCTGTCCTGCCAAACGATCGCATTGTGGATCGGCACACCGGTCCTGCGGTCCCAGATGAGGATTGTTTCGCGCTGGTTGGTGATCCCGAGCGCCACGATGCTGGCGCCGGCGTCGGTCGCCTTGGCGAGGGCCAACCGGGCGGTGGACAGGCTGGTGCGCCATAGATCCTTGGGATCATGCTCGACCCAGCCCGATTGCGGGAAGAATTGCGGGAACTCTTCCTGGGCGGTGGCGAGCGGCAAAGCGTCGGCCCCGAACACGATGGCCCGGGTCGAGGTGGTGCCTTGATCGATAACGAGAACCGAACCTGACATGACGTGGCCTGTTTGAGGGTCGGGCGCGAAGGCGGCGCCTTGTTGGCGCCGCCTCGATGCTTGTCCGACCCTGGTCTTTCTCCCGGGGAGGGGAGCAGGCGACCGAGGGCCGGACGAAGGCTCTCGTTATGCCGTTAGGCCTTCTTGGGCGGGATCGACGGCCAGCTCTTGATCAGTGTGTCGTAGTCGACCGTTTCCCCCTTGGGCTTCTCGTTGGCGAGCTTGCGCTGGGGCGCCAGATTGCCATCCTTCTCGGCTTGCGCGTACCAGTAATCCGCCGTCTGCTCCTTGTTCATCTTGGGGCCGAGCTTGCCCTGCACGCCCGACTTTTCAAGCCGGGCCATGATGGCGTCCTGGTCGCGGGCGAGACCGTCCATGGCCGCCTGCGGGGTCACCTGGCCCGAGATCGCGTTGGCGATGTTCTGCCACCAGACCTGGGACATCTTGGCGTAATCCGGCACGTTGATGCCGGTGGGGCTCCACTGCTTGCGGGCAGGGCTGCGGTAGAACTCCACCAGGCCGCCGACCTTGGGGGCGAGCTCAGTCATGGCCGGGTGCCAAACGTCGCTTTCCCGGATGAGGTGGAGCGTCGTCAGGGCCTTCTTCAGCGACACCGTCTTCGAGGTGCAGAACTGGGCGTAGAGCCAGCCCGCCTTGATGTTCGGCATGGGGGCGTATTTCAGCATCGTCCAGCAACCGACGTCCTGGTAGCCGAGCTTCATGCCTTCCTTCCAGTAGGCTCCGTGCGGGGAGGGGGCCATGCGCCATTTCGGCGTGCCGTCCTCGTTCATCACGGGGCCGGGCTGGCGGGCGCTGTCGGTGAAGGCCGAATACCAGAAGATCTGCTGGGCGATGTGGCCCTGGCCGACAACGGGACCGGATTCCAGGAAGTCCATGCCGGCGGCTTCCGGGGGCGCGTATTTCTTCAGCCACTCGATGTATTTGGTGAGCGCGTAAACCGCCGCCGGGCCGTTGGCGTCGCCGCCCCGGGTGATAGAGGAGCCGACCGGCACCCCGTTCTCGAGCCGGATGCCCCATTCGTCGACAGGCTTGCCGTTCGGCAGGCCGCGGTCGCCCGATCCCGCCATCGACAGCCAAGCGTCGGTGAAGCGCCAGCCGAGCGAAGGGTCCTTCTTGCCATAGTCCATGTGGCCATAGACCTTCTGGCCGTCGATCTCCTTCACGTCGTTGGTGAAGAAGTCGGCGATATCCTCGTAGGCCGACCAGTTAACCGGAACGCCGAGGTCGTAGCCGTATTTAGCCTTGAACTTTTCCCGAAGCTCGGGGCGCTGGAACCAATCGTACCGGAACCAGTAAAGGTTGGCGAACTGCTGGTCGGGCAATTGATAGAGCTTGCCGTCCGGGCCGGTGCCGAAGCTCAACCCCATGAAGTCTTCGAGGTCGATGTGGGGGCTGGTGACGTCCTTGCCTTCGCCCGCCATGAAGTCGGTCAGCGAGCCCGACACGATGTCGTTGTAACGCGGATGGGTGCCGATGAAGTCGGAGTCGTTCATCCAGAAATCGTAGATGGGACGGCCGGACTGCATCTCGACGCCGATCTTGTCGACGATCGAGCCCTCATCCATCAGGTCGTGCTTGACTTCGATCCCGGTGATCTCGGCGAAAGCCTTGGTGAGGACCTTGGATTCGTATTCGTGCGCCTTCACGGTTTCCGAGGCGCAGCTCACCTTCATGCCCGCGAAGGGCTTGGCGGCGTTGACGAACCATTCGAGCTCGGCCATCTGCTCGTCCTTGGACAAGGTTGAGGGATTGAACTCGCTGTCGATCCACTTCTTGGCCGCGTCCATTTTCTGGGCGTGGCTCGGCGTGCTGGTCACGATGCCGGCCGCCCCCGCGACGCCGATGGCGGCGGCGCCTTTCAATACACTTCGACGATCAACCATGCTTTCCTCCGTTGCTTGCGCCGGCTGCGTGGGACCGCGCCGGTTCTTGGTCTTGGTTCTTCAGGCGAAGCGGAACAGGACGGCCGCCAGGAGCAGCGACGCGATCCCCGGATAAAGGCCGTTGTCCACGCCGAGCTTGATGAAGAACAGGTAGATGAAGGCGGCGCCTAGCAGCGAAACGAAGAGGCGATCGCCCCGCGTCGTCGCGAACTGCAGGATGCCGACGCGCGGCGACTCCGGCCGGTAGACCGCGAGCAGCGTCATGACGACGAGGATCGAGGCGATCGCGCCGAAGAACACGCCAGTCTGCCACGTCCAGGCCATCCAGGAGAGGTGTTCGGAAACGCTGTCCACGCTCTCCCCCTCAAACCCGGCCAAGGGCGAAGCCCTTGGCGATGTGGTTGCGCACGAACCATATCACGATGGCGCCGGGGATCATCGTCAGCGCCCCGGCCGCCGACAGCAGGCCCCAATCGAGCCCCGCCGCCGAATAGGCGCGCGACATCATCCCGGCGATCGGCTTGGCGTTGACGGTGGTCAGCGTCGTGGCGAGGAGTTGCTCGACCCACGAGAACATGAAGCAGAAAAAGGCCGCGACCCCTATGCCGATTAAGGGCAGGAAGATCTTCATGAAGAAGCGCGGAAACGAATAGCCGTCGATGGCGGCCGTTTCATCGATCTCGCGCGGCACGCCGGAGATGAAGCCTTCCAGAATCCAGACCGCCAGGGGCACGTTGAACAGGCAATGGGCGAGCGCCACGGCCCAGATGCTGTCGAACAGGCCCGTCGCCGAGTAGAGGTTGAAGAACGGCATGGCGTAGACGGCCGGCGGCGCCATGAGGTTCGACAACAGCCAGAAGAACAGCGGCTTGTCGCCGACGAAGCGATAGCGGCTGAACGCATAGGCCGCAGGCAACGCCACCGAGACCGAGATCACGGTGTTGACCAGCACGAAGGAGATCGAGTTGACGAAGCTCGCGTGCCACTCCGGATCGATGAAGATGCGGCGGTATTGAAGCTCATGTTGATGAGCCAGTAGACCGGGATCATCAGGAACAGGATGTAGAGGCAGATGCCGATCCGGTTGGCGCGCGAACTTTGCATCACGCGTCCTTCCGCTGGTCGGCATGGGTCGTGTAGGTGAAGAACACCCAGCAGACCGTGAGGGTGATGAGGTTGTAGACGAGGCTCATGGCGGCGCCATTGCCGAGGTCGACCTGGCCGAGCGCCGTTTTCACAAGATCGATCGACAAGAAGCTCGTCGACTCGCCCGGACCGCCGCCGGTGACCACGAAGGGCTCGGTGTAGATCATGAAGGAGCCCATGAAGCGCAGCAGCATCCCGATGATCAGCACCTTGCGGAGCTTCGGGAACTCGATGTTCGCAAACACGGCCCAGCGGTTGGCGCCGTCGATGCGCGCGGCCTGGTAGTAGGCGTCGGGAATGGCCTTGAGGCCGGCGTAGCAGAGCAGCGCCACCATCGAGGTCCAGTGCCACACGTC
>CALMOK010000059.1 GCA_937871825.1 uncultured Alphaproteobacteria bacterium
CGCCCGAGGAAATCCGGTGGTTGGGCCAGGGGTCGTGGGGTTGGGGAGCGCACCGAGCCTGGATCTCCGCTAGAAGGCTGAGGTAGTGGTCCTCCAAGCGACCACGCCGGACGAAAGCCGGTCCAAGCTCTATCATCTCGCCCGGGTGGGCATCGATGTAGCCCGCCACGCAGTCGGCACCGCCATCAAAGGCGCGGAACGTGGCATCGACCCAGGTGGAAGCGGCGGTGCTGTCGGCGTCCGTTGTCAGGATCAGGCCGTTGCGACAGCCCGCCTCGACCAGTCGCCCAGCCGCCAGATCCATGGCCCGCTTGCGCGCCCATCCGGCGTTCGCCTTGTCGGGCGGCAGCGTTTCGGCGGTCACCGTCACGGGATGGGGCACGACGCCCGCCAGCGCGCGAACCACAGCCGCGGTTTCATCGACGCAATTGTTGGCGAAGACTAGCACCTCGAACAGGCCGGCCGCGAGCGGCGCGCCGCCCTGGTTTCTCTGGGCCGCCAGGGCGGTCAGGCAGGCCGGGATACGCTCGGCCTCGTTGTTGGCCGGTATGGCGACGATGGCGAGCCGCGCCGAACTGCCTCGATCTCCAACTGTCAGTCCCATCTGCGACGCCACCGATCCTGCCCTTCCCACTCAAGCCTCAGTTCAAATGGAGCGGAAACGGAAAAGATCATTGCGGCAGACCGCCGCTTTCACGGCTCGTCTCGACGCCCCTGCCCGGCATCGTCGAGACATTCCTTTCCCATCACGTTTGTGAGATTGTCCGGCCCAAACTCTGGCGGGGCGGTTCATGGCATATTTTCTCGGCGTCGATATCGGCACATTCGAGTCGAAGGGGGTTCTAGTCGACGGGACCGGACGGATCGTCGCCCAGGCGGTCAGCCCCCACAAGATGATCGTGCCGCGCCCGGGGTGGGCCGAGCACCGCGCCGAGGAGGATTGGTGGGGCGACACGGTGACGATCACCCGCCGCCTGCTGGCCGACAGCGGCGTCGACCCCAGCGAGATCAAGGCCGTGGCGGCGAGCGCGATCGGCCCTTGCATGCTGCCCCTCGACGCCGACGGAAAGCCCCTGATGAACGGGGTGCTTTATGGCGTCGACACCCGCGCCACGGCCGAGATCGAGAGCCTGACGCAGACGATCGGCGCCGAAACGCTGCTGTCGCGCTGCAACAGCGGGCTCACCAGCCAATCGGTGGGCCCAAAGATCCTGTGGCTGAAGAACAACCGGCCGGAGCTTTACGCCGAGGCGCGGATGTTCGTGTCGGCGACGCCCTACATCACGTTCAGGCTCACCGGCCAATATGCCATGGACCACTTCACGGCGGCCGGCTTCACCCCACTTTACGATCCGGCCAGGCAGGCCTGGAGCCCGGACTTCGCCGACGGCATCGTCGACCTCGCCCACCTGCCGAAGCTCCTGTGGAGCAGCGAGGTCGCCGGAACCGTGACGGCGCAAGCCGCCGCCGAAACCGGGCTGGCCGTCGGCACGCCGGTCGTGTGCGGCACCATCGACGCGGCCGCCGAGGCGCTGAGCGTCGGGGTGACGGAGCCGGGCGACATGATGGTGATGTATGGCTCGACCATCTTCATCATCCAGATCACGAAGGAGCAGGTGGGCGATCCGCGCCTTTGGTACGCCCCCTGGCTGTTCGAGGGACTTCACGCCAGCCAGGCGGGACTGGCCACCAGCGGCACCCTGACCCGCTGGTTCGCCGACCAGCTCGCGCGCGACATCGCTCCCGCCGAGGTGATGCCCGCCATGGCGCTGGAGGGCGCGACCTCCCCGCCCGGCGCCAAGGGCCTGATCGTCCTGCCGTACTTTTCGGGGGAGCGGACGCCGATCCATGACCCGCGCGCCAAGGGCGTCATCTTCGGGCTCGACCTCACCCACACCCGGGCCGACGTGTACCGGGGCGCCATCGAAGGCATTGGCTACGCGTTCCGCCACATCGTGGAAACCTATGATGCGGTCGGCCACTCGCCCAAACGCCTGATCGCGGTGGGCGGCGGCACCAAGAACGCGGTCTGGCTCGGCGCCGTGTCGGACATCAGCGGGCATCCCCAGGTGATCCGTGAGGTGACCACCGGCGCCAGCCTCGGCGACGCCTTCCTGGCCGCCGTCGCGACAGGACACGCCCAGTTGAGCGACATCGAGCACTGGAACAAGACAGCGCGGTTGCAGGAGCCGCGAACCGACAGCAAGCCGCTCTACGACCGTGGTTTTGGGATCTACAAGCGGCTTTACGGGCAGACCAAGGATCTTATGGCGGAATTGTCCGACATCGGGTCGGCATCCGATTCTTGAAGGCGGCCGCGCGGTTTCAAGCATCCGTCCGTTGGCCTCGAGCGAGGCTCCCGCAGCCTTGACAGCCCCTTTCGACTTGACCGAAGGATCGCGCTGAACGGGTTTGTTGAAACCATCGGGGTCGAGCCTCATGCCGCCGTGCAAATTCCACCAATTGGAGCGCCTCGGGGCGGCGGAGCGGGCCAAGCTTCTCCTCCGCTCGGAAACCGACCTGGCGGGTTTCATCGACAAAGTGCGGCCCATCATCGAGGCCGTGCGGCAGGAGGGCGACGAGGCCCTGGCGCGCTTCGGGCGCGAGATCGACCGGGCGGATGTCCGGGCCGGGGCGCTGAAGGCGAGCGAGGCGGAGTTCGAGGCCGCGTTCGGGAGCGTCGACGCGCCCGTGATCGAGGCGATCCGCTTCGCGGTCGGCAACATCCGGGTCTTTCACGAGGAACAGCGCCCAGAGCCGATGTGGCTGAAGGAAATACAGCCCGGCGCCTTCGCGGGCGACCGCTGGGGGGCGATCGCCTCGGTGGCGCTCTACGTGCCGCGCGGCAAGGGTGCCTTTCCCTCGGTCACCATGATGACGGCGGTTCCGGCCGTGGTGGCGGGGGTGAAAACCGTGTCGATCCTGACCCCGCCCGCCCCCGACGGTTCGGTTGACGCCGCGACCCTGGTGGCGGCCCGGATCGCGGGCGTGACGGATGTTTATAAATGCGGTGGCGCCCAGGCGGTCGCGGCGGCTGCCTTTGGGACCGCCACGATCCCCAAGGCCGTCAAGATCGTCGGCCCCGGCAGCCCCTTCGTGGTGGCGGCCAAGCGCCTGCTTGGCGGGGTCATCGACACCGGGCTGCCGGCCGGGCCGTCCGAGGCGGTGATCCTTGCGGACGACACGGTGGACGGCGCGCTCGCCGCCCTCGACCTCCTCGTCGAGGCCGAGCATGGCCCCGACTCGTCGGCCTATCTCGTCACCCACAGCCGCCGCGTGGCCGAGGAGGCCATGGCGGCCCTGCCGGACCATTGGGGGCGCATGACGCCCTCGCGCGTGGCCTTTTCCCAGGCTGTCCTCAACGGGCCGTGCGGCGGCGTCGTGCTGACGGCGAACATCGAGGAAAGCTACCGCTTCATCAACGACTACGCGCCCGAACACCTCGAAATCCTGTCGACCGACCCGTTCCGGCACCTCGGCTCGATCACCGAGGCCGCCGAAATCCTCATGGGCCCGCACACGCCGGTCACGGTCGCCAATTTCGTGCTCGGCCCCAACGCCGTGCTGCCGACGAGCCGGTGGGCACGCTCCTTCGGGCCCTTGTCGGTCACGGATTTCATGAAGCGCTCGTCGATCGGCTACGTGACGGCGCCCGCCTACCCCGGCCTCGCCCGCCACGCGCGCGTCCTGGCCGACTACGAGGGGTTCAGCGCCCATGCCAACGCGGTCTCCCCGGTGCGGGACGAGATCCTCGGCCGGCGGAGTTGAGGGTGGCGGACGGCCTGCGGGCAGGTTTGGAAGCATGAAGCGTATCCTGACCGTCGGTGACGCGCGGCGGCTCGCCGAGCGGCGGCTGCCGAAGATCTTCTTCGACTACATCGACGGCGGCTCCTTCAGCGAAACCACGTTGCGGGCCAATGAAACCGACTTCGACCGCTACGCGCTGGAGCAGCGGGTGCTCGTCGACGTCACGGACCGGAGCCTCGAAACCACCTATCTGGGCCGCGCCCACGCGCGGCCCTTCGCGCTCGGCCCGGTCGGCTTCACCGGTCTTTTCCACCGGCGCGGCGAGATCGCGGCGGCGCGGGCCGCGCAGGCGACGGACATCCCGTTCTGCTTGTCGAACTTCGCCATCGCCACGCTCGAAGACGTCCGGGTGGCGAGCCGGGGCACGCTTTACGCGCAGCTCTACATCCTGCGCGACCGCAGCCTGATGGAAGCCATGGTGGCGGCCGCCGAGCGCTGCAGGGTCGAGGCCCTGATCCTGACGGTGGACACGGCCGTCACGGGGGTTCGCGAGCGCGACGAGCGCAATGGGTTCCGCAGCTTGACCGGCGTCACACCCGGCCTCGCCCTGCAGTTCGTGGCGCGTCCGCGCTGGTTCGCCGGCGTGCTGGCGGGAGGCTTGCCGCAGGTCGGCATCGTGCGCGACCGCAGTGACTTCGGACGCGGCGCGCTCCAGCAGGCCGCCAAGCTGTCGCAGCAGATCGAGCAGGGCCTGACCTGGGCCGACCTCGCCTGGCTGCGGCGGCGGTGGCGTGGCCGGCTCGTCGTCAAGGGCATCCTGTCGGCCGACGACGCGCGCCGGGCGCGGGACGTGGGAGCCGACGCCGTACTGGTCAGCAACCATGGCGGCCGGCAGCTCGACGGCGCGCCCTCGACGGTGTCGGTGCTGCCCGAGATCGTGGCGGCGGTCGGCGGCGAGATCGACGTGCTGTTCGACGGGGGCCTCCGGCGCGGAACGCAGATCGTCAAGGCACTGGCGCTCGGCGCCCACGGCGTATTCCTGGGCCGGTCCTACGTTTACGGCTTGGCAGCCGAGGGCGAGGACGGGGTCCGCCGCGTGCTCGACCTGCTGTCGACCGAGGTCAGCGTCACCCTCGCCCTGATGGGGCTGCGGTCGATCGCAGAATTACGCGAGGGCGGGCGGGCCTTGCTGCGCGAGCGGTTCCGGCTGCCCTGAGGACGGGTTGGGCGATCCGGCGATTAGCCAGACCTTTGCCTTGACACTCCCCGGTGCGGCGGATGAAATCCATGTCGTCGAAGGCCGCCATGCGGTGGCCATATTGGCGATGGGGATAGGATGATCAAGCTTTCGGCGACGACACGACGCGCCTTCATGACCGCCGTCGCCCTGGGCTCGTGGCTGGGCGTCGCGGCAAGCGCCGGCATGACGGCGAGCGCCCAGACGGCCATTCCCGCCAAGCCCGAGGCGGGCGCCTTCAAGGTCGCCATCGAGCCGTGGCTCGGCTACGGCCAATGGCACATCGCCCAGGCCAAGGGCTTGTTCGCGACAAACGGCCTGACCGACGTCCAGCTTGTGAACTTCACCGAAGACAAGGACCTGAATGCCGCGCTGGCGAGTGGGCAGGTCGATGGCGGAAGCGTCGCCACCCACACCGCCATGGGCATGGTAGCGGCCGGCCTGCCGGTAAAGATTGTCATGCTGCTCGACGTCAGCATCAAGGCGGATGCCATCCTGGCCGGCAAGGACGTGGCAAGCATCAAGGACCTCAAGGGCAAGCAGGTCGCCTTCGAGGAAGGCACCACGAGCGACATCCTGCTAAAATACGCCCTCGACAAGAACGGCATGACGATCGCCGACATCAATCCGGTTCCGATGCCGGCGGCCGACGCGGGCAGCGCCTTGATCGCCGGCAGGGTGCCGGTTGCGGTGACTTACGAGCCCTATCTCACGGCCGCCCTGGCGCAGAACAAGGACATGAGGCTGCTCTACACGGCCGGCGAAGACCCTGGCCTGATCAGCGACGTTTTCGTGGTGCGCGACGATGTGTTGAAGTCCCGCCCCGGGCAGGTGCTGGCCATGCTGAAATCCTGGGACGCGGCGCTGAAGAACTATATGTCCGACATCCCCGGCGGGCGGGCCATCATCTCAAAGGCGGTCGGCTCCAGCGTCGAGGACCTCAACACGGCATTCGAGGGGGTGCGGTATTATTCGCTGGCCGACAACAAGAGCGCCCTCACGGGCGACTTTTCGAGCAAGACTTTCGCCGACGTGAAGGCGGCCGCCAAGAAGGCCAACCTGCTGCAGGCCGATGTCACGCCGGCGCAGATGATCGACCCGGCTTTCGTGAAAGGCGCCAAGTAGGGAGGCCTGCGCCCTGGGGCGCGGGACGATGACGGAGGTAGCGGCCGGCGAGCGGCCCGCGCCCGCCCGCGCCACCCCCGTCCTGGAGGCAAGGCGCCGCCGCGGCGGCTCCGGCATCGGACGGACTATCAGTCGAGCATCCTTCGTGACCGTGGCTTCCCTGGTCTTCGCCGGCCTTGGCCTGGCCTGGTGGGCGGCGACGCGCTTTTCCCTTGTTCAACCCATTTTCCTGCCGTCTCCCGCCAGCGTGGGCAGCCGGCTGCTGTTCCTTGCCAGCGATGGCACGATGGCGACCGACCTCGGCGCAAGCCTTTACCGCATCGCGATCGGCTTCCTGATCGCCTCGGCGCTCGCCATTCCGATCGGCGTGCTGATCGGGACTTTCACCACCTGGGAAGCCGCGATCGAACCGCTGGTCGACTTCATCCGCTACATGCCGGTCGTGGCTTTCGTGCCCCTGTCGATTCTCTGGATGGGCACGGGGGACGGGCAGAAATTCCTGATCATCTTCATCGGCACCTTCTTCCAGCAGGTGTTGATGGTGATGGACAACGTCAAACGCGTGCCGGCGGATTTCATTGGGCTGGGCCGCACCCTTGGGCTGCCCGATCGCAAGATCCTGACGCGGATCGTGGTGCCCTGCGCGCTTCCCGGCATTTGGGACACGCTGCGGATCAGCCTGGGCTGGGCCTGGACCTGGCTGGTGCTGGCCGAACTCGTGGCGGCGACATCCGGCCTCGGCTACCGCATCACGGTTTCACAACGCTATTTTCAAACCAACACGATCATCGGCTACATCCTGCTGCTCGGCGGTCTCGGCCTCGTGACCGATCAGGCCATGAAGGCGGCGGAGGCGGTGCTGTTCCGCTACGCGAAGCGCGGCCGGTCGTGAGCGAGCCCAAGCTTCGCATCCGCGGCCTCAACAAGAGTTTCCGGGCCGGCAAAATCCGGACCCAGGCCCTGCGGGACATCACGATCGACCTCGGTCAGAACGAGTTCGTTTCGCTGGTCGGAAGCTCGGGCTGCGGCAAGAGCACCCTGCTGTCCATCGTGGCGGGCCTGCAAGACCCCGATTCGGGCGACATGGCGATCGACGGCTCGCCGATCGAGGCGCCGGGGCTCGACCGCGGGGTCGTGTTCCAATCCTACACGCTGCTGCCGTGGTTGACGGCGCAGCGCAACATCGAGTTCGCCCTGCGGGCGGCCGGTCACGCCGCCCCGGAACGCCGGCGCATCGCGCGGGACCACCTCGACCTCGTACAGCTCGGCCATTGCGCCAACCTCTACCCGGGCGAGTTGTCGGGCGGCATGAAGCAGCGCGTGGCGATCGCCCGCGCCCTGTCCTACCGGCCCAAGATGCTGCTGATGGACGAGCCGTTCGGCGCGCTCGACGCCCTGACGCGCCAGCAGATGCAGGAGCTGCTGACCGAGATCTGGGACAAGCACCGCTTGACGGTGCTGTTCGTGACGCACGACGTCGAGGAAGCCATCTACCTATCGGACCGGATCGTGGTGATGGGCATCGGCCCAGGCCGCGTCACGGCCACCTTCGATGTGCCGATCCCCCGTCCCCGGCCGGTGGAGGTCCTCGAAAGCGGGATGTTCCTGGATCTACAGCGCAAGGTGCTGCGGGCCATCCGGGAGTCCTCGAAACGGTTGGAGCCGGTCTGACGGCGCCAACGGCCGGAACCGGCCGGACCGACGTCAGATCGAGGCCAGCATGCCGCCGTCGATGTAGAGGATCTGGCCGGTGACATAGGCGGCGGCGGGCGAGCACAGGAAAATGACGGCGCCCATCAGGTCCTCCAGGCGACCGAAGCGCCCGAGCGGAACCTTGGCGAGGGTCGCGGCCGCCCAGGCCGGATCGGCATAGAAGCCCTCCGTCATGGCGGTGCGGAAATAGCCCGGACCGATGCCGTTGACCCGGATGCCGCCCGGACCCCATTCGGCGGCAAGGCCGCGCGTGAGCCCGACGAGGCCGGTCTTGGATGAACCGTAGGGAACGGCGGTCGGGATACCGACGGCGGAGGTCAGCGAGCACAGATTGACGATGCTGCGCGAACCCGGATGCGCCATGCGGGCAAAGGCGCGCGCGCAGAAGAAAGCGCCCTTGAGATTGGTGTCGAGGATCTTGTCCCAAAGCGCCTCGTCGACATCGACGGACGGGCGCACATCCTCGACACCGGCGTTGTTGACCAGGATGTCGAGGCGTCGTCCCCCGGCGGCAAGAGCCGCGAAGCCCGCCTCGACGCTGGCGGCACGCGACACGTCGATGATCGCCGGAAACAGCCGGCCGCCCGAGCCGGTGGCAAGGCCGCATGTTTCAGCCAGCGCATCGGGATCGCGGCCAGCGACGATCACGTCCGCGCCGGCACCGGCGAGCGCGAGGCTCAAGGCACGGCCGATCCCCCGGCCGGCGCCCGTGACAAGCGCCGTTTGTCCCGCGAGGCTGAAGCATTGAAGCGAAAAATCCATGGATCGCCGCGATGTTCGAGGTCAGGCTACAGGCGGGGCGATCCGAAACGGCTTGGCCGATCGGACCGGCGAACGCTGGCGGCAAGCATCAGCGCGCCCCCTGGACGAAGCGCGGGTCGATCGCGCTTGAACCCGGAACCTCGACGGTGAGGATGCCAGCCTGCCGGGCGGCGCCTTCCACGAGGCCCAGGACCTTGGACTCGAAAACGCCCATCAACTGCTCCTTGTTCTCCGCGAGGGAATAATAGCGGACCCCCTCGAAGGCCGAGTCGAGTTCGGCGGGGGTCGACCGGAGCGCCTTGGCGATGATGCCCCGATCGTCGACCGTGTGAAGCTTGTAGTCCGCCAAGGCATCGTCCCAGCTGCGGATCAGCGCCGTGATCTGCTTGGGCCGGTTGGCGATCACGTCGTCGCGCACGACCAGGACGTCGCTGATGATCCCGGGGTCGACCGCGGCCGTGAACAGTGGCTTGAACTTGCCCCCGGCCACCCGGAGGGCAGAGATATAGGGCTCATAGGTCACGGCGGCGGCCACACGTCCCGCGATCATCGCCGTGCCGGCGTCGGCCGCCGGCATGTGGATGGCTTCGACGTCGGCCAGCGTCATGCCATTGGCGCGAAGGGCGACGTTGAGGAGGATGTCGCTTGTCGTACCCTGTTCATAGGCGACGCGCTTGCCCTTCAAGTCCGCGATCGAGCTTACGGTTTCGCCGCCCAGCACCGCGTCGGCGGTCAGGCTGAAGTCGAGCAGCATCACGATCTTGACCGGAAGCCCCGCCGCGACCATCGCCAATGCCGTGTGGGTCGACACGTTGGCACCGTCGAGCTTGCCGGCGATCAGCGCCGCGTTGATCTGATGGTCCTGCTCGAAATCAATGATGTCGACGCCCGACAACCCGTTGCGGGCGAACGTTCCCTTCTCGGCCGCCACGTACCACTGGCCATATCCCAGCCACGGCTCGATGCCGAGGCGAAACCGACCGGCCTCGACGACAGGATCGGCCGGGCTGGTGTCGGCGGCCCCGGCCGGACCGGGCCCGCAAAGAAGCGCCAGGCCAAGGATCGCCGAGCCCGCCATTGCCGCGAAACGCTTGAACATAAGCTTCATCGTCCCCCACCAGCCTTCGCGGCGCACCCTATGCGATCCTGGCCACCGGCGCGCTGGCGGGCTGTGCCATCAGATGAGTGATCTCGGCGGCCGGACAGGGTGCGAAGAAATAGAAGCCTTGCACCTCCGTGCAGCCTTGTCGCCGGACCATCGCGAATTGTTCGTCGGTTTCGACACCCTCGGCCGTGGTCGACATCCCCAGGCCGGCGCCAAGGTCGCAGATGGCCTTGATGATGGCGATCGATCCAGGGTTGTCGTCGAAGCCCCGGATGAAGGATTGATCGATCTTGATCTTGTCGAACGGGAACGACCGCAGGTAGCTGAGGGAGGAATAGCCCGTCCCGAAATCATCGAGCGCGATCCGGATGCCCAGCGTCCGAAGGTGGTGCAGCGTGGCGAGGGTCGCTTCGCTGTCGGTAAGCAAGACCGACTCTGTGATTTCCACCTCGAGCCGGAACGGCGACAAGCCGCTGGAGGCGAGCGCCGAAACGATCATGTGGACGAGTGTCGCGGTCTTGAACTGCACGGACGACAGGTTGACCGCGACCTTGATGTTGGACGGCCAATGCACGGCATCGGCGCAAGCGCGCCGGATCACCCACTCGCCGATCGCGACGATCAGGCCGGTGTCTTCGGCGACCGGAATGAAAACCGCCGGCGACACGGCGCCACGATTGGGGTGATGCCAGCGCAGGAGGGCCTCCACACCGGTTATGGCGCGCGTGGTTGTGTCGAGCAGGGGCTGGTAATGCAGGGTGAACTGGTCGCCCGCCAAGGCTTCGCGGAGGTCGAGTTCGAGTTGACGCTTTTCCCGCAGCTCGGCATCCATCTGAGGCTTGAAGAACCGCCATTGGCCGCGTCCCTCGCCCTTGGCGCAGTAAAGGGCGGTGTCGGCGTTCTTGATCAGGACATCGGCGTCGTTGCCGTCCTGCGGCGCCAAGGCCACGCCCAGGCTGATGCCGATCACGATCTGGTGACCATTCAATTCGAACGGCGAGGCGATGGCGGCGATCAACCGTTCGGCCAGACCGTCCACCTCCGCCCGTCCCTCGACATTGGTTTGCAGGATGATGAACTCGTCGCCGCCAAGCCGGGCCACCGTGTTGGTTTCTGGCAGGCAGGCTTTCAGCCGCGATGTCACGGCCTGGAGCAGCAGGTCGCCAACCGAATGCCCCAAGGTGTCGTTCACGGTCTTGAAATGATCGAGGTCGAGGCAAAGGACGGCGAGTTGTTCCCCCTGGGCCACGCGATCGAGAGCGTCGGCCATCCTGTCGCGCAACTGCGTCCGGTTGGGTAAGCCCGTCAGGGCGTCGTGGGTGGCAAGATGCCTGATCTGCGCCTGGGCACGCACCGCGCCGGTGATCTCCTGATGGGTTGCAATGTAGCCGCCGCTCGGGATCGGGTTGCGGGTTATCTCGACCGTGCGGCCGTCCTGCAGGTCCGTGCGGCCCGTAAGGTCGACGGCCGCGATCGACCGCCGCGCTGTTCCCGCCATGGCGGTCGCCGGAGCCGTCCGTCGCTTTATTCTGTCGGCCATGATGCGATCGATCGACGTTCCGGCCACCGTGAGGTCTGGAGGCAAGTCGTACATGGCGCGATAAGACACGTTGCAAAGGATCAGCCGCTTGTGGGCGTCCACCATTTCAAGCCCATGGGGCATGTTGCTCAGGGCTGCGTCGAACCGCTCGACGAGGTCCACGATGGGGCGGGCCATCCGGCGGGCGATCGCGGCGGAAGCGAGAGCGAGGAGGCCGGTTGCCGCCAAGCAGCTGCCCACGATGCGCAGGATCATCAGGTTGACGGGCCGAAAGACTTCGTCGGCGCTTTCCGTCGCGATCACCGACCAGCGCAGGCCTTCCGAGACGAGGGGCGCGGTTGCCACGATGACGTCGCGGCCGCGGTAGGTCGCCTGTTTCGCCGATCCTTGCGGACCTGTGTTCGGCCCGATGGCGAAACTGCTGCGCAGGATGTCGGCGCGGGATCCGAACCGCGAGTTGGAGCGGAAACGAGCGTCCTCGCCCACCACGATGGTTTCGCCGTGCTCTCCGAAGCCCTCGGGATCGTTCAGGATGGTGTCGATCCGAACGCTGGGCAGCTCGAACACCAAAACTCCGACGAACTCCTGCGCGGAGCCTAACCG
>CALMOK010000060.1 GCA_937871825.1 uncultured Alphaproteobacteria bacterium
AGCGTCGTCTGGTCGGCCGCGAGGGCGGCCCCGTTGAGCGAGGCAGTCACGACGCTTGGCGAGGTCAGGTTCGCAGCTTGGCGAAAGGGCACGGTCGCCGTGGGTGCGGCAGGGGACCGCGACGGATCGCGCGCCGGCGGTGTCGGCGACGTGTCAGTCCCCCTGTTCGTCGCCGGCTCGCTTGCACTCGTGGACGGGACGCTGGGGCTGGACGTAGCCGCGGCGGAGGCCGCCGGGCCTTGGGTCATTTGAGGGGCTGATCCGGACCTGGATGCCGAGGGTGGCTCCCCTCCGCCGGACGAAGTGGAGGCCGAGGATGGTTCCACCTTCGACGTGGCGGTTGAGCTTGAACCGGGTTGGGATGATGCACCGTCATCGGTCGTCGTCGATGGGGTCGAGCGTGCAGGTGCGGGTGTCGCCGACGGCGGGGCGGATGACGACGGTTGAGCCGGGGTCTCGTTCGATGGTGGCGGTGATTGTTGGGCGGCTGGTGTTGAGCTTTGAACGGGCGATGTTCCCGAAGAGCTTGAAGTATCGGAGCCGGAGGAGGCTTGCGCCGGTGCCGGGCTGGTCGAGCTTGAGGACGTCGTCGCGTTCGGATCGGCCGGCGCTGAACTGCTGCTGTTGGTCGCCGTCGACCCCGATGTGCCGCTCGACGGCGGTGGTGACTGTTGGGCGGCCGGTGCGGGTGAGGATCCCTGGGCCGACGATGTCACCCCTGAAGAGCTCGACGTGTCGGAGCCGGACGAGCTTTGCGCCGGTGCCGGGCTGGTTGAGCTTGCGGATGTCGTCGCGTTCGGACTGGCCGATGAAGTGCCGCTGTTTGACGTCGTCGACGCGGACGTGCCGCTCGACGGCGACGACGATTGTTGGGCGACCGTGGATGGCGAATAAGTCTGGTCGGACGCTGTCGACTTTTGCGAGCCGGACGACGTGGAACCGCCCGCCTGTTGCGAAGACGTCGGCGTGGTCGAGGAAGTAGTCGATCCCGACGACGACGTTGACGAGCCGGTCGAACCCGATCCGGACGTGGTCGTCGATGGGGTTCCCTTGGAGGTCTGGGCCGAATTCGAGGACGCGGCCTGCTTGGGCGCGGGTGACGGACTGCCGAAATTGAGAATGGTGAGCGACATAGGAATATCCGGGTTTCTATAACCCCTTTTGTATAAATTTGATCGATGAGCGGGTGATCAGCAAAGTGATTAAACTTCTAAGCAACGTTCATTCCGCTATAAACGATCACGATCCTTGACGATCTTTAAGACATTCCGGACCCGATCCGAGGCGTTTATGTTAAGCCGTCAATCCCAGAACGTGGCGTGGATCAGAAAACGCACAAAATTCCCGTCCGTGAAAAGCTGAAAGTGATCGGCCTGTTGACCGTTCTCGCCACGGGACTGTTTCTAACAGTGGCTTGGGGCGTAATACTTACGGATTGGGCCATTCATGCTTTGCTGTTGCTGGCCCGGTGAAATCGCGCGCAAAATCTGATATACCCTGCACATCATCACCACTCATTCACCCTTTCAGCCGCCAAGCATCGTCAAGATCCGAATTCTATCGCATTTGATCGGTCGGTTTTACCATTTGGGTCGTAATGCAACCTAGGATTGTGGTCGTATCCTGGAGAGCAGCATGACATCCCCCACGATCTTCCGCGCCGCGGATTTCCTCGCCACCCTGGGCGTCAACACCCATATTCCCTACACGGACGGCGGTTACGCCGACCTCGGCACCGTGAAGAGCGACCTCGCCTATCTCGGCATCCAGAACGTGCGGGACGGCATCAGCAATGGTGAATTCGGATCGGCGTCCCTGTCGAGCTATGTCGATCTCGCAAAATCCGGGGTCAAGTTCACCATCGCGTTCGGCGGCGGGTCCATCTCGACGGCGGACGTCGATGCCAAGCTCGCCCTGATCGGCCGGCTGAACACGGCCGTGCCGGGCAGCGTCGTGGCCGTGGAAGGATCGAACGAGATCAACAACTGGGCGGTGACGTTCAACGGCGTGTCGGGTTTGGCAGGCGCTGTCGCCATGCAGAAATACATCTACGCCAAGGTTCACGCCACGCCGAGCCTGGCCGGCGTGTCGGTCGACTATTTCACGGGCTATGACGCGGGATCGATCGCGGCTGGGCCCGATCCCTCGACAACGGCAGGGCTGGCCGACTTCGACACCCAGCATCCCTACCCGCAATCCGGTCAGGCCCCGGCCGCCTGGGTCGACCCCCGAAAGGCGCTCGGAAACGAGAAGGGCCAGCAGGGTCCGTTCGTCTACACGGAAACCGGCTACTCGACCTACGGAACCGGCTCCGACGTCGTCAGCCAGACGGTGCAGGCCAAATATATGCTCGACCTCGTGCTCGACACCGCGCAGGCCGGCGCCTCGAAAACCTACCTTTACCAGCTGATGGACGCCTACGCGCCCGGTTCCCGGCAGGGGGACGACGGCTTCGGCCTGTTCAACCCCGACAAGACGCCCAAGCTCGCCGCGACGGCGATCCATAACCTGACCACCATCCTGGCCGACAAGGGCGCAGCGGCCGCCACCTTTCAGCCGGGCGCCACGCCGGCCGTCACCGTGAAGGGGCTGCCCGCCACGGGTCACCAGATGATGATCGCCAAATCCGACGGCACGGTCGACCTCGCGATCTGGAACGAGGCGACCATCTGGAATCCCACCACCAAGACCGAGGTGGCGGCCCCCGCCGTCAAGGCCAGCATCGCGTTGGGGGCATTTTACGACCATGTGTCGGTCTACGATCCCTTGAACGGAACGATGCCGGTCCAGGTATTCAACCATGTCAACGCGCTCGATCTCAGCGTGACCGACCATCCCCTCGTCGTTGAACTGAGCAACCCGTCGCATTCGGTGTCGATCACCACCCCGGGCGGTTCGACGAACGAGACGCGGCACACGATCTCGGGGCGGATCGATTTCGCGGCCGCCAACAACCGCGTCGAACTTTTCGATGGCAAGACCTCGCTGGGAACCACCACCGTTGGCGCGGACGGCAGCTGGTCGAAGAGCCTGACCTTCGAGAACGACGGCGTGCATGCCGTGACGGCGCAGGCGGTAGACACGGCCGGGCGCGCGACCACCAGCGGACCGATCAGCTTCACGCTCGATTCAAGTCCCAACGCCGGGCTCTTCGGCTCGGTCACGCATGATTTCTACAGCGCCGGAGGGCAGGTCGCCGCGTTGTACGACGCCATCCTCGGCCACGCGCCCGACGTTCTCTCGATGGAGGCATGGGCCGGCGCCGTCAAAAGCGGAACCAAGCTCACCGACGTGGCGCGGGCCCTGCTGGGATCAACTGAGCACACGCAGGCCTTCGGGGACTACAAGACGCCTTCCGACACGGCCTTCCTCACCCAGCTCTACAAGACGGCGTTGCATCGGGCGCCGGACGGCGGTGGGCTGAACGCCTGGAAGGCCCAGCTCGCCAAAGGCATGTCGCGCGAAAGCGTGGCGGCCGCCATGACGGCCTCCGACGAGCACAAGAACGGCATGCAGGCCGCCTTCAAGACCGGGATTGCCGTACCCGACCAGAACGCTGGCGACATCGCCCGGCTTTACCACGGCCTGCTCGGCCGCGACCCGGATCGGGGCGGCCTGCAAGGCTGGCAGCAAAGTATGGCGCACGGCCAATCGATCGGCAGCGTCGCCCAGCAGTTCCTCGACTCGACCGAATACAAGGCCAATCACGCCGGACAAACGGACGCCCAGTTCGTCACGGGCCTGTACCAGAGCGCGCTGGGCCACGCGCCCGACGCGAGTGGATTGCAGAACGGGCTCGCCACGCTCAACCATGGGGTTTCGCGTTCGACGTTCGCGCTCGGCATCGCCGAAAGCCAGGAAGCGCGTTCGCACTGGGTGGGTGCCATCGAAAACGGCCACCACATCGTTTGAACGCGGCCGCCGGGAGAGTTATGGTGGATGGCTGGCCATTGGTGATGAGGACCAGCCACCCGCGTGTGAACCGGACGTCCGATGAACGACGCACCTCCTTCGGACGCTGCCCGCCCGGCACGGACCGCCGCCTTGGATCATCCACCGGGCGCCGGTGCCGCCGCGCCGTCTTGGCGCACGCTTGACGACATCACGTTCGACGCCCTCTACCCGGCGTCTCCTCCGGCCGACGATTTTCTGGGCCGACAGGCCGGTGGTTGGCGAGTCGCCTCGCGCGTCGATCATCCCGATCCGGCCGAGGCGAGCCGCCTCGCGCGGCTCGACGTCGAGGGCGGCGTCGACACCCTGGTTCTCGTCGCCACCGACGCGCCGAGTGCGCGAGGTTTCGGGATCGACTGGCGGAACGGCGATCAACTCTCGACCATCCTCGCCGGCGTGGACCTGGGCGGCGTCGCCCTGCGTTTCGATACCGGTCCCGCGTGCCGCGCCCTGGCCGCCGCGGTGGGGCGCTTGTGC
>CALMOK010000061.1 GCA_937871825.1 uncultured Alphaproteobacteria bacterium
GGGTAGCCGAGGGCGTTCGAGAGCGCCATCGTGCCTTCCCAGTCCCCTAACCCGCCCAAGGGGGCCATCACCTTGCGGACGCGGTTGATGCGCCGCTCGGCGTTAGTAAAGGTGCCGTCCTTTTCCAGGAAGGAGGCTCCGGGCAGG
Organism: uncultured Alphaproteobacteria bacterium; assembly: GCA_937871825.1. Classification (GTDB taxonomy): domain Bacteria; phylum Pseudomonadota; class Alphaproteobacteria; order Rhizobiales; family Beijerinckiaceae; genus Lichenihabitans. The sequence continues at coordinate 148 of CALMOK010000061.1, forward strand.
AAGACATGGGCGTACTTCGCGCTCTCGTTCAGGAAAATGTCCTGGATAACCACGCATTCCATGGCCCGCAGCCCCGCCGTCACATGCTGGGTATCGGGGTCGGACTGCGCGATGTCCTCGCCCTGGATGTAGAGGCCCTTGAAGGAGCCCTCGACGGCCTCGTCCAGCATGTTGTTGATGCGAAGGCCCGGCTCGTCGTGCAGGCCGACGCCCCACAGGCTCTCGAAGGTGTGGCGCGTCGCGTCGTCCGACACGTGCCGGTAGCCCGGCAGCTCGTGCGGGAAGGATCCCATGTCGCAGGAGCCCTGCACGTTGTTCTGGCCGCGCAGCGGGTTCACCCCGACGCCGGGCCGGCCGATGTTGCCGGTCGCCATGGCGAGGTTGGCCATGCCCATCACCATGGTGGAGCCCTGGCTGTGCTCGGTGACGCCGAGGCCATAGAAGATGGCGGCGTTGGGGGCGGTTGCGTAAAGCTTGGCGGCGGCGCGCACGTCGGCCGCCGGAACGCCGGTGATCGCCTCGACGGCTTCGGGCGAATGGCGATCCTCGGCAATGAACCGCGCCCAGGACTCGAAGGCATCGAGGTCGCAGCGCTCGCGGATGTAGTCCTCGCGCACCATCCCTTCCGTCACCACAACGTGGGCGAGGGCGTTGATCATGGCGACGTTGGAGCCCGGCTTCAGCGGCAGGTGATAGTCGGCCTCGATATGGGCCGACTTCACGAGGTCGATCTTGCGTGGGTCGGCGACGATCAGCCGAGCCCCGGCGCGCAGTCGCCGCTTCATGCGGGACGCGAAGACCGGGTGTCCGTCGGTCGGGTTGGCCCCGATCACCAGGATGACGTCCGCTTCCTCGACCGATTTGAAATCCTGCGTGCCGGCGGAGGTGCCAACCGTGACCTTGAGGCCGTAGCCGGTCGGCGAATGGCAGACGCGGGCGCAGGTGTCGACGTTGTTGTTGCCAAAACCGGCGCGCACCAGCTTCTGCACCAGATAGGTTTCCTCGTTGGTGCAGCGCGAGGAGGTGATGCCGCCGATCGAGTCGCGGCCGTATTTGGCCTGGATGCGCTTGAACTCGGACGCGGCATGGGCGATCGCCTCCGCCCAGGTCACCTCCCGCCAGGGGTCGGTGATCTTGGCGCGGATCATCGGCACCGTCATGCGGTCCTTGTGGGTCGCGTAGCCATAGGCGAAGCGGCCCTTGACGCAGGAATGGCCCTCGTTGGCCTTGCCGCCCTTGTAGGGCACCATGCGGACGACCTTGTCGCCCTGCATCTCGGCCTTGAACGAACAGCCCACGCCGCAATAGGCGCAGGTGGTCACCACGGAATGTTCGGGCTTGCCCATCGCGATGACGGATTTCTCGTTCAGCGTCGCGGTCGGGCAGGCCTGCACGCAGGCCCCGCAGGACACGCATTCGGAACCGAAGAAATCCATGCCGCCGGCCGACACGCGGGAATCGAAGCCGCGCCCGTCGACCGTCAGCGCGAAGGTGCCCTGCACCTCCTCGCAGGCCCGCACGCAGCGCGAGCAGACGATGCATTTCGAGGACTCGAAGGTGAAATACGGGTTCGACGTGTCGGTCGGGGCGTCGAGGTGGTTCTCGCCCTTGTAGCCATAGCGCACGTCGCGCAGGCCAACCTGGCCGACCGTGTCCTGCAGTTCGCAATCGCCGTTGGCCGAGCAGGTGAGGCAGGTTAGCGGATGATCGGAAATGTAGAGTTCGGCCACGCCGCGCCGCAGGGTGGCGAGGCGTTCGGTCTGCGTTTTCACCACCATGCCGTCCTCGGCCGGCGTCGTGCAGGAGGCCGGGGTGCCCCGCCGGCCCTCGATCTCGACGAGGCACATGCGGCACGAGCCGAAAGGCTCCAGCGAGTCGGTGGCGCAGAGTTTCGGGATTTTCGTGCCCATCAGGGCGGCTGCGGCCATCACGGAGGTGCCACGCGGCACCGTCATCGGGGCGCCGTCGATGGTGAGCGTCACGGTCGCGTCCGCGACGCGGATCGGCGTGCCGGTGTCGAGTTCCTGGATGAGCGGCATGGTGATCCTCACTCGGCCGCCGCGCGAAGCGGCACCCGGTCGAAGTCTTCGGGAAAATGGGTCAGCGCGCTCATGACCGGCACGGGGGTCAACCCGCCCATGGCGCAAAGGGATGCGTCCGTCATCAACTGGCAAAGGTCGTCGAGCAGCACGAGGTTCTTGTCCCGCTCAACCCCGGACAGGATCTTGTCTACCGTCTCGACGCCACGCGTCGCGCCGATGCGGCATGGCGTGCACTTGCCGCAACTTTCCTGGGCGCAGAACTCGAAGGCGAAGCGCGCTTGGTGGGCGAGGTCGACCGTGTCGTCGAACACCACCACCCCGCCGTGGCCGATCAGCCCCTTGACGGCCGCGAAAGCCTCGTAGTCCATCGGCGTGTCGAACAGGGCTTCGGGGAAATAGGCCCCGAGCGGTCCGCCGACCTGCACGGCCCGGATCGGCCGGCCTGTGGCTGTGCCTTCACCATAATCGAACAGCACCTGCCGCAAGGTGAGGCCGAAGGCCGTCTCGATCAGGCCGCCCCGCTTGACGTTGCCGGCGAGTTGGATCGGCAGGGTGCCGCGCGAGCGCCCCATGCCGAAATCGGCGTAGGCCTGCGCCCCGTTGGCCATGATCCACGGCACGGAGGCGAGCGACATCACGTTGTTGACCACGGTGGGCTTGCCGAACAGCCCCTTGAGGGCGGGCAGGGGCGGCTTGGCCCGCACGAGCCCGCGCTTGCCCTCGAGACTTTCCAGCAGCGATGTTTCCTCGCCGCAGATATAGGCGCCGGCGCCGAGGCGCGCTTCCAATGTGAACGGGTGGGCGGAACCCGCCACGGAAGCGCCGAGATAGCCCGCCGCCGTCGCGGCCTCGATGGCCCGCCGCATGGTTTCGAAGGCGTGCGGATATTCGGACCGGATATAGATGAAGCCGCGCGTCGCCCCGACCGCCAGCGCCGCGATCGTCATGCCCTCGATCAGCGAGAAAGGGTCGCCCTCCATCAGCATGCGGTCGGCGAAGGTACCGCTGTCACCCTCGTCGGCGTTGCAAACGATGTATTTCTGATTGCCCTCGGCGAGCCGGACGGTGTTCCACTTGATGCCGGTTGGAAAGCCCGCGCCGCCGCGCCCGCGCAGGCCGGACAGCTTCACCTCGTCGACGATGGCGACCGCGCTCATCGCCAGGGCGCGATCGAGCCCCGCGTAGCCGCCGTGCGCCCGGTAATCTTCCGCCGAGAGCGGGTCGACGAGGCCGCATCGGGCGAATGTCAGCCGCGTCTGGCTCTTGAGATAAGGGATCCCTTCCGGTGGCCCGAGCCGCAGTGGATGGTCGCCGCCCCCGAGCATCCCGGCTTCCAGCAGGCTGTCGACTTC
>CALMOK010000062.1:0-1973 GCA_937871825.1 uncultured Alphaproteobacteria bacterium
GTCAACCGCGTGCGGGCCTTCGAGGACGGGCTTTTGGCGCTCCTCAAGAGCCAGCATATGCCTGTTCTCGACACCATCCGGACCTCGAAGGATATGTCGGACGACACTGCGGGCAAGTTGAAGACCGTGGTGGAAACCTACGCCCGATCGTTCGCCTGAACCGAAATCCCGATAGGGTTCGTTCTAGCTCCAAGTCAGGTTTGACCGATGCCGTCCTTGAAAGACCTGCGAAACCGGATTTCGTCGGTCAAGTCCACGCAGAAGATCACCAAGGCCATGCAGATGGTGGCCGCCGCGAAGTTGCGGCGGGCCCAGATGGCGGCTGAGGCGGCGCGTCCTTATGCCGAGCGGATGGAACGCGTTCTTGCCAATCTGGCGGGCGGGATCGGGGCGGACACGCAAGCGCCCGTTCTGCTGGCCGGCAACGGACGCGACCAGACGCATCTCCTGCTGATCTGCACGGCCGAGCGCGGGCTGTGCGGGGCGTTCAATTCGTCGATCGTGCGCTTGGCGCGCGAACACGCCACGCGGCTCATGGGGCAGGGCAAGACGGTCAAGATCATTTGCGTCGGCAAAAAGGGCCATGATCAGCTTCGCCGCCAGTTCGGGGCGCAGATCGTGGACGTGATCGATCTCCGCGAGGTCAAGCGGCTCGCCTTCACCAATGCCGAGCCGATCGCCCGCAAGGTCATCGGCATGTTCGAGCAGGGTGAGTTCGACGTCTGCACGCTGTTCTTCTCACGGTTTCGCTCGATCATCAGCCAGATCCCGACGGCGTTGCGCCTTATTCCGGCCGACGTGCCGCGGGCCGACGCCGCCGTGGCCTCGACGGCCACCTACGACTACGAGCCTGGCGAAAGCGAGATCCTCGACGCGCTATTGCCGCGCAACATCGCCGTGCAGGTGTTCCGGGCCTTGCTGGAAAACGCGGCTTCCGAGCAGGGCGCGCGCATGAGCGCCATGGACAACGCTACGCGCAACGCGGGTGACATGATCAAGCGGCAGACGCAGACCTATAACCGGTCGCGCCAGGCCATGATCACCAAGGAATTGATCGAGATCATCTCGGGCGCCGAGGCGCTCTGACATCACGCACAGGAAACCGTCATGGTCATTGAAGGCAACAAGGTCGTCGGCCACATCACCCAGGTGATCGGCGCCGTCGTCGACGTGAAGTTCGATGGGCATCTGCCCGAAATCCTGAACGCGCTCGAAACGTCAAACAACGGCAATCGTTTGGTCCTCGAGGTGGCGCAGCACCTTGGCGAGAACGCCGTGCGCTGCATCGCCATGGACATTTCCGAAGGGCTGACGCGAGGCCAGGAAGTCTTCGACACGGGCGCTCCCATCATGGTGCCGGTGGGCGTCGGCACGCTGGGGCGCATCATCAACGTGATCGGCGAACCTGTCGACGAGGCCGGCCCAGTCGCCTCGTCCGGTCTGCGCGCCATTCATCAGGCGGCGCCATCCTACGCCGACCAGGCCACCGAAGCGCAGATCCTGGAAACCGGCATCAAGGTCGTCGACCTGTTGGCCCCCTACGCCAAGGGCGGAAAGATCGGACTGTTCGGCGGCGCCGGCGTTGGCAAGACCGTGCTGATCATGGAACTCATCAACAACGTCGCGAAGGCCCATGGGGGCTATTCGGTGTTCGCCGGCGTCGGCGAGCGGACCCGCGAGGGCAACGACCTTTATCACGAGATGATCGAGGGTGGCGTCAATAAGGCGGGCGGTGGCGAGGGTTCCAAATGCGCGCTGGTCTATGGCCAGATGAACGAGCCGCCCGGCGCGCGCGCGCGCGTGGCCTTGACGGGCCTGACGGTTGCCGAGGACTTCCGCGACAAGGGGCAGGACGTTCTCTTCTTCGTGGACAACATCTTCCGCTTCACCCAGGCGGGTTCGGAAGTTTCAGCCTTGCTGGGCCGCATCCCATCGGCGGTAGGCTATCAGCCGACGCTCGCCACCGACATGGG